>CAYSIV010000282.1:0-5800 GCA_964431175.1 uncultured Anaerolineales bacterium
GCTCAGAATGACAGGGGCGCTTTCCCGTTAAAGCCGGAAGAGCCAAGTTAACTCAATCTTACGCTTACGCAAACCGCTCTGGTGTCATTCCCGCGTAGGCGGGAATCCAGGGCCTATGCCGCCCGGCCAACGCAAAATCAAACAGTCATTCCCGCGTAGGCGGGAATCCAGGAGTGGCAAGGTTGGACACCCGTTCCCCGTTTACAAGCAAGGTTGATGAAATTTGAGGTAGAGTTGTGCTTACGAGTTTTCTGATTTCCGATTTTAACCCTATGGTAAGATATAGTTTGATGGAGGGACGCGCGAGGTGAAGACCGAACATAGGGCCAAACCTTTGAGTCTAGCTCAGCGATTCATGCTGACCAGCCCGTTCACCGAACATAAGGCGAAACCTTTGAGGCTGACTCAGCAATTCATGCTGACCAGCCTGTTCATTGTAGTCTTGGGGTTGGTCGGGATCGGATGGTGGACCGGGGAACAAATCAAGGCCGGCGTGATCCGCGAAACAGGCGCTACGACCGCCCTCTATGTGCAAAGCTTCGTCAGCCCCGCCCTCCAGGAGCTTAACCAGGGAGAAACGCTCCTGCCAGAGCACATCACCTTGCTCAGCAAACTCACGAATAGTATCGTCTTGGACCGCCAGATTGTTTCATTCAAGGTTTGGGGGACAGATGGCCAAATCTTGTACAGCACTTCACCTTCGTTGATAGGCCAATTTTTTCCGGTCGACGGGGACCTCGCCCTGTCCCTTCAGGGCGCAATCACGGCCGACATCAGCAACCTTGAGGATGCAGAAAACCTGGTGGAGAGAAAGGGTTTCAAGCGGCTGTTTGAAATCTACACCCCCATCTTTCAAGACGGCACCAACCGAATCATCGCCGATGCCGAAATTTACTTTACTGTCTCCGAACTCGAAAAGGACATTGCCGCCGCCCAACAGCGAAGCTGGCTGGCCGTTGGCCTGATAATGCTAGCCGTGTATCTCCTGCTTGTTGGCTTCATGTATCTGGCCGATCGGATCATTACCCGCCAGCAAAATGAATTGAACAATCGGGTGTCGCAGTTGTCCAGCGCCCTGGCCCAGAACGAGGAGCTTTACGATCGGGTGCGCCGGGCCACCAACAATGCCACGGCCCTCAACGAGCACTTTCTGCGCCGCATCGGCGCCGAACTTCACGACGGACCGGCGCAGGATATCAGCCTGGCTCTTCTGCGGCTCGACCGTGTCGCCGAACACCTGGCAGAGCCGGCCGGGAAAGCCGGAAACTCCAATGAAGGCGACCTGGAGTCCATCCAGCGATCAATGCGCCATGCCTTGCAAGAAGTGCGAGCCACTGCCTCGGGGTTGGGCTTGCCGCAAATTGACAGCCTGTCTCTGGCCGACACCCTGACGCGTGTGGTCCACATCCACGAAAGAAGAACCAACACTACCGTGGCTCTGAGTCTGAATACCCTGCCGGCCCAAGTATCTCTGCCGATTAAAATTGGGCTCTATCGTTTTGTTCAGGAAGCGTTGAGCAACGCCTTCTACCATGCCGCTGGCGCCGGCCAACAAGTGATGGCAAAATACAACGTGGGCCTGCTCAGCGTTGAAGTGTCAGATGAAGGGCCGGGCTTCGACACGAGCAAGCTTGGCAGCCTGGAGAATCACCTGGGCCTGTCCGGGATGCGGGATCGAATCGAATGCCTGGAGGGAATCTTCCGGATCGAGAGCGCGCCCAGGCAAGGGACGAAGGTGATTGCCCGCCTGTTACTGCGCCCTGAAGACATCAAAGAATGATAGATAAAATCCGCATTGTTCTCAGCGACGATCGTCCTCTTTTCCGGGAGGGCGTCGCCTCGATCCTTAGAGAAGAGCCCGACTTTGAAATCGTCGGCCAGGGTTCCAGCGCCGACGAGGCCATTCAGTTGGCGCGGGAACACATGCCCGACCTGATCATGCTGGACATTGACATGCCCGGCAGCGGTCTGAACGCCATCCAGGCCATTGCCGCCACCTGCCCGGCCACCAAGATCATGATGCTCACCGTCTCCGAAGAGGAAGATCACGTCGTCGCCGCGCTCAAAGCCGGCGCGTCGGCCTACGTCCTCAAAGGCGTCGCCGCGCGCGAACTCATCGGAGTCCTGCGCGATGTGGCAGCGGGTCAGGGCTATGTCACCCCGGCTCTGGCCGCCAGCCTGCTCACCGAAACAAAAGGGGCCGAGCAACCCACAAAAGAAAAACCTGCGATCAGCCAGTTCGATGAGCTCACCGAGCGAGAACATCAAATCCTTGAACTGGTTGCCGCAGGTTTCAGCAACAAAGAGGTCGGGCAGAGCCTCCACCTCACCGAGAAGACCGTGAAGCATTACATGACCAATATCCTGCAAAAGCTTCACGTTCGCAACCGCGTCGAGGCGGCCATGCTGGCCCGAAAAAATTCGTAGCCCTACTTATCCATCAACGCCGCCACCCCCGGCAGAACTTTCCCTTCCAGCAACTCCAAACTTGCGCCGCCGCCGGTGGAGATGTGACTCATCTTATCGGCCAGTCCGGCCTGCTCCACCGCCGCCACCGACTCGCCGCCGCCGATCACCGTCGTCGCCCCACTCCCGGCCACCAGCCGCGCCACTGCGTTCGTGCCCTCGGCAAACTTGGGGAACTCGAACACCCCCATCGGCCCGTTCCACACCACCAGCTTCGCGCCTTTGAGTTCTGAGCCGAATCGCTCGACCGTCTTGGGACCAATGTCCAGAATCCGCCAACCGGCCGGGACTCCGCCAGAAGCGGCCACTGTTTGAGAGGCGGCCTCTTTGTCGAACTTGTCGCCCAGCACCGCATCCACCGGCAGAACCAACTTGCCCCCGGCTTTCGCCAGCAACCCTTTCGCCGTGTCCAGGCTCGACTCTTCTACCAGCGAGTCGGCCATCTCCAGGCCTTGCGCTTTGAAGAAGGTGTTCGCCATCCCGCCGCCGATTAAAATTTTGTCGGCCTTCGTCAACAGGTTTTCGATGACGCCAATCTTGTCGGAGATTTTTGCCCCGCCCAAAATCGCCACAAACGGGTGAGCCGGGTTTGTGATCGCCCCGGCCAGATATTCCAATTCCTTTTCCATCAAGAAGCCGCCAACCGCCGGGAGAAATTTGGCCACGCCCTCGGTTGAAGCGTGGGCGCGGTGCGCCGAGCCAAAGGCGTCGTTCACGTAAACTTCAGCCAGCGCCGCCAGTTGTTTGGCAAACGCCGGATCGTTCTTCTCCTCTTCGGCATGGAAGCGAACGTTCTCAAGCAGAAGCGCCTCGCCCGCCTGGAGCGCCATCGCCATCTTCTCAACTTCCGGACCAACGCAATCCGGGGCCAGGGCGACGGGCCGGCCCAGCAGTTCGCTCAACCGCTTGGCCGCCGGGGCCAGCGACGACTTTGGCTCCGGCCCGGCCTTTGGCCTGCCCAGGTGCGAGCACAGAATCAGCTTCGCCCCCTGCCCCATCAAATACTGGATCGTCGGCAAGGCGGCGCGAATACGAGTGTCATCCGTCACCGGGTAGTTGCCGTTCGCGTCCGGCGCTTTCGAGAGCGGCACGTTGAAGTCCACCCGCACCAGAACGCGCTTGCCTTTCAAGTCAATATCCCGAATCGTCTTCTTGTTCATGGCTAAAAGGAACCACGGAGTTCACCGATTACACAGATTTTAAAAACCTAATCCGTGAAATCCATGTAATCCATGATTCCAAATTTTTGGAGCTAGAGTTTGCTCGCCACCATCGCCGCCAAATCAGCCACGCGGCAGGCATAGCCCCACTCGTTGTCGTACCAGGCCACCACTTTGACCATGTTGCCCAGCACCAGTGTATCCATCGCGCTGAAGACCGAAGAGAAATTCGTGCCTTTGAGGTCCATCGAGACCAACGCTTCGTCGGTCACGTCGAGAATGCCCTTCATCGAACCATTGGCGTATTCGAGCATCGCGGCGCGGATCTCTTCTTTGCTCGGTTCTTTGTCGAGGATGGCGGTAAAGTCCACCACCGAAACGGTAGCCGTCGGCACGCGGAAAGCCATGCCCCCGAACTTGCCCTTGAGTTCTGGAATAACGAGGCCAACCGCCTTCGCCGCGCCCGTCTCAGATGGCACAATGTTTTGCGCCGCGGCCCGGGCATCGCGAAGATCTTTCGCGCCCACGTCCTGCAATTTCTGCGAGTTGGTGTAAGCGTGCACCGTCGTCAACAGGCCCTTCTGAATACCAAACTTGTCGTTCAACACTTTGGCGACCGGGGCCAGGCCGTTCGTGGTGCAGGAAGCGTTCGAGATCACGTTGTGCTTGGCCGGATCATATTTATCCCAGTTCACGCCGAGCACTACCGTCAGGTCCTCGTTCTTGGCCGGGGCCGAGATGATGACCTTCTTCGCGCCGCCGGATTCAATATGGGCCTTGGCCTTGTTGGCGTCGGTGAACAGGCCAGTGCACTCGATGACGATATCCACGCCCATCTCTTTCCATTTGATCGCGCCCGGATCACGTTCAGCCGTGACCTTGATCTTTTGGCCGTCTACCACGAGCGCCCCGTCCACCACTTCGACCGTGCCCGGGTAGCGGCCATAGGTCGAGTCGTATTTGAACAGGTGGGCATTCGTCGCCGGGTCAAACAAGTCATTGACAGCCACCACCTCGATCTCGGTCGGATGCCGTTCGTTGATTGCCCGCAGGGTCTGTCGCCCAATGCGGCCAAAACCGTTGATGCCAATTTTCACTTTTGCCATGATGAAATTCTCCTTCGATGTTTTGCCGCTCATTACGCGAATGGGCGCGAATTGATAAAGAAATAATTCGCGTAAATTCGTGAAATTCGTGGCTGGGTTTTCAAAGCGTGACCAGGTTATCTTCGATCAGCTTGATCAGCAAATTTGCCAGTTTCATCGAGTCGTGCCGCCAGGGTTTATCGGGCTGGGCCACGTCGGCGGTCACTAAACGCCGCAAGCCGTTGACCGGCGGTTCGAGCTTCACCCATTGCAAACCGGGCAGAAGTTCACCGACAAACCGATCATTGGCGACGACAATCGGAAACAAGCCTTGGCCGGCATGGCTCTCCAACGCTCGCACATGATCCTGCACGCTGTAGCCGTCAGTCTCGCCGGGCTGAGTGGCGACGTTGCAGACGTAAACTTTGATCGCCCGGCTGGCGCGCACAGCGGCGGCGATGTCGTGCACCAGCAGGTTGGGAATGATGCTGGTGTACAAACTACCCGGTCCGGCCACGATCAGGTCGGCGGCGAGAATGGCCTGCACCGCTTCGGGATAGGCCGGCGCGTCGTCGGGTTGCAGAAAGACCCGTTCAATGGAGCCGCTGGCGACTGGAATGGCCGACTCGCCTTCCACGCGATAGACGGCTTCGGGTGAGCGGAGGTCGCCCACCAGAGTCACATCTTGCACCGTCGCCGGGATCACCCGGCCCTGAATCGTCAATACCCGACTCGATTCCACCAGCGCTTTTTCAAACGAGCCGGTCACTTCGGCCATGGCGCTGATGAACAGGTTGCCAAACGAGTGGCCTTCGAGTCCATCGCCCGCGCCAAAACGATATTGAAAAAGTTGAGTGATGAGGGCTTCGTCGTCGGCCAGGGCGGCGATGCAATTGCGAAAGTCGCCCGGCGGCAAAACGCCCAGCGAGCGCCGCAGTCGGCCTGACGAGCCGCCGTCGTCGGCCACGGTGACGATGGCAGTGATGTTGGAGGTGTGGCGCTTGAGGCCGCGCAAGAGGGTGGACATGCCGGTGCCGCCGCCGATGACGACCACCTTGGGTCCCCGGTTTTTGCGGCGATGATCGGCCA
>CAYSIV010000282.1:5810-8036 GCA_964431175.1 uncultured Anaerolineales bacterium
CGCGGCGAAAGGCGAAAGCAACGTATCGCTGAGTTGCCACAGGGCAACGGCCACGGCCCCGACGCCAGCTGCGCCCAGCAACAAGGCCCGCGCCCAGTGCGGCAAAAACTGCAGGGTCAGCGCTTGCAGAGAGGGCGGCAAAGCGCCCTGCCGGTAAACGTCCACCAGCACGAAAGCCATGCCCAACCCGAGGGCGACAATGCCCAGGAAGAGCAGAAGCACCCAGCGCTTCACGCCCAGGTCGAGCTTGAGCCAGCCCAGCCAGGGATAGGTTTGGATCAGCCGCTTTAGTGTTTGTCGCATCCGGTTAAACATTCTCGCAGGCGATAATAGCAGAATTAACGAAACGTGCAAGGTAATTATCATCACTACCTCACTATTACACGTTCTTTCAGTCTTGCCGACGCCCTCTTTTCGGCGGCGGGCGCGCCGGTTAGGGCTGAATGTCTATGAAATCGTGGCAAATGCCTGGAAACCATTGAGGGGAAAGAGGTGTAGTAGAATGAGGGCGGGAGGCGCGGCATGAAGAAGCAAGCCACAACTGGAAAATATTCTGGCAGTTAAAAAGACAAACATGGGCAAATTATCCATCGTTATTCCGGCGCTGAACGAAGAAAAATTTCTCCCCAATCTTCTGACGTCACTTACGAAACAGACGCAGATGGATTTTGAAGTTGTCGTAGTGGACGGGTCGTCAAAGGACAATACTGTTGCCGTGGCCCGTTCCTTTGGCTCAAAACTTCCGAAACTTCAAGTGTGTGTAAGCGAAAAAGCGAGCCTGCCGCTCCAGCGGAACATGGGGGCCAGAGCCACCGCAGGAGAATGGCTGGTATTCATTGATGCCGATAGCACCCTTCTCCCTTATTCCATTGAACGGCTTGAGTGTTTCATCGAAGAGCGGACCCCGAAGCTTTTTACCGCATGGTTTCGACCGGACAGTGAAGTATCCGGCGACGCCTTGTTTACCCTGATAACGAACTTATACGTGGAAAGCAGTATTGTTTTCCATCGTCCAATTGCGCCCGGACCGCTCACTGTGGTCAGGCGCGAGGTATTCGATCTTGTAGGCGGCTACACTGAAGACCTCACTTTTGGTGAAGACTACGACTTTACCCGGAAAATTGTGGCTCGAGGAATTGCGCCTCAAATTCTCCGAGAGACGCTATCTGTGCTTTCGCTCCGGCGAGTCCGCAGGGAAGGGAAACTTCGTTTTATCTGGGTCTATGCCAAAGGGTCGCTTCGTGTTCTTCTTACAGGAAGAAATCTGGATAAGGTGCCATCCTATATAATGGGCGGGCAGCTCTATGAAACAGACAGTAAACATTTAGAGACGATAGACTATTCGCGAGCAGGCGATCAAGTTGAGAAGCCTGAAATAGAGGCTTAATTAGGAGGAGACCTTGAGAATCTTATTTTCCAACCGGTATGCAAATGCGCTGGCAAAAACCATTCTCCTTTTTGGATTCATCCACCTAATAGTTCTGGCCTTCCTGGCGATCCGTGAAAGTGTTTATGTTTTGAACGCCTTCAGCATACTGAATATTGATTCGGTCATACCAGGTTTGGGCGAGGGCGTGGTCAACTTCGTAATATCGTGGTGCGTAGTTCTGGCGGTGTATTGTTTTGCATATCTATATCTGACAAAACCAACAAATTGACATGCCTCCCTCTCAACCTTATAATGACCCCACTATATTCGCAACGAAAGAGAGGAAAACATGGCAAGCGTAACCTACGAGCACGTCACCAAGAAGTTCGGCGAGGTGACCGCCATCAATGACCTGAACATTTCAGTAGCCGACAAGGAATTTCTGGTTCTGGTCGGCCCATCGGGTTGTGGTAAGTCTACGGCCCTTCGCATGTTGGCGGGTCTTGAGGAGATCTCCGGCGGCGAGATTCGCATTGGCGACCGGGTGGTGAATGATGTCGCTCCCAAAGATCGAGACATTGCAATGGTGTTTCAGTCTTACGCGCTCTACCCGCACATGAGCGTGTACGACAACATGGCTTTCGGCCTCAAACTACGGAAGATGCCCAAAGCCGAGATCGATGGCCGGGTGAAGAAGGCGGCTGACATTCTGGGCCTCGGCCAATTGCTCAACCGCAAGCCCAAGCAACTGTCCGGCGGCCAGCGCCAGCGGGTGGCCGTGGGCCGGGCCATCGTCCGCGAGCCGGCGGTGTTCCTCTTCGACGAGCCGCTCTCCAATCTCGACGCGAAACTGCGCG
>CAYSIV010000283.1:0-8026 GCA_964431175.1 uncultured Anaerolineales bacterium
ATCAAACCGAAGTCGCCGCTGGCGGCGGCCCCGATATGTACGTCATGCCGAATGACAACCTCGGCAACTGGGCCCGCAGTGGTTCCATCCTCGAACTGGACAGCTATCTGGCGGGCCGTCTGGGCAAGGTTTCTGGCCCGGGCGTGGAAGGCATGAAAGTGGATGGCAAGTTGTATGGCGTGCCTGAGTCAGCCAAGGCCGTGGCCCTCTACTACAACAAAGATCTCGTCAAGACTCCCCCCGCGACCACCGAAGAATTGCTGGCGATGGTCAAGGGCGGCACTCGCCTGATCCAAAACCAAAACGCTTATCACCTGTTCGGCTGGTTCCCGGCCTTTGGCGGCCAACTGCTGGACGCCGATAACAAGTGTGTAGCCGATAAGGGCGGCTTTGCCGAGGCCATGCAGTATCTGGTGGACTTGAAGTCCGCGGGCGCGGAGTTCTTCACCGATGGTGGCGCAGCCACCACCGAGTTCCGCAATGGGAAAGCTGGCCTGTACATCAATGGCCCATGGGAACTGGCAGATAACGTGAAGGCGTTGGGCGACAAACTGGGCGTCGCCCCCATCCCGACTGGCCCCAACGGCCCCTCCGGCCCGTTGAATGGCATTGACGGTTTCTACCTCAACCCCAACAGTAAGAACATCGCCTCCGCGGTTGAAGTGGCCCTGTTCCTCACCGGACAGGCCTCATCGCAGACTTACACCGACCAGGCCGGCCATGTGCCGATCCGTTCGGATGTATCGTCGGCGGATGCCTTGCTGTCCGGCTTTGCCCTAGCCTCGTCCACGGGCTTCCCGCGCCCGCAGAGCGCCGAGTTCGGCAACTACTGGGGCCCATTTGGTGACATGGTCACCAAAGTGCTGGAAGGCAAAATCTCCTCAGCGGATGGCGTCGCGGAAGCATGCGCCGCGATGAACACCGCTAACAGTAAGTAACTAATAAGTTTGTCTCAAGTGGAGCGCCAGTTACTTGGCGCTCCACTTGTTCTTTTGACTTACACTGTGCTACTTTGTTTCAGACCCTAAGGGTCTCGAAGACCCTTAGGGTCTTGGCGGAACTTGTTCTTTTACGAACCCTTAGCCTGTGCGATGGAGGATGCAACGATGGCAACTCTTTCCGGTAATCTTTCCCAGCCTGCCCCTCCGGCTCCTACCGGCTTCCGGCTGTGGTGGCAACGCACCACCCATGTCCGGGTGGCTTACCTTTACCTCATCCCAGCCTTTATCATTATGGCGATTATCACGTTTTATCCCATGGGCTATCAGGTCTGGATGTCGTTCACCGATTACGGGGTCAAGAGCCTCAACCCCAACTCCAAGACCTATCAAGCGCCTGAAGTGGTCGGAGTTCAAAATTACTCCGACATTTTCAAGGGCGACCTGGCTAAGAAAGTTCAGAACTTTGATTTTTGGAAATTGCTGACGTTCAACCTGGTCTGGACGTTCACCAATGTGCCGGTGCATGTCGTGTTGGGCGTGCTCATCGCCGTTTTGCTCAACACGCCCGGCTTGTGGCTTAAAAAGGCGTATCGGGCCATTTATATTTTGCCCATGGTGATTCCAACCTTGGTGGTGGCAACGGTCTGGAAAAATCTATTTGACCCGCAGAGTGGCGGCATCAATAAACTTTTGGCCTCCTCCTTCACGCCGCTCATTCAGGCCGGGCAGGGGGTGGGTTTATTCAAAGACGTGGATTTGGCGACGTTTTTCAAAATCCGCTGGTTTGACCAGCTAGATGCGCCCTTCTTCGCCGACGCGAAACTGCCTCTCCTCTCGTTTTGGATTTTGGTGGGCGTGGCAGTCCTTGTAGGCTGGGCGCTCATTAAATTGCGCGTCCCCTATGCCACCCCCCTCAACCTTGGGCTGGGCGTGCTGGTGTTGAGCTATGGCGTTATTGCCCTGGAGATGCCGTTGTCGTATTACGCGATGCTCATCGCTAATATCTGGCTGGGCTGGCCGTTTATGACTATCGTGGCCACTGGCGCGCTTCAAAGCATTCCCGTCGACTTATTTGAAGCCGCGGCCATTGATGGCGCCAGTCCGCGCCAGCAGTTTCTGTCCATCACCGTGCCGCTCATCCGCCCGGCCATTGTCCCGGCGGCCATGTTAGGTGTCATCACCACCTATAACCTGTTTAATTTTGTGTATATGATGTCCGCCGGCGGCCCTATCCGCAAAACCGAAATCATGGTCACCACGGCTTACACTCTGGTGCGAGGCAACCAGTTGTATGGCATGGCCGCCGCTTTTTGCGTCATCATCTTCTTTGTCTTGCTGGGCCTGACCCTGCTCACCAACAGCATTACGCGTGGAACGGAGCGTTACGATGTCTGAGAAACGCCTGCCCCTCCCCCAACAAATCATTTTGCAACTCCTGAACGCCTTCATCGCGTTTACGGTGTTGGTGCCGATTATGTGGGTCGTCAGCCTGTCGCTGGACCCGCGCGACCTCTCGCGCCCGCCCGACTTCCGCCTCATCCCGCCAGGGGCCTCGTTCAACGCCTATAAGCGTGTGCTGGATAAACCGACCAACAATCCGGTGACATTCACCGAGCTGGCCCTGAATCAGTTCAAATTGGCTGGCGGCGTGGCTTTTTTCTCGGTGCTCATCGGCATCTTTGCCGCCTATGCCTTCTCGCGCTTTGAGTTCGCAGGCCGCAAGGCCCTCATGCTGGGCATGATTACGGTGTTGATGTTGCCTGGCATTGCCACGATTGCGCCCTTGTTTGTGATGCTCAACGGCATCAACATCAATATTGGTGAGATTCAGTTCAACCTCCGCAACTCGCTGTGGGGCGTCGGGTTGGCTATGGTCTCGGGCGCTTTGCCCTTCGCAGTCTGGAACCTCAAAGGCTATCTGGACACCATTCCGCGCGAGCTGGAAGAAGCGGCCCGGATTGACGGCGCTGGCCCGAATCAGACCTTCTTTCTTATTATCCTGCCGCTGGCGGTGCCCTCCATTGCGGTGGTGGGCTTTTTGGGTTTCTTGGGCGGCTGGACCGAATTTGCCCTCTCCTGGATGTTCCTGACTAACCCCAAAGATTTCACCCTGGCGATGTCGCTGTACAACATGGTCGGCCAATACTCCGCCGATACCCCCTGGTCGACGTTTGCAGCCATGGCGTTGATGGTAGCCACACCAGTGGCGCTGATCTACCTGGCCCTGCAAAAATACATCGTGGGCGGCTTGACGCTGGGGGGCGTAAAGTCGTAGCGCACCCATCTGTATTGCCACTGTCCCGATGGGGCGAGTCCACCTCGCCCCGTTTTGTTGAAAAATGCCTGACCCGCGCCGTTTGCTCCGCCTCGTCGCCATCGTGTTGGTCACGGTCGTCGGCTTGTCACTTCGCCTGCGCGCGGTGGATCGGCTTCCCATTGATTTTGACGAGGACGATTACCTCGCCACCAGCCAGCATTACGCGCAAGCCATCCGCGCCAACGACCTGAGCGCTATTGTCAATTACGAGTATGTGCAAGAACACCCTCTCTTGGCGAAGTTGGTTTACACCCTAGCCACATTGGGATTACCGCCCGCGCCTCCCATTGCCGAGCTTGCGCCCACGGCTAGACCTGCCAGCTCTTTGCCCCAACCTCACTTCACCATTGCCCGTCTCACCTCCGCCACTTTCGGCACGCTCACAGTTACTTTGTTGGCATTGCTCAGCCCGGTAGCTGCACTGTTTCTCGCCATCCAGACCTGGGAAATAAAATACACCAGCCAGGTGATGCTGGAGGGCTTCACCTCCTTCACCAGCCTTGTGGCTGTTCTGGCTTATATGCGCTGGCGTCCATCGCCCACCCGCCGCCGCTCACAAACGGGCTGGCTCATCCTCTCCGCCGTCGCCCTCGGCCTCACCGCCGCCTCCAAATACGTGTATTGCGTCGCCGGCCTTGCCATTGTGGCCGACAGGGTGTGGACGGTGCTCGCCGCGCCCGCTTCTTTGGGGAAGAAAAAGGCCGGGGCAATAATAAAAGCATTCTTGCCGCTTATCGGATGGGGCGCGCTGGCCCTCAGCGTCTTTTGGGCCGCCGACCCGCGCTTGTGGGTGGACCCCATCAATCGCCTCATTCGCTCAGTAGCGTACTGGCCCGCGTATTCACAAAGCGCCAACGTCACCAGCGCCGGCTACCCCATGTGGCAGCCGCTGGTGTGGCTCAGCGGCCCGGTGCCGTGGCACCCGGGCGTGTTCATCTTCCTGCTTGATTTGCCCATCAGCCTGTTGGCCCTGCTCGGCGTGCGGCGTATGTGGCGCGATCCGGCGCAACGTGTCATCGCATTGTGGCTGGGCCTCGCCCTAGCCTTCTTGCTGTGGTGGAACACCAAGTGGCCGCAATATATTTTGACTCTGACTGTGCCACTCACGGTGGCGGCGGCGCACGGCTTTGCCGAACACGTGTGGGAGCCATTCCTCCGTTGGTGGCAACGTGTCCGAATCACAGGCCTGCGCTGGCCGATGATGCGCCAGCCCGACTCTCGCCGTGCTCTGCCGTGGCTATTGCCTGGCTTAATCACCCTCTTGCTCATTACGATTTTCCCGTTGGTGTATCAGGGCGCAATGGCGCTCACCGATTTCAACGCCATCTCCATCAAAGACGGCATTCAGGGTGGCATCTGGCGTGAGACCTGGAAGGGCCTCACCGGGCAGGTAGCGCCCACGCGGGTAGAGTTGTTTTCTACCTCGCCTTCCAAAGAAGTGCATTACGTCGGGCCTTCGTTGCTCATCCAGCTTTTCACCGGTCTGGGCGCGGACATCTTGTTTTTCAACGTGATGTGGACGGCACTCTCGGTGATCTTGCAGACGGCGTTGGGCGTTGGCGCGGCCCTGGTGCTGAACCGGCGCGGGGTATGGCTGACCGGCTGGTGGCGGACGATTTTTGTCGTGCCATGGGCCATCCCTGAATTTGTGGGCGCGGTGATTTGGTTGCGGATGTTTGTGCCACGCTATGGCTGGGTCAGCCAGGCCCTGCCGGCCGAGATTCGGCCACCGCCGTTGGATAATCTCAACTATGCGGTCGGGGTGTTGTTGGTGTCAGCATTGTGGTATGGCTTCCCATTCATTCTGTTGGCCGCCACTGCCGCGTTTAAACTGGTGCCTCCCGAAGTGTATGACGCGGCGGCTATAGATGGGGCGGGGGGCTGGGCGCGCTTCCGATATGTGACCTGGCCCTTGATTTGGCCCCTGCTGACCCCGGCCATCATCATCCGCGCTATTTTTGCCTTCAATCAGTTTTATCTGTTTTTTGTGATTAACCCGCCCTTTCCATTACTCACGTTTGCCACGTTGTCATACTATATGTTCAACCCCAGCTTCGGCGGATTGTTTGCGGTTTCGGCCGCCATCAACATCTTTACGATGGTGGTGTTGGTGGGCCTCATCACTTGGTTCAACCGGGTGAGCAAGGCGGGTGAGGGCGTAACGTATGCGTAAACTGGCCTGGTGGCAACAACTCGCCTATCAACTCGGCCTGGCGGGGTTAGCCTTCTTTGTGCTCGCCCCCGTGTGGGGGCTGGCCTACTTGGCCTTTGACGGCGGGGTGCAGGGCTGGCCGACCGAGTTCCGCCTGTGGCCCGAGCAGGCTACCCTGGCCGTCTTTCAACAAGTGTGGAATCGGCCCGCGCAAACACTGTCATTTTTGGGCGTGCTTCGCAATAGCCTGATTGTAGCCGGGGGTGCGGCCCTGTTTTCAGTGGGCTTGGGCGCCAGCATGGCCTATGCCTTTGCGCGCTTCCGGTTTCCGGGGCGCGTGGTGGGCCTGTTTGGTCTGCTGGTCGGCGCGTTCCTGCCACCCGTCGCATTGATGACGCCGCTCTATGTGTTGCTCTCTGCCTTGCATGTTCGCACCACGCTATTTGGATTGATGATTGTGTATACGGCTTTCGCCATGCCCTTCTGCATCTGGAATATGCGAGCGGCGTTTCAGGCTGTGCCCAAGGAATTGGAAGAATCGGCTTTTCTGGACGGGGCCAATACCCTAACCACCTTTTGGCGCGTGACCCTGCCGCTGGCCTTGCCCTCCATTGCCATTGCCGCCCTCATCGCTTTCTTGCTCGGCTATTCGGAATTTGCGTTAGGCTGGCTGTTTGTGGATAAGGGTGATAACGTGACGCTGGCGATGGCTATCTCCGGCATGCTCGGGTCGGGCAACTTCTCGGCCAGCCGGTTAGCGGCGCTCGCCATTTTGATGAGCGTGCCGGTGGTCAGCCTCTTCTTGATTTTGCAACGCTCACTGTTGAGTGGCTTGTTGGTTGGGCTAGTGGAGGAATAATCCCGTATGCGCTGGCTGAATGTTTTATGGATAATGCTACTTTTGTTGGCGGCCTGCACCGCGCCCACCGTCACGCCTCCACCCTCCATTAATAACCCCACCAAGGCCCCCACGCCCACCGCCGTCTTATCTCTGGCTTCCCCAACCACCGCGCCCACCTCATCCACCGCCATTCCCGCTCAACCCGTTATTGGAATGCCGTTTGGCACGGATGGCTATCCCTGGTGGAATGACACCGTCTTCTACGAAATTTTTGTCCGCAGTTTTTATGACTCGGATGGCGATGGGGTGGGCGACTTCAAGGGTCTGACCGCGAAGCTGGATTACTTGAATGACGGCGACCCAACCACGACCACCGACTTGGGCATCACCGGCCTTTGGCTGATGCCGATTCATCCGGCCACGTCTTACCACGGCTACGATGTCACCGATTACTACGCCATCCATCCGCAATATGGCACGCTGGACGACTTCAAGGCTTTTGTGGGTGAGGCGCATAAACGCGGCATCCGCGTCATCTTGGATTGGGTGCTCAATCACACCTCGCGCGACCACCCCTGGTTTCAGGCCGCTCAGGACCCAGCCTCGCCCTACCGTGATTGGTATTTGTGGTCAGAGACCAAGCCCATCGCCGGGGGGTGGCACCAAAGCCCGGCGGGCGATTATTACTACGGCCAATTTTGGGCGGGGATGCCCGACCTGAATTACACTAACCCGGCCGTTACCGCCGAGGCCGAGAAGTACACCAGTTTTTGGCTGACGGAAGTTGGCCTAGATGGCTTCCGGCTGGATGCGGCTAAATATCTGATTGAAAACGGGACCTTGCAATCCAACTCCAATGCAACGCACACCTGGTTCAAAAACTTCCGCCCGTTTTACAAAGCGGCGAATCCGCAGGCATTGTGGATGGGCGAAATCTGGGAGGGAAGCGTCACAGTGGGTAAGTACACCACAGGGGATGAATTGGATTTGGCCTTTGATTTTGATTTGGCCAAGGCGTTTGTTACCAGCGCGGGCTTACGCAACGCTAATCAGATCAACACGATTTTGCCTCGTGATGCGCGGCTATTCCCGCCGGGCCAGTTCGCCACCTTCCTCACTAACCACGACCAGGATCGGACCATGTCAGTCTTTGGCGATAACGTAGACAAGGCCAAAGGCGCGGCCACGCTTTTGCTCACCGCTCCCGGCGTGCCGTTTATTTATTATGGCGAAGAGATTGGAATGCTCGGTAAAAAGCCCGATGAGGATATCCGCTTGCCGATGCAATGGACCGGCGAGGCCAATAGCGGCTTCACCACCGGCCGACCGTGGCGCGCCCTCAACTCTGACTTCGCCACGAAAAATGTCGCCTTTCAGGAGCAAACGGCCGATTCGTTGTTGTCGTTTTATCGCCGGTTGATTCGAATCCGCCAGGACCATGTCGCCTTGCGCGTGGGCGATTTTTATTTGGTGGAGACGGGCAACAAAACAGTCTTTGCCAGCCTGCGAGCCACGCCGGATGAAGTGGTGCTGGTGCTGGTAAACCTGGGTCAGGCGGCTGTGAGTGAGTATGAGTTGGTTTTGGATAATGGGCCGCTGACCGGCGCGTATGCCCTGGCACTCATCTTAGGCGCCGGTGATTTTGTTGCGCCAACGGTGAATGCCGAAGGCGGCTTTGCCGGGTATCAACCCTTGCCGGAACTTCCTGCCTTTAGCCAATTGATTTGGGTGTGACTAAAGTTGGTTGATTTCGAGTCGTTCAATAGGATCAATCC
>CAYSIV010000284.1:0-8022 GCA_964431175.1 uncultured Anaerolineales bacterium
TAGGTTGCCGTTTGGGAAGGGGTCAATCCTTTCCCCTAATTATTGAGAAGATACCTGGAAAGGGTTGAGTGGAACAATTCACATCTAATTAACAAGAATGTCGCCGAAGAAGTTTCCAAACTGAAGCGGCAGTCTGGTCAGGATATCTTAGTCCACGGGAGTCGCACGCTCGTCCAGACGCTGATGCACCATGACCTCATTGATGAATACCGGCTTTTGACCTATCCGGTGGTTCTGGGGAAGGGCAAGCGTCTCTTTAAAGACGGGAGCTGTGCGACCCTGAAACTTATCGAAACTAAAGCGTTCAGTTCAGGCGTCGTTGCTCTTTTCTACCAGCCAGCATCGAGTAAGTAAGAAGGGCTTTGCCCTGACGTTCAAGGGCTGGACGCCTGAGAACATTCGGCCCAACAACGCGCCAACCCTTTAGGGTTGGCCGGAGATGCCGATATCATCCGCTTGCCAGTTCCAAACCCGGGGCGGGCTTTCGCCACTGAAACGCAACTGCGCCCACCACAATCGCGCCAATCGCAGCCACACACGCCACCACAATCGGAGTGTAGGCCATTTGCTTGAGGAGAATGCCGGCCAGCGCCCAGACGATGACGCCGGAATACGCGAGGTTGCGATGCCGATAGGACATGATGAGCGCGAGCGTGGCAGCTACGGCAATCATCACTATCGTCCAAACCACAGGCGAGAGCGGTCTTCCATCCCAGCCCAAATCTACGAACACAGCGCTGGCGTTGGCGACGGTCGCCACGCTAATCCAGCCGAGGTACAGGCTGAAGGGGAATTGCACCAGCCAGCGCGTCAGTGAGCCGGCGTTGTTTAGCGCCGCGAGGCGGCGATAAATCGCAATCAAGCTCGCCAGTAGAGTCAGCATCATGGCCAATGTGAGCGGGTAATAGCCGTAATGCCAAAACACAATCCACAGTGAATTGGCAACACACGACAGGGCGAACCACCAACCGGTGGCGCGCACAGCGCGGTTGTTCTGTTGCGCGGGCAGGGCCTGAAAGACGGCGAACCCGATCAGGGCGAGGTAGATGAGACCCCAAATGGAGAAGACGTAGCCCGCCGGGACGAAGAGGATGTTGAAACTATCCGAGATTTCGGCTGTAGTGCGGCCGCCGAGGGGCAGGGTCGTCGCCAGTGCGTTGACGACGAGTGCGACGACGAGCGCCGCAATGTTGAGAATGACTTGAGAGAAGCGTGAGTTAGACGGTGTGTTGTTCATGCCCACAGTCTAACGGGCGGGACAGGAAATGGCTAGGGCTTGTACAACGTTTGCCCAAACGCCGGAACCAGCCTCCGGCGGGCAGGGCGGGAGGCACCAACACCTCGGCGGCTGCGGAGCCTTCGGCCAACGGCTCAACACTCTGCGTTCATCTGCGAAATCTGCGGATTTGTTTTTGACAAGCCCTTAGAGCGGCGCGAGTCGGCGAATTTGGGCGATGGCCGCGCCTGCATCCTCGCCGAGGAAAACGCCGGGGACTGTGTTGCGTAAGGCGGGCTTGAGATTGAACGCGCGCCCGCCGTAACCTAGTTTGGGGCGCGGGCGCATCCCGGCCAGCCGCGCCTCCATCTGCCGTAATTCGTGAGCCGAGGCTTCGGAGTTGGCCGAGAGGCAGATGAGGGCCGGGCGCTCATCGCGGGCATAGCTTGCCAAATCATCAAGATGGACGTTGGCGCCGAGGAAATCCACTCGGTAGCCCTCGCGGCGCAGAAAGAGGGCCAGCACCAAACTGCCGATGTCGTGAAATTCATCGGGCGCGCAACCGACGACGATGCGCGGCGCGCTGTGGCGCATGGGGTAGGCCTGAAACAAGTTCAGTAACCGCCCGCGCAAATACTGGCTGGCAAAATGCTCGGTGGCAATCCGAATCTCGCCGCGATGCCAGGCTTCACCAATCTCCACCAGGCACGGCTGAATGATATGCAGGCAAATCGCGCCGAGGTCGAACAGCGCCTGGGCCTCGCGCAACACTTCCGCGGCCTGCGTTTCATTGATGGCGATGAGGGCCGAGTAAAGCCGGTCGGCATAAATTGCCGGGGGTGTAGCCGACTCAAGGGCGGGAGTTGGAGGCGGCGCGGGCGCGGCCTCCGGCCACTGGCCCGCCCGGCGCAGGGCGGCAAACTCGTCGGCCACGCGCCCGATCGTGATCCCCTTCTCCATTCGGCTCCTAATCCAACGGAGCAGGGCGATGTCGCGGTCGGAATACAGCCGGTAGTTGCCCGAAGTGCGTTGGGGCTTGAGCAGTTTGTAGCGGCGCTCCCAGGCGCGGAGCGTCACCGGCAGAACGCCGGTTTGGGCGCAGACCGTCTTAATGGTGTGCCTGGGTTTATCTGAGAGCTCGATGATCGAGGGCATAATACTTTACGGCTCTCCCGACTTTGGCGGGAAAATTAACCACGAATCGCTTCGCGCGAATGACACGAATTTGGCTTAATCCCTTCGTGAAATTCGTGGTAGAGAAGGCAGTTTCCCGTTAAACCCGGTAGAGCCTACTTTACTAGCTGGCCGATAGACTGGTCTTGCTGACCAATCCTTCGCAGATACGCCATAGTTTTTCTTCAGCTCTTTTATTTCTAAACTCACAAGGAAGCTCTTCGCGCTCTTCGAAGAATTTGCCGCTCACGCCTTCCACTTCGGGGGAGCTGGCCAGCCAGACGGCCGCGTCCGCGCCCTGCGCACTCGTCCGCCCGCCAGAATATTGCGTCAGGCGTTGAACCAATTCGGGTGCGGCATGACGATATAGCCCGGTCTCGGTGATCAGGCCCGGTGTCATGGCATTGGCGGTCACCCCGCTTCCGTCCAGCCGCCGCGCCAGTGCCCAGGTCAACAGGCGGTCGCAGGCTTTCGATTGGGCATACGCTTTGAAACTTTCGAAGCGGCGACGCTCAAACTGCAGATCGTCCAGATCGAGATCGCTGGCGTAGGCCGAGGCCACGTTGATGATGCGCGCCGGTACGCTCTTATTCAGCCGACCCAGCAATTCCTGCGTGAGCAGAAAATAACCGAGCACGTTCGTGGCAAAGGTCAATTCGATGCTGTCGACACTGTTGACTTTTGGCAGTGTGCCGCGATTGCCGGCCGCGTTATTGATCAGCACGTCGAGGCGGCGATACCGGCGACGGAATTCCCGCGCAAATGCCCGAATGGATGCCTGGCTGGAGGTGTCCATGTGCATCACCACCGGTTTCACCCTTCCCCCTGAGGGGACGATGCGGGTACTTCGCGACGAGCCGGTGCGGCGGGCGATCTCCGAGGCGGTCTCCTTCCCTTTTTGGAGGTCGCGGCAGGCGAGGATCAGTTCAGCGCCGAGAGCCGCCAACTGCAGTGCGATCTCTTTTCCAACGCCGGAGGTTGGGCCGGTAATGAGGACGCGCTTGCCTTTCATTGAGGTCATTGAAATGTTCCTTTGACGATTTGACTTCCAATTGCGCCGCGAGGCGGTGCCAGGAAAACAACAGGAAGCCCGGCAAATTAGCGTAAGTTGAGGGACAATTCGTTGAGCCGGGCCATTTCATCATCAGACAGCTTGAATTTCATGGCCCCGGCGCTTTCCTGCGACTGGTGAACTTTGGTGACACCAGGAATGGTCACAATCGTTTCGCCGTGCGAATTAATTACCCAGTTCAAGGCAACCTGGGCCGCGGTGACTTTGTATTTGAGGCCGATTTCTTCCAAAACCATCACCAGTGAGCGGCTTTTACTCACGCCTCTCTGTAGCCTTGCGCGCCAGAACCAGGATTTCTTCTGCAACAGGTCAGGGTTCTGGTGATACTTTCCCGTCAACAATCCCGAAGCCAGTGGGGTATAAGCGATGATCGTGATCCCCAGTTCTTTGGCGGTGTCCAGAATGCCGTTCTTTTCAATTGAACGATCCAACAGGCTGTATCGAACCTGGTTTACTGCCAGGGGCAGTCCGCGTTTTTGCAATGTTTTATAAGTCCGGCGCATCTGTTCGGCATTGAAATTACTGATGCCCACCGAGCGGATCTTGCCAGACTGAACCAGGTCGGCCATGGCTTCCATTTCCGTCTCTGGCGAGGAGAAGCCAAAAGGCTGGTGGACCATATAAAGGCTGATCGTATACCCATCCAGAAAGCGGAGGCGGTCTTGAATTGTGCGCGGGATATTGCGGGCCGTTCGAAAAAGCGGCCACCATTTGGTAGCCACAACGACATCATGATCCTTTTTCCCTGCGGCTTTTAAAGCCGTGGAAAGCGAAGCCTCGGATACACCTGCTCCATAAAGCTCAGCCGTATCGAACCAGTTGATCCCGCCATCCAGCCCTGCCTTGACCGTTGCATTTTTTTCATCCTGGCTGATGACCGGGAAAGCGGAGCCCATCAGGCCGCCGCCGCCGGCGAATTCCATCATTCCCAATCCGATGGGTGTGACCTGGATGTTCGTTTTTCCGAGAGTGCGCATTTGAACAGATTGTTCATCGGACATTGATTCGGCCTTTTTAGAGATAGTGTAATGGTTGAAGCAAATTGACCGATGAATATTTATTGAGGCTGCGGTAGAGGGCCGTTCGAACCTTGCCGGGTAATGGATATTTCGCCTGCGGATTGACCCAACCAATCACTGGTTCGCCTGCTTGCGGGTGTGGCCCACGCACGAGCAGTTCACTCAACCGCTGATAGTGATGGAAGAAGTCGGCACGATCGCGAAACCGATGCTGTTGCACGATGGTTGCGTCATTACGCTCCGCCCGTTGTTGCAGGTGGAGCATTGCAGCGCGCAGGGTGTCTTGGGTGAGGCGCGGAGCCTCAATACCGACAAGGAGAATATTCCTGCGTTGCGGCAGCAATTGGCCTAATTTGCTGCCCACCATATCAGCGAGCCACTCCCCTACCAGCGAGCGTATGGGAGCAGTAGGCGGGGGTAGTGCAAGCCCTTGTGCCTGGGCGAGACCTGGTGTGCTATCTTGGACCATTCGTAGTCGTGTGACTTCGATCATAAAGAGGGTACTGGTGGTAAAGGTGACGGCGAAATCTGGACCGCGCAATTGTCCACTCGGCGGCGGTTCATACACGAGGCTGAGGGAGCGCTCTTGGAGGAGCAAGTAGGCGGTTTCCAGTTCAAGTCGCAGATCGAGCAGGCTTTCTACCTCCTGCGTTGCCCGAAGTTTCTTGCGGATTTTGGTGCGGAAGGTGGTGACGAAGGCGGTGAACCGGCGTGAGGAAGCCAGCCATGTTGCCATCGGCGTCGCCAGGAGGTGCGACTGCCCATTGAAGAGGTAGGTCAGTAATTCATCAATTAACATCGCCGCGCTCGTGCTAGCGTAACTTTTGTGCAACCACAGGGCAAATCGTTGTTGCAGATGAATTTTTGCATATTGCCAACAGGCTATCTGAGCACCAGAAATCCGATCTCTGCTAACTTGTGTGACATAAGGGCGGCAAAAAAGCCAAGTTTGGCCCTTCAGCCCGTTGTAGCGAGCCGAAAACGGGCTACTTGCCGTGCAAAATTGCAACTGACTCAACGATTCGGGCGCTGATTGCGCAAAACTTACGCTAGAACATCATGCGAAAGTATACCGCATCAGGGCTGAGCAGCTCTATGTTCAAGCGTAAGCGATGGGTGATCGTTTGACTCAACAAATTCGACGCGGTTGCGGCCGTTTTGTTTGGCTCTATACAAGGCGAGATCAGCTCGCACACTTGTCTTCAAGGAATTTCCCGATGATTGAAGGACTGCATCGCCGACCTGATGCCCATAGGTATCGTTGAGGGTCTTGAAGTGATCGACGTCCAACATCAAGATGGTCACTGCCGCAGCGCGTTGACTTTCGCTATACTTACTTCCATGCTAACCAGCCAGGTAGGCATCCCAGAACAAGCCGATCCGCATAAGATCATTGATGTGCTCGGCTGTATGCTGGTATGTTTTGCTTACCACCCATAATAGGGTTACAGGTCCCCATACAGCTTCACGAGTTGAATTCCAGGTGGCGCTATCGAATTTTGGTAATAACGCGATCTGTTCTGCTCGTACGTTTCTAAATTTCTCAAACAGACTTTCAACTTTATCTTGTGTTTTGCTCCATGCTACATCTTCGTCCGAGTCTTCAACCGATGGTATTGTCCCACCGAGCCATTGTTGCATACTTGGCAATGCGATGGTTTGTTCGTAGTACAACACATGAAATACGTGGCGGGCAACTGTCCATTCACCGAGACCCTTGGGGGGTTGGACATATCGTCGCGCTTCGGGGACTTGCTCTGTTCCCCATACGAAACCATTTGCGCTTGTCTGCAGGTGTTCATTGAACCATTGGGAGAAATTCATGATTATCTCCTCCTTTCTGTAATTAATAGACAACTATCCTGATATTCCAAATAGATTGCTCTGTGTCACAGTTCACCTCTGAATGCCCTATCCAGCCCTTCGGCACGCTTCGCGTCAGGGCAAGCACGGACGGATGGCAGTAACGCGCCCAATTCCTTTTGCGTTTCAGCCTGCAATATCATCCCCGAAGGGGGCTGCCTCAGCGACGCGAGCCGCGCTTGGACGGTATCGTTTCAGGTGACTGTCACCTTACGGCCTACAACTCTCCCTTAAACGCCCCTGCCTGCGGTCGTAACACGGATACCATCCGCTTGTGGGACGGCAGCAACGCCCGAAGGGGGCAAGCGCAGTTCCTCTCCCGTTGCGGACTGTAATTGCCGCCTGGACTCCGCCAGCCTACTTCCTCTTGAAGATAACTAAATTGTAACCATCTGGGTCGCGAAGGATGAATTCGCGGTTGCCCCAGGGCTGGTCCTGCGGCTGGGTTGATGGCTTTAGCCCTTTGGAAAGAAGGTTTTTATGGAATTCATCCACATTATCAACACTTAAGTACAGGAATATTCCAGCGCCTTTGTGGCCCAGGTCTGCGCCTTTTGTAAATTCATCTCGTTCGTTTTTAGCAATGGCCAGAAAGTCTATCCAGAACCAATTCGAGTACAGAACTGCGTGAGTTGCATCTTTCTTTTTGGTGTCGAATCCCAGGGTCTCGTAGAACTTGACCGTCTTGTTGAGATTTTTTACATAGCAGGTGATTCCCGAAACGCTTTTGATCTTCATAAGTTTTCTCCTACTTGAGCTTATTGTCATTTACCTTTATAATAAAGATACTCTAAAATAAAGGTAATGTCAAGAGGTGACCTATGGTGAACCCCGCGAAAGCAGATTTGAAGAAGCAAGTCATTATGGCAATCAGAGAATATGGCATTAGCACGGTGCTGTTTCGCAATCTGGTCGGCGAGAGGCTGGGGGTGAATGTGACAGATATGGAGTGCCTGGGGCTTGTATTCCATAAAGGGCTTGCCACCCCCTCTGAGCTTGCCAGATATACCGGGCTCAGTTCTGGAGCGACTACGGCCATGCTCGACCGGCTTGAAAACAGCGGACTTATCGAACGTCAGCCCAATCCAGATGACCGACGCGGGACGCTTATCGTACTTGCAAAGATAGGAGCAGAAAAAGTCGCCCCGTGGTTTACATCGGTGAGACAGACGCAGAACGAACTGGTTTCAAGTTACTCTGAAAAAGAATTGCAACTCATTGTGGACTTCTTCGAAAAATCCACAAGGATGTGGGAAGCGGAACGCAAGAAACTGGGGCAAAAACTTAAGGCGAAATGAAAAACCAAAAACGCCCTATCCAGCCCTTCGACACGGTTTCGACAAGCTCAACCTACCAGCTCAGGACAGGCACGGACGGCACAGCGTCCGCCGAAGGCGCAACTCCTCCCCCGTAGCGGACTGTAACATCGTCCCCTTGTGGGATATCATCCCTGTAGGGGGCTGCCTCAGCGACGCCAACCGCGCTTGGACACTATCGTTTCAGGTGACTGTCACCGCGCCAGCGCCAGAAGTGTAAAAGCCATTGATGCGCGGTGACAGTCACCTTACGGCCTACAACTCTCCCTTAAACGCCCTATCCAGCACAGACGGCAGTAACGCGCCCAACTTCTCTTGCGTTTCAGCCTGCAACTGCCTCAGCGACGCGAGCCGCGCCTGGAC
>CAYSIV010000285.1:0-7997 GCA_964431175.1 uncultured Anaerolineales bacterium
GATCGCTATAGTCAGAACAGCGGACTGGAGCCGTCGTTGCTGGACCTGATCAATCTTCGCGCCTCGCAGATCAACGGCTGTGCCTACTGCGTTGACATGCATAGCAAAGACGCCCGGACGGGTGGCGAAACCGAGCAGCGGTTATACAGCCTCAGTGTCTGGCGCGAGACGCCCTACTACACCGACCGCGAACGGGCCGCGCTGGCCTTTACCGAAGCGGTTACCTTAATCGCTGACAAGCATGTGCCCGATGAAGTTTATGAGCAGGCACATCTGCAATTCAGTGATAAAGAGTTGGTAAAGCTCATGATCGGCATCGTGATCATCAATACCTGGAACCGGTTTGCGATTACATTCCATGATGAGCCGGGCAGCTACCAGCCCGATCATTTCGTAACAGAGCCGGGGCAGGCCGCACTAGCTAAGGTCAGCGCGTAACTTATACGCCGACTCGAGTATGGCATATCTACTCCTCATTCTGCTCGGCTCCATTTGGGGCGCATCGTATTTGTTTATCAAAATCGGCGGTGAGCATGTAACGCCCGTAACGCTCGTCGCGATGCGGACGACGATCGCGGGCATCGTGTTGTTTGTGGCGATGTTGGCCCGCCGCGAAAAATTGCCGCCGCGCAACGCGCCGATTTGGAAATGGCTCGCGGTGATGGGTTTGCTCAATAGTGTGATCCCGTACACGCTGATTACGTGGGGCGAACGTTACATTTCGAGCGGGCTTGCGGCGATTCTGGTCGGCGCGATGCCGATTTTTACGGTGCTACTCGCGAATTGGATGACGCAAGACGAAAAAATGACGCTGCGTAAAGTGGTTGGCGTCGTTTCAGGATTCATCGGCGTCGTGATTTTGTTTTTGCCTGATTTGTTGCATGGAGC
Organism: uncultured Anaerolineales bacterium; assembly: GCA_964431175.1. GTDB lineage: Bacteria > Chloroflexota > Anaerolineae > Anaerolineales > VGOW01 > VGOW01. Next base: position 889 of record CAYSIV010000285.1, read on the forward strand.
CACGTTCAATCTATTCGGCGGTTTGGCTGTAATTATGGCGGCGCTTAGTTATGCGTTCGCGACGATTTATGCGCGACAGCACTTGAAAGGCGAATCGCACATAGTCGTCGCGTTTGGACAAATGTTGATGGCGTCGGGTATTCTGATTCCGACGAGTTTGCTCTTGGAACGGCCATGGACACTCAAGCCGCCGCCGCTCGCGATTGGTTCGATTGTGACGCTCGCGGTGGTGGGTACCGCATTCGCGTACTTGATGTATTACTGGCTCATTTCCAACGTCGGCGCGACGCGGACTTCCCTGGTGACGTATATCAGCCCTGTCATTGCAGTGATTCTCGGGGCGGTCTATTTGCAAGAACACTTGCAATGGACAACGCTAGTTGGACTCGTATTGATTGTTGCCGGAGTCGCAGTAGTGACGAATTTGCAATTAGGCGGGACAGGGCGATCTGCGCTAAAAGACAGTGCGACAGCAGTGCAGTGACCAGCCCAATTATTTCGTAGCCAGCCACTGCAAGTCACACCAACGAAGGTCAGTGAGTAGTCTGTACTCTAATGGAGACTACCATGACTGCAACTCAATTCGATAAGGCCAATCGCTTCAAAGCGCTGCACCAGGGGCCGGGTGCTTTCGTGATTGCCAATCCGTGGGACGCGGGCTCTGCCCGGCTCCTCACCGGGCTTGGCTTCTCGGCGCTGGCGACGTCGAGCGGGGCTTCTGCTGGAATCCTGGGCCGCCGCGACGGTCAGGTGACCCGAGATGAAGCCTTGGCGATGGCGCGCGCCATTGTGATGGCGACCGACTTGCCCGTATCGGCTGATCTGGAAAAGGGCTTTGGTGAGGCGCCAGCCGCTGTCGCCGAAACGATCCGCCTGGCTGCGGCGGTTGGGCTGGTTGGCGGTTCGATTGAGGACGCGACCGGCGACAAGGATAAGCCGTTATACGATCTCGGCCACGCGGCCGAACGCGTGGCGGCGGCAGCCCAAACGGCCCGATCACTGCCCTTCTCGTTTACCCTAACCGCCCGCACCGAGAATTTCTTGCACGGCAACCCCGACCTGGAGGACACCATTCAGCGTTTACAAGCCTTTGAGAGGGCAGGCGCCGACGTGTTATTTGCGCCGGGCCTGCCCGACCTCGCTGCGGTGCGCGCGGTCTGCGCTGCGGTATCAAAGCCGGTCAACTTCATGGCCGGTATCAAGGGCAAATCATTCACGGTCGCCGAGCTGGAGGCAGCCGGCGTCAAGCGGATCAGCCTGGCCACTTCGTTGTACCGCGCGGCGATGAGCGGCCTGCTTGAAGCAGCCCGAGAGGTGAAGGAAAAGGGGACCTTCGGCTACCTTGACCAGGCGTTGACCACGCCGGAGTTGAACAGCTTTATGCAAGGCTGACCGAAAAAATCGAGGAGAGACTCTTCCTGCCACCTTCAGCGCTGATCTTCAACCCCTACCTGCTCGCACATCTCCAGCAGCGGGCAGGTTGAGCAATGGGGCCGTTGCCCAGTGCAGATGTGTTTGCCGAACGGCACCAACAGCCGGTTGATCTCGACCCAGTGTTGGCGTGGCAGTTTCGCTTCCAGGGCCAGCATCGTGCGCTCTGGCGTTGAGGCGGCAACATAGCCCCAGCGGTTGGTCACGCGGTGGACGTGAATGTCCACGCCGATGTAAGGCTCACCGCAGGCAATGCCCATCACCAGGTTGGCGCACTTCGGCCCCACGCCTGGCAGTGACAGCAAGATTTCGCGATCACAGGGCAAACTCCCTGCAAATTCATCTTTCACCCGGTGCGCAATGTGATGGATTTGCTGAGATTTGCGTCCGTGGAAAGTGCTCGACTGGATTAGCCGGTCAATTTCGTCAGGCGCAAGTTGGCTGACGGCTTCGGGTGTGCGGGCGCGCGAAAAGAGCCGGCGGGCGGTGGGCAACATTACCTCGTCGTAAGTTCGAATCGAGATAATGCAGGCTACGAGTTGCTCGAAGGGCGATGTGAAGCCTTCGTCGAACAGCTCGAACATCGCCGCTTTCGGAAAGGGCCGCACTGCTTCTTGAATATGGCTTAACGCCAGAGTGATGTCAAAAGGTTTCTTGGGCATTTGGATGGATACCGTCGCTACAGGAAATTGTCGGGCAGGATGTGACACGGTTCATAGCGGCGGTCTCTGATGAAGAGTAATCCATGAACGAAAATTCTTCAAGGAGGCAGATCGTGGTTATTGCCCCGCCTGTTCCTCGAGGTACCGCAAGTCGCGGGCACACAACGCACTACGCTCTACGTGGCCGAACTGCTGGCGAATGTCCTATTGGCCGTCGTCATCGGGCTGGGGCTGAGGGCGCTGTGAAATCGGTTGTCACAAATCCTCAGCAACTTATCCTTCAGATGTTAGAATCAAGGCAATCGCCCCGGCGCTAGTTGGGGCGATTGAGTCATATAGTGCGCCGCGGGAGCGCAGAGAAGACCGGCTTGAAAAACTCCGCGTTCTCGGCGAACTCTGCGGTAAAAAGTGGCGCCGCGCCAGGCGAATTATTGAGCAAGCAGGAGCAGAAAAATGAAATTCGGCTTCGTTCTTCCTTACGGCGACGCCCGCACCGCCGCCGATTTTGCCTACGAGGCGGAACAGGCAGGCTGGGACGGTTTCTTCGTCTGGGAGCCGGTGTGGGGTATTGAGGCCTGGGTGTCGCTCACGGCGGCGGCCATGCGCACCGAGCGCATCCGGCTGGGTACGATGATCACGCCCGTGTCGCGCATGCGGCCCTGGGAGTTGGCCAGTAAGACGGCTACGCTCGACAACCTCTCGAAAGGCCGCGTCATCCTGGCCGTCGGGCTGGGCGCGGTAGACACCGGCTTCGAGTCATTCGGCGAAGTCACTGATCGCAAGACTCGGGCCGAATTGCTGGACGAGGGGCTGGACATCATCACCGGCTTGTGGCGCGGCCAACCGTTCAGTTACGAGGGCAAGCACTATAAGATCAGGCCGACTAAATTCGCCGTGCCGCCGCCGCCCGTTCAGAAACCGCGCATCCCAATCTGGGTCGTCGGCGCTTGGCCGCGCCTGAAGTCCATCGGACGCGCCTTGCGCTACGACGGCTTACTGCCAAATGTGATGAACCGCAAAGGCAAGCACACCAAAGCCACGCCCAAAATTATCGGCGACATGAAAGCCTTCGTCGAAGAAAACCGGACTGAGACGACGCCGTTCGACATCATCATGGAAGGCGCGACGCCCGGCGACGATCCCCGGAAGGCGACAGCCATCGTTCGCAAGTGGGCGAAGGCAGGCGCAACGTGGTGGATCGAGGCGATGTGGAGTGCCCCGCGAAGCGCAAAAGGGTTGAAGGTTATTCTCAAGCGAATTAAACAGGGGCCGCCGCAACTGGAATGACCTCGCGTCAGACTTCCGAAGTCTGCAAGACTTCGGAAGTCTCTTTGGTATTTTCGGCTCTTCCGACTTTAACGGGGTTGCTCGCGGCGGATTGCCAAACCCGGCGGAAGTGTGTTCCCGTCAAAAACGATAGACCTACATTTTCGTAATGCCTCTCTCGCGACTCCTGTTGTATCATTGTCGCTCCGGAGAATCCCGTGACCCCCAAAAGCGAATTTACCGTTCAAGACGCCTATCGCTACAATCAGGCCAGCCCTGTGCGCTGGATACTGTCGCACATCTGGCGGCATAAGCGCTTCCTGTTCAGCGCCCTGTCGCTCTACCTGGTCAGTATCACCAGCTACTCGCAAAGTCCGGTGCTCATCGGCCAGGCCGCCCAGGAGATTCTGCACCCCACCGGCGGCAATCGCTTGCTTCTGCTGGCGTTGGGCATCATGGGGGTGCTGATGCTCGACGGCCTCTCCAACCTACTGGCCGCCTACTCTAGCGAAAACATCGCCAACCGCCTCGAAGCCGACGCTCGCCAGGAACTTTACGCCAGCCTGCTTGGCAAAAGCCAGACCTTTCACGACCGCCAGCGCGTGGGCGACATCATGGCCCGCGCCACCGACGACGTCGGCCAACTTAATGCGATGATCGTCCCCGGGGCGAGCTTGATCACCGAGTCGACGCTGGCCATCATCATCCCGCTCCTCTTCATCGGCGCAATCCGCTTCGAGATGCTTCTGGCGCCGGCCTGCTTCATCGTCGCCCACGTCTTTGCCCTGCGTCGCTACATGCGTCAACTCAATCCGGTCACCGCCCGCCAGCGCGAGCAGTTTGGCAAAATGAACGCCGGGCTGGAGGAAACCATCTCCGGCATTGAAGTCGTCAAGGCCAGCGCCCAGGAAAACTTCGAGCGGCGCAAGTTCAAAACCAACGCCGGCAACATCCGCGACTCGTTCGTGGCTCAGGGCGGCATCGAGGCCCGCTACCTGCCGCTCCTGTTCTACGCCATCGCCTTCGGCCTCACCTTCCTGCATGCCATCATCCTCTACCGCCAAAACCCGGCGACCATGCCCATCGCCAGCATCATCGCCGTCATGGGCCTGATGCGCGTTTTGCAATTCCCAACCTTCATCTCCATCTTCACCTTCTCGCTCGTCCAGTCCGGCCTGGCCAGCGCGGGCCGCATTTTATCGATCATCAAAGCCAAGACCGATTTGGACGAGAACGCAACCGGGCAGGACGCGCCGATGGACGGGGATATCACCTTTGAAGGAGTGAGCTTTGGCTACGAGAACCGGCCTTTGCTCAACGAGGTTTCGTTCCACATTCGACCCGGCCAAACCGTCGCCATCGTCGGCCAAACCGGCTCTGGCAAGAGCAGTCTGACTCAACTCGTCAACCGGACGTACGACGCCACCCAGGGCCGAGTGTTGATCGACGGCGTGGACGTGCGCGAGTGGAGCCTCGACGCCCTGCGCTCGCAAATCTCCAAGATCGAGCAGGACATCTTTCTTTTCTCGCGGACGGTGGCCGAAAACATTTCCTTTGGCAAGCCCAACGCCACGCAGGGCGAGATCGAGAATGCGGCGCGCGCGGCCCAAGCCCACGACTTCATCACCTCGTTCAAAGACGGCTACAACACCGTGGTCGGCGAGCGCGGGGTGACGCTCTCCGGCGGGCAACGCCAGCGCATCGCCTTAGCGCGCGCCTTTCTCAGCAACCCGCGCATTTTGATTCTCGACGACTCGACCAGCGCCATTGACTCGGCCACCGAGGACGAAATCCAGAAGGCATTGCGGCGGATTCAACAGGGGCGGACGACTCTGCTCATCACCCACCGCCTGTCGCAAATCCGCTGGGCCGATTACATCCTGGTGCTGGATCGCGGGCGGCTTGCCGCCGGCGGCACCCATGACGAGCTTCTGCGCCGCTCGCCGCACTACCGCCGCATCTTTGCCCGCTACGAAGTGGAGTTGCCGCCGCTGGAGACGACGAAGGACGACGGACGGATGACGACCGACGAACATCTTTCGTCCTTCGTCCATCGTCTGCCGTCTAACTAAAATGGGCTTCCTTATGGACGGCCTCGAGGCCGAGGCCTACGACCGAACCTACTCCGACCGCGCTCTGGTGCGGCGGGTGCTCAACTACTTCTGGCCGCAGACGGGCCTGATGATCGTGGTGGCCCTGTCCATCGTCCTCAACTCGCTGGCCGACATCGTCCTGCCGGTCTACATCTCGCGCAGTCTCGACAACTTGGGGGCCGGAACCACTCAACCGCTCACCATCGCCCTCTTCATCGTCCTGCTCGGCGGCCTCTCGTGGACGCTCAACTTTGTGCGCCGTTCGTTCTCGTCGCAGGCGGTGGGGGACGTGGTGCTCAAACTGCGCGAAGACGCCTTCGACGCGGTGCTGAAGCGCGACCTCTCGTTTTACGACTCGTTCCCCTCGGCCAAGATCGTCAGCCGCGTCAACTCGGACACCCAGGCCTTCTCGCAAGTGGTGGTGCTGACCATGGACCTGATGAGCCAGAGCCTGCTCGTCGTCCTGCTCATCACCTACCTGTTCTTTGTGAACGCGACCCTGTCATGGATGACGCTGGCCCTGGCCCCGTTTATCTTTGCCACCGCCCTGGCCTTCCGCCGCCTGGCCCGGGACACCATCACCCAATCGCGGCGAGTCAAAGCCGCCGTCACCTCGCACATCCAGGAAACCATCAGCGGCATCGGCGTGGCCAAAACATTCCGGCAGGAGGGATCGATCTACGACGAGTTTCTGAACGTCAACGTTCAGTCGTTCCGCATCAACCTGCGCACCGGCTACGTCTTCAGCGGCATCTTCCCCATCCTCAGCATCCTGGCCGGGATCGGCACGGCGGCTCTGGTCTACTTCGGCGGCGGAATCGTGAAGGCCGGCGGGATCACCCCGGGCAATTGGTATCTCTTCATTCAGGGCATTGCCCTGTTCTGGTTCCCGCTTACCAGCATCGCTTCGTTCTGGAGCCAGTTTCAACTGGGGATGGCCGCCGCCGAGCGCGTCTTTGCCCTGCTCGACGCCGAGCCGAAGGTGGTGCAGACGGACAGTCAACAATTGCCGGCCATCAGGGGCGAGATCAAGTTTGAGGCCGTGGACTTTCGCTACAACGAGGCCGAGCCGGTGCTGGAAAACTTCTCGCTCACAGTTCGGGCCGGGGAGACGCTGGCCCTGGTCGGTCACACCGGCTCCGGCAAGTCGTCCATCGGCAAACTCATCGCCCGCTTCTACGAGTTTCAGGGCGGCACGCTCCGCGTTGACGGCTACGACATTCGCGCGCTCGACCTGGCCAGTTACCGCGCCCGGCTCGGCATCGTCACCCAGTCGCCGTTTCTGTTCGACGGCACCGCTCTGGAGAACATTCGTTACGGCAAACCGGAGGCAACCGACGACGAGGTGGTGGAGGCGGCGCGGCACGTGGGCGGCGGGGATTGGATTCACAGCCTGCCGCTGGGGCTGGCCTCGCCAGTGGGCGAACGGGGCGGCGGCCTCTCGATGGGGCAACGCCAACTGGTGGCCCTGGCCCGCGTCCTGCTCCAGAACCCGTCCATCTTCATCCTCGACGAAGCCACGGCCAGCATTGACCCGCTGACCGAGACCCTGATTCAAGAAGGGCTGGACGTGGTGCTGAAGAACCGCACCTCCATCGTCATCGCCCACCGCCTCTCGACGATCAAGAACGCCGACCGGATCATTGTCCTACGCCAG
>CAYSIV010000286.1:0-7960 GCA_964431175.1 uncultured Anaerolineales bacterium
GGGCGAAGAAGAAGACCGTCTTATCTGGCACATCGAACGTTGCCCCATCTGCTGGGGCCGCAAGTCCGACGTCCCCTGCTGTCACCTGGCCGTCGGCATTTTGCAGGAGTCGCTCTACTGGGTGAGCGGCGGCAAAAACTTTTCGGTGCAAGAGATCGCCTGCATCGCCCGCGGCGACGAAACCTGCACCATCGTCATCGACAAGAAACCTTTGGATTAAGGTTCAGACCCCTCTTTTAGAGACAACGGATTGGGCGAATGAGGCGGAAACAACCTGCAAGACTCGCCCAATCCGTTTTTCATTTTCCCCTTGCAGTTCCCCCGGTTTTGGCCCTCAAACTGAAACGCATCCGCAACCGGGGTCACACTTTACTTGTCACCGCCAATCGGCTAGTATTCTCTGTAGAACAATCGGCGCCGTCTGGCTCCCGCCCGGCAATCATATGGCGCGGATGCTTTATTTGCGTTACGATCAACTCGCCTGAGAACACGCATCCATGCGAAAAGTTATCCTACTGCACAACCGCTACCTCACGCCCTTCAATGAACCGGCCCGCGACTTGCGCGTGCTGAACAAACCACTCTGGCTCCATCAGCGCGACTTGCTGGCGCGCTACGCCACCGAAGAGCGCGAAGTCCCCTCCGGCCAATTCGCCGACATTCCATCCGATCCGGTTGAGCAGATCGTTTATCGCGACAACTTGTTTTTCGACGAAGGTTACATCACCGCCTTTCTGGCCGAAGCCATCCGGCTAGGCCGCCCCTGCCGGGCCGCCTTTGCCAATACCAACCGCGCCTTCGTCCAACACGCCTTGCCCCTCGCCACCGGCTACACCCAACAGGGCAACTTATACCTGGCCGACCTTTGGTATTTCCCCAAAGGCCCCGTCGCCGACGCCGAGCCGCTGATGATCGACTTCCAGGAGCGCGAGATCGGCTACTATCGCATCCCAACTTACATGGCCACCGATCAAGGCCAACTGACTTTCCAGGTTCCGCTCCGCAGTTGTCTTTCCATTGAAAGCTGGGTTCATATCTTCATCGCCGACGCCATCTTTGGGCTGTTCTCGCGCGGGGCGCGCATGGAAGCCCGCATCGAGAACGACTTGAGGTTCAAACTGCTAGTGCTGTGGCAGGCGCTGTTGGAACAACGCCAGGTGCTATCGTGCTCAAAACTCGTCACCGTAGGCCGCAACTGTAGTATCAACCCCGGCGCCGTCATCATCGGCCCCACCTCCATCGGCGACAACGTCAACATTGAAGCCGGGGTAGTGATTGATAACTGCATCATCGGCAGTAACACGACTATCTCGCAAGGTTGCCAGCTCATGCTTAGCGTCATCGGCGATGGCTGCTTTTTGCCGTTCCGGGCCTCGCTCTATTTGACAACGCTGATGGATCATACGATGGTGGCTCAGAATACCTGCCTGCAAGCGTGCGTGGTGGGCCGCAACACTTTCATCGGCGCTGGCAACACCTTCACCGACTACAACCTGATCCCGGCGCCTCTCCGGGCGTTGAACGGCGACGGTATTCTGGCCGAGGCGGGCCGCCCGGTGTTAGGGAGCGGTATCGGTCACAACTGCCGAATCGGCAGTGGCATGATCATCTATCCGGCCCGCACCATCGAGTCTGATGTCGTCTTGTTCGCCTCGCCCGAGCGGCGGGTGATTGCCAAGAATGTGATCTATGAAGAAAGCGATCACCACAAGCTCAAGGATGCGAGCAAGCATCCCCGACTCTACCCGCGTCTGAGAGAGGAAATTCGAGAGTCGTGGTGAGGCCGGTGAACATCGCGCGGTGGGCAAGCGCCAGGCCGGACGTTGGGGCTTTTTCACTTCGGGCCAAGTTGCCGCCGATGACGGTCTAAAGTAAGATTAAGCATCCACCCTCGCCCGCCCTGGGTTTCTTAATTTTGGAGGTAATGCAATGGCTAAAGGCAGAATTCTGATCGTAGAAGATGACTTCGACATCTCAAACATGCTGAGAATTTATTTCAGCGGCCAGGGGTATGACGTAAACGTAGCCCCGCGCGGAGGGGAAGCCATGACGCTTGCCCGCCAGCAGTTGCCTCACTTGATTGTCCTCGACATCATGTTGCCCGACATGGACGGCTATGCCGTCTGCCGCCAACTGAGGCAGACGACGCGCACCAGCCACATCCCCATTATCTTTCTCACTCAGAAGGATGAGCGCTCCGACCGCATCGCCGGGCTGGAGTTGGGCGCGGACGATTACATTACCAAGCCGTTCGACATCGAAGAATTGAAGCTCCGCGTCCAAAACGCCATCACCCGCGCGACGATCACCAATCTTTCTGATCCGCGCTCTGGTTTGCCCTCCGGCCGCCTGATCGAAGAAGAATTACGAAAGCTCATGCGCGCCTCCGGCTGGGCGTTTATGGATTGCAAACTCGAATACTACGACCCGTTCAAGGAAGTATACGGCTTTGTAGCCGGCGATGAGGTTTTGCGCTTCACGGCTCTGCTCATCCGGGAAGTGGTAGACGAGGTTGGAGCGGCCACCGATTTCATCGGCCACCCCGGCGGTGAAAACTTCATCATCATCGCCAATGATGCCAACGCCGCCGCCATCCGCGACCGGCTCAAGGCCCGTTTCGCTAAAGAGATCAAAACTCACTATTCTTTTATTGACCGCGAGCGCGGCTACGTGATCACCAAAGGCGACAATAACGCCGACCAGCAAGTGTCGCTGATGACCCTCGCCGTAGGCATTGTCTCCTCGACCCACGATTTTTCCGACATCCGCGAGATCACCGAGCTGGCCGCGGAAGCTCGCCGGAATGACGCCGACTAGACGCTACGGATTTATTTTCCGGCGCGGAGCACCATGGAACTGACGACTTTCGGCTTGGCCATTACGGCAATTATCCTGGGCCTCATTGTGCTTGGCTCGATAGTGGCCGTGGTCCAGTTTGGCCCGCGTCTCTTCTCACGCCAGAGGTCGTCGCTGGCCGACGCCCCCACCCCAGCCATTCTTTCCACTCTCAACAGCACCAACGATGCCGTGGTCGTCGCCCGCCGCGGCGGCCAGGTTATCTTTGCCAACGATCAAGCCAAACTGCTCTTCGGCGTCAACGGCAACACCCCCAACCTCGACCGCATGGCCCGGTTGGCCCAGCCTCAGGATTCGTTTCACGATCTTTTCCGGGCCGAAGGTCAGGCAAGCATCACCGTATCCAACCGCCCGCTGGAAGCAACCTCGGTTCGCATCCCCGGCGATGTTGCCCACTTCGTGGTCATTATGCGCGAGACCACGCAACTCGCTCTTCTGCGCACCGACGAGCGCTCTGGCCGTTCGCTGGCCGCGCTGAATGAGATCAACAAAACCCTCTTGTCTAGCCTCGACCTTGAGGTCACCGTCAACAACATTCTGCAAACCGTGATGCGGAGCATGGATTACCATCTGGGCGAAGTAAACTTGTGGGATGCCGAGGCTCAGGTTCTTCGCCCGCGCGCCCGCGCCGGCGACCGCAGTTATACAATCGGCCTCGACCAGAACACCCAGCCGCACCGCCTCGACCAGGGTTATTCTGGCTGGATCGTCCGCAACAAACGGCCACTTCTCATCAGCGACATCGAGCAAACTCCGGAACTGCTCCCCGACTCTGCCGCCAACGACTTTCCTTTCCAGTCCATCATCGGCGTTCCGTTGCTATACGGCCCAGACCAGGAACTCATTGGGACGTTGGAACTGGCTTCGTATGACATCAGCGCCTACAGCGAGCAGGATGTTTCAGTGCTCGAGATGCTAGCCGGGACAGCCGCCATCGCCATCCACAACGCCCAGCAATATACCCGGCAGGAAACGCGGGTGGCCGAGCTGGCGGGCCTGGCGCAAGTAGCCCAAACCGGCTCGGCCCTGGCCGACCCGCGCGAACTGTTTGCCACTCTTACTGGCCGGATTGCCAGACTCATGAATGTTCAACTGTGCGGCTTTCTGCTTTACGACGAAAGCCAGCGCGCCCTGGTAAGCCAGCCGCCGTTTCACGGCAGTGTGCCCGATGCGTTCCTTGAACTCTATCGCATCCCGCTGACACCCGAAAGCCACGCCTTCCGAATCTGGCACGAAGAAGAATCCTGGTACACCAATAACGTCTTCGACGATCCGTTAGTGGCCGAAAGCGGGCTGAAAGAAATCGCCGAAAGCGTCGGTGTCCGCACCACCCTGCTGGCGCCGCTGATTGTGAGCGGCAATCGGCTGGGGGTGGTGCAAGTTTCCAACAAGCTCAACAACACGCCCTTCGATGACGACGACGCCCGCCTCCTGCGCACCTTCGCCGGGCAAGCCGCCGTCCTCATCGACAACGTCCGCCTGGTGCGCGAAGCCGAAGAGCGCCTGAAGCGCGCCGAAGTCCTGCGCAACATTTCCGAGATCGCCGGCTCGGCCCGCGATCTCGAGGAAATGTACCGCGAGGTGATGTTGCGCACGGCCCAATTGCTCCACGCCGACCTGGGTATCGTGCTCCTGCTCGACGAAGCCAAAGGCGAATTTGTGCCCCAACCCGGCTCACAGTATGGCGGCAACGTGGCCGAAGCCGAGTTCGCCCGCATGCGCGTGGATGACCCCACCTTTCATCTCAGCGTCACCGTGACCCGCAAGCCATTCTACTCCCGGCGCGCCAGCCGCGATAAACGTATTCCCAGCGTGTATCAACGAACCCTGCAACACTATCGCGTGGAGAGCGTGATCGCCGTGCCGTTGAGCGTTCAGGATAACAGCATCGGCGAGGTGTTGCTGGGCGCGTACCGCGAATACCAGTTTTCGCGCGCCGATCTCGATTTGGCCGCCACCATCGCCGCCCAGCTTGCATCGGCCATCGAGCGTGAGCGGCTGGCCTCGATCACCGATGCCACCCTCCGCCGCCGGATCGAACAACTCACCGCCCTCACCCGTGTGGGCCGCGAACTCAATCAAACCCTCGAACTTGAGCGCATCCTGCAAAGCGTTTACGACGAAGCCATCCGCGCCACCGGCGCAGACTGCGGCAGTATCGCCCTCCTCGACCTCGAAGCCAAATCACTCAAAGCCCGAATGCGGCTTGGCGAGAATACCGCGAGTATGGGCCTGGATTTATTGGAAATTGAAGCCGCCCTCTCCGGGGCCAGCCGTATTGTCCCCGACCTATTGGCCCCAGACGCTTTGCAGAATGTCCACGCCGATACAACAGTGGCGGGCGCCCCGGTGGCCCACGCGGATGTGCGCTCCATCCTTATCATGCCCATCATTTATCAAGGCTCGACGGTGGGCATCATCGAACTGCACAGCCACAAGGTCAACGGCTTCGACCAGGCTATGCTCGACTTCTCGCAAGCTTTGGCTGCCCAGGCCGCCATCGCCGTCGGCAACGCCCAGCGTTATCAGGAGCAACTCCAGCGCGGCGAGCTTCTGCGCCTGCGCGCCGATCAATTGTCGCAACTTCTGCAAATCTCGCGCACCGTCCGTTCCGACAAGCCGCTGGCCGAGAACCTGGAGTCCATCGCCTTCGGCTTGCAGGAGGCGGTGGGTTATAACGTGGTCCTGATCAGCGTGCTCGACCCCAAGACGAATCTGGCCCAACGAGTTGCCGCCGCCGGGGTACCCATCATCACGTTCGACCGCCTCAAGAGCAACCCTCAACCCTGGCCGCTCTACGAAGCCGCGCTGAAGCCCGAATTCTGCATCAGCCAGTCCTACTACATCCCGCACGACCTTACCCCGCCCGAACTGCAAAATGTCGATGCCGGTTCGGTGCCCCACGCCACGCCAGCCAAGCCCGGCGAGGGGCACAAGGATGACTATTTGTTTGTGCCCCTGCTCGGCTCCGGCGGCCAGCCATTGGGCATCATGAGCCTGAACGACCCGCGCAACGGCCACGCACCTGATCAACTCATGATCGAAACCGTCGAAATCTTTGCCAACCAGGCCGCGTTGGCCATTGAGAACGCCCGCCTCTACGACGAAGCCGAGCACCGCGCCGCCGAATTGAGCACCGGCCTGGCCGAACTGCAAAAATCGTATCGCGACCTCGACGCCATCTCCCGCGCCCTTACCCGCAAGGAGATTGAACTCAGCAACCTGATCGAGCAAACGGAGCAACGCGCTAAACGATTGCTGGCTCTACACCGCATTGCCGGCGACACAGCCGAAGTCAAGACCGAAACTGTTTTCCTCCAGCGCATCACCGAAGCCACGGTCCGCGAAATGAGTCTTGACGTATGCCTCATCGCCCTGGTGCATGATCACAATAATTTGCGGGTGGTGGCCCAGGCGGGCAACATCCACCCCCAAAACGATCTCACCGCCCTGCTCAACTGGATCAACCCGCTCTCGCAGATCGTCGAATTGAACACGCCCCTCCTCGCCCGCGACCTGGGTCAGCGCGGCTGGGGCGAGTCTAAACTCATCCAGGCCCTCGACCTGCGCTCCTTCATCGCCATGCCCATCTTCACTGGCGGCCGCCTGATCGGAGTCAGCCTGGTAGGCAGTCAATCGGCGGAAAGCCCGTTCTCCAACGAAGACATCGACCTGTTCACCATCCTGGCCAGCCAAATCGGCGTCGGCGTTGAAAACATCCGCCTCGACTCCGAAACTCGCGAACAGCTTGCCAAGAACACGCAACTCATCACCGAGACGCGCGAACTGCAAGCTTTCAGCGCCTCAGTGTTCGAGTCTCTCCAACAAGGCCTCGTCGTCCTCGACACCCAGAGCCGGGTCCTCAGCATCAACGGCTGGATGCGGCAGACTTTGGGGTGGACAGATAGCCTCGTCGGCCAGAACCTGTTCGACTTCCGATCCATTTACCGTGACCTCGGTTTGGCCGACTCTGTTCAACTGGCTCTCACCACCGGCCAGCCGATTGATCGCATCGTCATCCGCGACTCGGCTTCGGACGGCTCATCCCTCATCAGCAACTTCTACGGTTATCCACTGCGGCGCGAAGGGCAAGTGATTGGGGTGGTGCTTCTGGTGGAGGACGTGACCGCCCAAGCCCGCCTCGAAGCCGATGTGCGCGAACGCGCCACTCAACTGCAAGCTCTCACCGAAGTCTCGCGCGTCATCTCATCTACCTTACGGCAAGAGGACGTCATTACGCTCGTGCTCGAACAAGTGGGCCGGGTGATTCCTTACGACAGCGCCACGCTCTGGCTCCACGAGGAAGATTTTTTGATCGTGGCCGGGGCGCGCGGCTTTGAAAACAACGCCGAACAAATCGGCCTGATGGTGCAAGTCGAAGACAGCCGCCTTTTCAAAGACCTGTCCGAGGCCCAACAAACGATCATTGTGCCCGATGTGCGGCGCGACGAGCGTTTCCCGGCGGGCATCATCAGCCGCACCCGCTCGTGGCTGGGCGCGCCCCTCATCAGCAAAGGCCAGGTGCTTGGCTTGCTGGCGCTGGACAAAGTGGAAGTGAGCTTCTACTCGGCCAATCACGCCGCGCTCTCCATGGCCTTCGCCAATCAGGCCGCCGTCGCCCTCGACAACGCCCGCCTCTTCGAAGAGAGCGTCAAGCGCGCTCTCGAACTCAACGACCGCTCACAACGGCTGGCCCTGCTCAACCGCATCTCCACCTCCCTCAACACCACGCTTGATTTTGATCGCATCCTTGAAATTGCCGTCCGCGAAATGAGCAAGGCCCTGGAGATTTCGCGGGTGGGAGCCATCATTTACGATGACGGAGCCGGCGTCGGCAACATGCTGGCCGAATTCCCAGACGCCCGCGCCTCTCAGACGGCCCCCATTTCCATTCCACTGGCCAACAACCCGCTGGTCGATCGTCTGCGCGAGACACTGGCCCCGGTGGTGATCGACGACGTTCTGCGCACCGACCTCCTGCCCGAAACCTCACGCCAGATGCTTTTGCAGAGGCGGGTCAAATCCGTCCTTATCATTCCGCTCATTGCCGGCGGCCAACTGATCGGCAGTCTCACCATCGATCAGGGTGAGCGTGGCCGCTTCC
>CAYSIV010000287.1:0-7661 GCA_964431175.1 uncultured Anaerolineales bacterium
GGACGGCCCGCGAGGACACGGGCCAGGAGCATTTGCGGGTAATCACCACGGAGGGCCATGTAGACGAGATTGCGAAGTTATGCGGCTACCTGCCGCTGGCCCTCACCGCCGCCGGGGGCCTGCTGGCCGAAACCGAAGACCTTGACCCCGCCGACTTTGCCAAACAACTGCACGACGAGCGGGCGCGGCTGGAACTGACCGGCTTCACCGCCGGCGGCCTTGAGACCAGCATTGAGGCCTCGCTCAACCTGAGCTACGCCCGCCTCCCCCCCGAAACCGCCCGCGTCTTTTGCGCCCTCGCGGTCTTCCCGGCAGACTTTGAGGCGCAGGCCGAAGAAGCCATTTGCGCGGACCCCGGCCACAAGCACTTGAGCGACCTGGTGAAGCGAAGCTTGGCCCAATACGATACCGAGAAAAAGCGCTACAGCTTGCACGACCTTGCCCGCATCTTTGCCAATTCTCGCCTGAGCGCCGCAGACCGCGCCACTTTGCAACAGCGCCACGCGGCGCACTACGAAACCATCCTTCGCGCCGCCAGAAAACTTTACGAACAAGGCGGCGATAACATCAAACAAGGGCTGGCCTTGTTCGACTCAGAGCGGGGCAATATTGAAGCCGGGCAAGCGTGGGCGGCGAATATGGCAACCGACGCTCCCGCGGCGAAGCTGTGTAGTGATTACGCTGATGCCGGAGTTTTTGTTCTCAGCTTGCGCCTGCACCCCCACGAGCAAATTCGCTGGCTGGAAGCCGCCCTGGCCGCCGCCCGGAAACTTGACCGCAAACAGGCTCAGGGCTGGCATCTTGGCAACCTGGGCCTGGCCTGGGCTGACCTGGGCGAGACCCGCAAGGCCATCGAGTATCACGAACAAGTGTTGGCGATTGACCGCGAGATCGGCGACCGGCGCGGCGAAGGCAACGCGCTGGGCAACCTGGGCATTGCCTACAAAAACCTGGGCGAGACCCGCCGAGCCATTGAGTATTGCGAACAGTGGCTTGTCATCGCCCGCGAGATCGGCGACCGGCGCGGCGAAGGGGCGGCGCTGGTTAGCCTGGGCAATGCCTGGGCCGACCTGGGCGAGACCCGCAAGGCCATCGAGTTTTACGAACAAGGGTTGGCAATTGACCGCGAGCTCGGCGACCGACGCGGCGAAGGCAACGCGCTGATGAACACAGGCAATGCTTACTACAGTTTAGGAGAGGCCCATCAAGCGATTGAGTATCATGAACGAGCATTAAGCCTTTTTCGCGAGATCGACGACCGGCGCGGCGAAGGCAGCGCGCTGGGCAACCTGGGCCTGGCCTGGGCCAACCTGGGCGAGACCCGCAAGGCCATCGAGTTTTACGAACAGCGTCTTGTCATCGCCCGCGAGATCGGCGACCGGCGCGGCGAAAGTATTGCTTTGTGGAATATGAGCCTTGCGCTGGATAAACTTGGTGAACGCGCTCAAGCCATTGTTCATGCTGAAGCCGCGCTCAAAATCAAAGAGGCGATTGAAGACCCGTGGGCGGAGAAAGTGCGGAAGCGGTTGGCGGAGTGGCGGGAGGGGGAGAACCACTGAAACACTGAGGCAAAGCGCACTGAGAGCACTGACATGAACATCAGTGGCCTCACCGCTTCGCGTCAGTGGTTCAGTGATTCAACTTCTTGGCGGCAGTTGGCAAAGTGGCGGGAGGGGGAAAACCACTGAAACACTGAGGCAAAGCGCACTGAGAGCACTGACATGAACATCAGTGGCCTCACCGCTTCGCGTCAGTGGTTCAGTGATTCAACTTCTTGGCGGCAGTTGGCGGTGTGGCGGGAGGGGGATAGCACGGATTTACACGCGAAGCGTGGGCGGATCGAATCCGTTTATTCTGAAAATCCGTGCTGCCAAACAGGCGGAGAGGGTCGCGTTCTCTGATCCCACAACCTTTGCTCTTTGATTGGCTTCAGCTTTGCCGGAGCGGCTTCTCGGCAGAACCAAGTGTAACGTTGAACCAAAGACGGTGGGCGGATTAGAGGGTTGCCCGTCGTTCATCCTTCATCCTTCATAATTCATCCTTTGGAGTTCTATGCACATTCTTGTCACCAACGACGACGGCGTGACCGCGCCGGGGCTGGCCGCGCTGGCGGGCGCTCTGCGCGAGTCCGGGTTGGGCAAAATCACTGTGCTCGCGCCGGATCACAACTGGTCGGTCTCGGGTCACGTCAAGACTCTGCACAAGCCATTGCGAGTCAAACGCGCCCGCCTGTCGGATGGCATTGAAGCGCTGGCCTGCACCGGCGCGCCCTCAGATTGTGTGGCGCTGGCGTTTCTGGGCGTAATCAAAGAGAAGATTGATTTGGTGGTGTCGGGTATCAACCCGTTTCCGAATATGGGCCACGACATCACCTACTCTGGCACGGTGACGGCGGCGATGGAGGGCGCGATCGCCCATGTTCCGGCGATTGCCGTTTCGCTCGACTCGCCGAAGTTCGACAATTATGACCCCGCCGCCCGGGCGGCGGTGCGGGTGGCTCGCGAAGTCATTGCTCGCGGCTTGCCGCCTTACACCTTGCTCAACGTCAACGTGCCCGGCTTGCCTGAGAGCGAAATCAAAGGCATGCGCGTCACCCGGCAAGGCTTGAGTGTTTATCGCGATGAACTCGTCGAACGGCTCGACCCGCGCGGCCAGCCCTATTACTGGATCGGCGGTGAAGCGCCTATTGGCCACCCCGAAGAACACACCGACTTCGCCGCGCTCGAGGACGGCTACATCTCAATCACCCCGCTTCAACTGGATTTGACGGCGCACGGCCTGATTGACTCGTTGCGCGAGTGGAATTTGTAACCACGGATTACACAGATTTCACGGATTATGAATTGAAATCAGTGTAATCCGTGCGCTTCGCGTCTGTGGTTCCTTTATGACTCTCGACTCGGAACTCCTCCTTCACATCCTTCAGGCTGTCGGCCTGGGGTTGGGCGCGGCGGCTCTGGTACGCCTGCTGGGCCGCTACACACCGGTGCGGCGGGTGCAAGCCTCGGTGCTGGCCGGAGCGTTCACCGCCGGAGTCTTCATCATTCTGCGTGGGTCAGGCATCCCTAACGAGGAGATGGCGCTCAAGTGGGTGGCCGCGCTCGGCTTGATGCTGGCCGCCAACACTCTCCTTCAATTGTTTGATCTGCTGTTGTGGGAGTATGCGCTCGGCAAGCGGCGGCACGTGGTTGTGCCGCGCTTGCTGGTTGATCTCTTCAATTTCATCATCCTGATCGCCATCGCCCTGGTGGTGTTGAAGCAAGTCTTCAATGTCGATCTCAGCGCTCTCCTCATCACCTCAACCGTCGTCTCGGCCGTCATCGGCCTGGCTTTGCAGGACATATTGGGCAATGTGGTGGCCGGTCTGGCTCTACAATTGGAACGGCCATTTGCAGTGAGCGACTGGGTGCTGGTGAGCGGCCAGGAAGGCCAGGTGATGCAAATGAACTGGCGCACGCTGACGATCCGCACCCGCGACAATCACAATGTCATCGTGCCGAATGCCAATGTCGCCAAGCAGGAAATCGTCAACTACTCGCGTCCTACGCCACTCCAACGGATGCACGCTACGGTGGGCATCGCCTATCGCCACCCGCCCGCCGTCGTAAAAGAGGCGCTGTCCCGCGCTGCCGCCGGAGCCGAGGGTGTCAGCCTCGACCCGCCGCCGGAAGTCATCGTCAAAGACTTCGGCGAGTTCGCCATCCATTACGACGTTCGCTATTGGATTACCGACTACGCCCGCGCTCATCAGATCGGCGACGCCGTATTGACGCGAATCTGGTACGAACTGCGCCGCGCCGATCTCACCATCCCCTTCCCGGCGCGTGACATCACTGTGCGCACCCTGGCCGAGGATCACCAAGCGCAGGCGCAAGAGCAGTTGCGACGCGACACCTTCGCCGAGCTTCGCCCGCTGGCTGTGTTTGCGCCATTGAGCGACGCGCAG
The DNA here is from genome assembly GCA_964431175.1 of uncultured Anaerolineales bacterium. GTDB lineage: Bacteria > Chloroflexota > Anaerolineae > Anaerolineales > VGOW01 > VGOW01. The sequence goes on from CAYSIV010000287.1 coordinate 3,947, forward strand.
ATCGAAATGCTGGTGCGCGGCGCCGACCTCCATCGTTACACAAACGGTGAAGCGCTGGTGCGGCAGGGCGATGCGGGCGACTCGCTCTTTGTGCTTAAAAGCGGCAAAGTGCGGGTGGACGTGCGAAGTGAAAGCGGCCAGGTAACTGCGGTGGCCGCCCTCGGCCCCGGCGATTTTTTTGGCGAGATGAGTCTGCTCACCGGCGAACCGCGCACCGCCTCCGTCGTCGCCCAGAGCGAAACTGAAGTCGTGGTGGTGGACAAGCCCGACTTCGCCGCCGTTCTGGCCGGCGATACCAGCATTCTCGAAGGACTCTCGCTGGCGCTTGAGGCTCGCGCCCGCAACGTCGTCGAGCAAATCGCCGCCGCCGACGCCGAGGCGTCCTCGGCCAAACAACCCCCTCAGCGCGCCGCCCTGATCAAACGCATTCGCGGATTCTTTGGCGTTCAGTAGGGCAAATTGCCAATTTGCCCTACAACTTTGACAGCTTCGTAACCAAACCGCCCGCCCACCGCAAGGTTGGCGGCGGGCAGTTCGCAGTACAATGAGCGCACTCAGGAGGCCAACATGAGCGATTCGATTCCTTTCAACCGCCGCGCGTTCTTGCAACAAGCAATTATTTTCACCGGGGCCGGACTGGCCCTCGGCGGCGTGGCCGCTTACGCCAAAGACCAGTGGCAGACCGGGGAAGCCGCCTCGGCGGCCTCAACCGCCTCTCTTGATTCGCTTCGCGCCCAATTGCTCGACGCCACGAATCAAGCCGCCGTCCTCAAAGAGGCTCTGGCCGCATCCGAGTCGGCGCTCACCGAACTGCGCCCGCAACTCTCCGCCGCGCTCACTAAAAATGCCGAACTGCAAAACTCGCTCACGCAACAACAAACCGACGCCGATGCCTTGAAATCGCAGTTGGCCGAAGCCGAGTCGGTCATTGCCAGCCACAAGCAGTTGATTGAACTCTTCGATAAACTGGAAGCTATCGGCCTCGACGACGTTTTGCAGGGCGGCCTGAGCTCGGCTTCAACCGCATTCGCCGGACTGCTCGGCTTGGTCCCGCTGGCGCTCGACGGCTTGGCCTCGGCTCGGGCGCTGTTCGACAACTTTGAGAAGCAGTTCCCCTTATTCCGCGCCAACCTCGATTGGCTCAAGAAGAATCTCGATGCGCTCGCCAGCGGCGTGACCGCGGTGGAAGCCGCCATCGCCAAGGCGGTGTCCGCGCTTGACCCGGCAATTACGCGGATGACTCAGTTCGTCATCTACATTCTCGATCATCTGCCGTTCGGCATCGGCCAGTCAGCCAAGAATGCCCTCAATGCCAACGATGCGCTCTACGCCTCCCTGCCCGCCTTCATCACCGGCGCCAGCACGCAAATTTTCACTGTTTTTGATGAGCCATTCGGCGCCAGTGAGCGCAGCTTGAGCAAGTCCGTGCTCCAGCCGGTGCGCGAGAAGGCGTTTGCGCCCAGCGAAAAGCTTGGTTCGCAGGTCAAGACCGCCAACGACACTTATGTGAAAGACCTGCACGTCCCGGCCAGCGTGGCCCTCACCCAGCGCGCCCAACTGCGCAAAGAGATCGCCGACTTCCGCGAGAAGAACAAGACGGTGCTGGAGAAGTAAGAGAATGCCGTGCTTCCACCATCGAAAACTTCCTGACCATTCGACTTTGCTTTCCGGCCACACGCCACGAGATGAGGTGGGCTTTCAGTCGAACCAGCTTCAGATTTGGTACAACAACACGAACGAAAGTTGGATTGGCAGTGGCGAGCCGCCACACTTGCATACGTTGAGCGATGAGTGCTTTGTCGTCTTGCAAGGCGCGTTGATTGTGGAAGTGGATGGCGAGCGATTCAAAGTCGGGCCTCGCGAATTTTGCTGTTTTCCGCGCGGTGTGCCTCACGCCATTCTTGAGATTCACCCTCCCGCCGAAACACTCATGATCCGCGCCCCTTCTGTGGACGACAAGATTTATCAGCGTTAGCATTACAGCGCAATGTCAGACAACTTGACGCTAAAAATACGGGCAAAATTGCCTTTGGAAGCTATATTTGGCGGCAGTTTTGCCTGTTGGGAAGGCTAGAATTGGCAACCTTGCGCTGTAATATTAGCATCCACCTAAAAACGAGGCGAACGCAAAGGCTCGTTTGTTTTCTTTGCGCCCTTCGCGCCTGGCGCGGTTAGCCTGGTGGCGCAAGGTATAATCGCCGCATGCGCCGCCTGTGGCCGCTCCTTTTCATCGCCCTCCTCTGCCTGCCCGCCACCTTTCCCTACTGGGCCGGCGATATTCCTCGTTCCAACGACTCGCTCGCCCACTTCTACCGCGCCTTTGAATTGGCCCGTCTCGTCCGCGCCGGACTCTTTTTCCCGCGTTGGGCTCCCGACTTTGCTCACGGCTACGGCTACCCGGTCTTCAATTATTTCGCCTATCTCTCGCACTATCTCATCGTCGCCTCCCACCTGCTAGGCTTGCCGTTGCTCTCGGCATTGAGAGCGTCTTACATCGCCGCTCTTTTAGCCTCCGGCCTCACCAGCTACCTGTTGGCCCGCGACTTTGCCAACGACGATCGCGCCGGGATTGTGGCCGCTGTCGCCTATGTTTACAGCCCCTACATCCTCTACACTGCCCACGTGCGCGGCGGCCTCCCCGAAAATTTGGCCCTGGCTTTCCTGCCGCTGGCGCTCTGGGCCGTGCGGCGGGCGTTACGAATCCACCACGAAGACTCGAAGACCCTAAGCGACACAAAGAATTTCTTAGTAGAACTTCGAGACCTGGCGTCTTCGTGGTTCAATAGCGGCCCCGCTATTTACACCTTTGTTGCCGCGCTAGCCATCGCCGGCTTAATCTTTTCTCACGCCGGCACGGCTCTGCAATATCTTCCCCTCATCGGCCTCTTCGGTCTTTACATTGTTTTCTCTCAAGCCCGCCGTTTTGGAATTTGGAATTTGGGATTTGGGATTTTGTCCTTTATCTTCATCCTCGCCCTCGCCCTCACCGCCTTCCTCTGGCTTCCTGCTTTCGTCGAATTGCGCGATGTTCAATTTGCCACCGCGTTTGCGCGCGCCGGGCTGATCTATCGCGAAAACTTTCTTCAGCTTCGCGAAGTGTTTGCTTACCCGCGCCTGCCGGTGTACACCGACGTGCTCAACCCGCCCGTCGTTCGCGCCCTGCCGCTCGTCGCCGTTGGGCTGGCCGTCGTCGGCCTCCTGCGCTTGCGCACATTCACCCGCTCTGCCCGCGCCGACTATCTTTTTCTGCTAGCGTTCTTCGTCATCGCCAGCTTCCTCGTTCTTGATTATTCCAAACCCGTCTGGGAGGTGAGCAGTATCTTACAGCGCTCCACATTTCCCTGGCGCTTCCTCGGCCCGGCCTCGTTGTTTGTCTCAATCCTGGCTGGAATGGCAATCAGCCGTGGGCAGTCATTCGTCATTCGCCACCCGCAGGGGTCATTCGTGATTGTTTCATTGCTCATCGCCTCTGCCCTCCCTTTCCTCTTCGTTCCTCGTGAGCCTGCGCCTGAACAACCCGCTCTGGCCGACCTGGCCCGCTTTGAAATTCCGCCGTTGCTAGTGGGCACAACGACGACTGGCGAGTACACGCCAAACTGGGTCAAAGAATTTCCTGACACGAGCGAGCAACGCACCATGCTTCTTTCTGAACAAGAGCCAGAACGCCTCGACCTTGCCGCCGCGCCACCGCCCGGCGCGACCGTCGAGCACCTCG
>CAYSIV010000287.1:7671-7939 GCA_964431175.1 uncultured Anaerolineales bacterium
TCGCCGCCCGCCCGGCCCACGACACTTACCGTCTCTCACTCGCCGAACCTCTCACTGCCACCTACCGTTCGTTCTACTTCCCCGGCTGGGAAGCGACTCTCGACGGCCAATCGCTTGAACTGCGCCCCACCGACCCAAACGGCCTCATCACCTTCGACCTCCCGGCCGGTAAACACATCCTCGACATTCGTTTTGGATCAACTCCGATCAGGACGGCGACGGGGTGGGTGAGTTTGACAAGCGGGATTTTGGTTATGGGGTTATTGGT
>CAYSIV010000288.1:0-7937 GCA_964431175.1 uncultured Anaerolineales bacterium
GGATTGATCCTATTGAACGACTCGAAATCAACCAACTTTAGTCACACCCAAATGAATTGACCTCCAGGCAGTAGGGCAAGTTGCCAACTTGTCCTACTCGACCTCCAGACTTTGCAACGGCGACTCGTCGAGAGCGCCCGCGCCGCCGATTACCGTGAACTTGCGCGGCATCGGGGGTGCCGTCATTGCCGGGTAACCAGGGCCGCCAGCCCACCCCGGATACTGCTGGGGAGCAGACGATGGGTAACCATAAGTGGGCGCGGAAGCGGGTTGGGGCGGCGGCTGTTGCATCACCACCACCCGAGGCGGTTCAACCGACGCAGGCTCGGTCGGCTTGAGCATAAACTTGGCGGCGATCCACACCACGATCAGGCTGGTAGGAATGCTGGCGGCCACCCCGGCCACCACGCCCATCAACACCGCCATCGCTTCCGACGACATGCGCTGGCCGATCACAATCGCCAACGTTATGCCAAAAGCCAGCATCGCCAGCGCGATAATCATTTTGAAGGTGACGACTTTCATAGTTGCCTCCGCCGGTCGCGCAAAATGTCAGGCAAGTTCAGCCAATCCCGCGCCGGAATGTAAGCCGCCTGGAAACGGGTGATTTGCCCGCCGGCCACGGCCAGGAAGTCGCCGCGTCCACCAAGCTTTTCAGCATTAGTGCCCGAAACGCCTGCCGCCACCCGCGCATCTTCCACACTGCCCACTCGCCCCACCAGCCGCACCGGCAGGTTGGCTTTTATGTGCGGGCCGAGTGCGGTTGCCGAAGGTTTTTGCGCGCCGAGGATGAGATGAATGCCGGCCTCGCGGCCCCGCTGGGCGAGGCGGGTGATGGCCGCCTCTATCAATTTATTACCCGTCATCAGCAGGTCAACCACTTCGTCCACCACCACCACAATGCGTGGCAGAGAGACTCCATGAAGATCGCGCCGATCCATTTCTTCGTTGAGCCGGTCGAGCAGGGACATCGCCGCTTCACTATCCACCGCCGGCGGGGCCATGAGGTGGGGCAGGCCAGCCAGCGGAGCCAGGCCGCGTGATTTGGGATCGATGAGGGCAAACTGCAACTGCGACTGGCGGTTGCCAATGGCCAGGCTGAGCACAATTGCCCGAATCAACTCCGTCTTGCCGGAGCCTGTCATCCCGGCCACCAGCACGTGAGTCACATCGGGCGAAGGCAGGCGAAGAAGCAGGGGGCGGCCATCGTCGGCCATACCGAGGCAGGCTGTATGTGGCGGCATGGGCGGCAGGCTCCGCAAAAGATTCAAGAGCAAGAGTGGCTCGGCGTCCGGGCGAGGAACTTCCACCGCCAGGTCGCCCCCCTCACGAGCAATGCGCACATTGTCCGTGCCAAGCGCCAGAGCAATCTCCTCGCTCAGATTGCGCACCAGGCTAATCTTTGCGCCCGGGGCAACGGCCACCAGGAAGCGCATCCAGCGTGACGAAACCAGGCCGCCGTGTACCCGAACCGGCACACGATGAGAGGCCAATACGCTTTCGATGCGGTCGGCTTGAAAATTCAGGTATTGAGTAGTGATTTGTTGTGACATAGAACTAGTGTTCTAAAATATACACCTCTATTAGAACTGTTGTCAACGGCCAATTTTCAGGGCTTTTGGCCTGCCGCCGTGCTACAATGTTCCAAAGATTTCCCAACCGCGTCACAAATCCAAATTTCCTTCATGCTCACCAGCCTCGCCAACGACCGCGTCAAACTTGTCCGCGCTTTGCAAAGCCAGCGCAAGACTCGCGAAAAGGAAGGCCGGTTTGTGATTGAAGGCACGCGGCTGGTGGAAGAAGCGTTGAGGGCAAACGCCCCACTCGACTTCGCCTTCCATACCGACGATCTCGACGACCGCGCCCGGGCCGCCCTCGGCCAGCTACGCCAGCGCGGCGCAACTCTCGTCGAAGTTTCGCCCGAAGTGATGAAAGCCTGCTCGGACACGGAGCATCCGCAGGCGATGCTAGCAGTTCTGCCTTTTCCCCATATTCGTAGTGACGACTTCAGTCGCAAGCCGACGACTGAAGTCGCTACTACGAGCCGGCTTTTTCTCGTTTGTGATCGGCTTGCCGACCCTGGCAACCTCGGCACGCTCCTCCGCAGTGCCGCCGCCGCCCGCGCCGACGCGGCCCTCCTCGCCCCCGGCACCGTGGACGCCTTCAATCCCAAAGTCGTCCGGGCCGGCATGGGCGCGCACTTTCGCCTGCCCATCGAGTCGCTCGGCTGGGATAAAATTGGCGAACACACCCGCGAGCTGAGAGTTCGACTGGCCGAGGCGCAATCTAATCTCCACGCTTCGCATCCAATTCGCCATGATCTCGCCGACTGGACTCAACCCTCAGCTCTTATCATCGGCAGTGAAGCCGACGGGCCCAGTGAGGCCGCCCGCGCCTGCGCGGCCGAGTCCATCTTTATCCCGATGCCCGGCGAAACCGAGTCGCTCAATGCCGCGATTGCCGGAAGCATCATTTTGTTTGAAGCAGTGAGGCAAAGAAACGACACCCACGGGGGGCTGTGCCAACGTCAAACGACATGACGTTTCACGTTTGACGTTTGTCGTTTGACCCAACAGGAGACCCATGCCCACAAAACACTCTCTCACCAAACTTCTCCGCATCCCAAACGTCTATTCGTGGGGCGGCGGTCTCAGCGTCTCGCCTGATGGCAAGCAAGCCGCCGTCAACTGGAACAAGTCTGGCTCGTGGGAAATCTGGCTGGTCTCACTCGCCGCTTCTCAGGCGGGCGCAACGAGGCCGAAAAAGATCACCGGTGGTTCAGAGAGCAAGACCGCCCCGCGCTTCTCGCCCGACGGTTCGAAGCTGGCCTTCCTGCAAGACTGTGAAGGCGATGAAAACTTTGACGTTCACATTTACGACCTGGCCACCGGCGAGACGCGCAACGCCATGCCGGACACGCCCGACGCGCTCTACGATAATTACTCATGGTCGCCCGACGGCCGGCACATCGCCCTGATCAGCAATCGTGGCGGGCGCTTCGCCGTGCATACCCTCGACGTCACGACCGGCGATCTGCGCCGGGCTATCGATCATCCTTACTCTGATGTTGACGCGGCTTGGTCGCCTGATGGCCGGCACATCGCCTTAACCGCAAACACGCAAGGGCAGGACACCAACATTTTCGTCATCCCGGCAATTGGCGGCGACCCTCGCGTCCTTTCAAATGAGAGCGGCCCTATGGACGCCAGTTCGCCTCGCTGGTCGCCGGACAGCAAGCGGCTGGCCTTTGTCAGTTACGCCCGCGGCAACGCCGACCTGGGCGTGTGGGAATTGGAGTCAAACAAGGTTGATTGGGTTGCCACAGAAAAATGGGATGAGGAGCATCCGGCCTGGTCGCCAGATGGCGGCTCAATCGTGTACACGGTCAACCGCGACGGCGATGTGTCGCTGGTCGTCGTCGATCTCCGGTTGGGCCGCCGCAAGAAATTCGCCGTCGAACCCGGTTATCACACCGAGCCTCAGTTCACATCGGATGGCGCATCCATTGTTTGCGTCTTCCACAACTCGCGCCGCACTGCCGACTTGTGGAAGCTAAAACTTCCCGAAGGTTCAAAGCCTTCGGGAAGTTCGCCACGCTGGACTCAACTCACCCACTCCGCCCCGGCCGACGTGAAACCGGGTGACTTTATTCTGCCTACCCCTGTCCGTTGGAAAGCGCCCGACGGCCTGACGGTCCCCGGCCTGCTCTTTGTGCCCAAGGGAAAGGCAAAACGTCGCCCAGCAATACTCTATATCCATGGCGGCCCGTCGTGGCAAACCATGATCGCCTGGTCGCCGCTCATTCAAACGTGGCTGGCCGAAGGCTGGACCGTGTTGTGTCCCAACTACCGCGGAAGCACCGGCTACGGCAAAGCACTCCAAACCGCCAACCGTTTTGTCATGGGCCAGGCCGACATCGCCGACATCGTGGCCGGCGCCGATTTTTTGATTCGCAACCGGCTGGCTGATCCGGAGCGCATTGCCATCACCGGCGCAAGCTACGGCGGTTATATGACGATGGTGGGTCTGACTCGTTACCCCGACCGTTTTGCTGTCGGTTCAGCTGTCGTGCCGTTCCTCGACTGGTTCACCGAATTCGCCAGCGAGCGCGAAGACTTGCAATATTGGGACTTGCAGAATATGGGCGATCCCAAAGAAGAGGCGGATCGATACCACGAGGCCTCGCCAATGTTTTTCCTCGACCGCATTGCCGCGCCGGTGCAAATGCTGGCTGGAGCGCACGACCCGCGTTGCCCGGCCGCCGAAACCGAGAAGGCGACAGACGAACTCAAGCGCCTCGGCAAAGTTCACGAGACCATCATCTTCTCCGACGAAGGCCACGGCTTTTTGAAGCTGAAGAACAAGCTGACGGCGTATCAGAAGCAATTGAAGTTCTTAAAGAAACATCTGCGGTAGGGCGAAGCATTCGGAGGATGGTCTTGCAGTTCATCAAAACATTTGCCCGAATGCTTCGCCCCTACGGATGACCACCCATGAACATCCGCTCCATCACCTACTTCACCGATTCCGATTTCCCGTTCGACGAAAGCCACCTTGTTTATGCCGGCCGCTTTCTAGGCGAGGCGCGCAAGGCGTTTGAGGCGGCGGGCCTGGCCGTGCAAACCACGCGGCTGGCCCTGCCGCCACTGGCCCGCACCTTCGGTAAAACGTCAATCAACGAGGCGATTAAGTACGCGCAAGATTTGGAAGCGGCCTGCTTTGTTCATGGGATTGACTACGCTTCGCTAGGGGTGGCCCGCCCCTCTGACCCGGCGGCTTACTACGACATCGTTCCCGACGTAATCGCCGCCACCGAGAATATTTTTATGGGAGGCGTCATCGCTTCACCGCTGGGCGGCATTAGCCTGCCAGCCATTCGACAGGCAGCCAACATTATTCATCGTTGCGCGAAGATCAGCCCGGACGGTTTGGGCAACTTGCGCTTTGCGGCGCTGGCCAACGTAGAGCCAGGCGTGCCGTTTCTTCCCGCCGCCTATCACGAAGGTGGCTCGGCCTCGTTCGGGATTGCGACCGAGTCGGCTGATTTGGCCGTGACGGCTTTCACCGGGGCCGCATCGCTGGGTGAGGCGCGCTCGCGCCTGATCGCTTCCATTGAGGATCAGGCGAAGCGAATTACCAGCGTCGCCAAAAAGATCGGCGGCGTCAGAAGTGTGCGGTTTTCGGGAATCGATTTCTCGCTGGCGCCATTTCCGTCGCCGGATAAATCCATTGGGGCGGCGGTGGAGGCCCTGGGGGTCGGGGCGGTGGGCGCTTCTGGCACGCTGGCGGCGGCGGCTTTCATCACCGACGCTCTGCAGAGAGCGAAGTTTCAGGAAATTGGATTTTCGGGGTTGTTCCTGCCGGTGCTGGAGGATAACGTGCTGGCGGCGCGGAGCGCGGAAGGTCTGGTGACGGTTTCGGATTTGCTGTTGTATTCCGCCGTTTGCGGCACGGGGCTGGACACCGTGCCCCTGCCTGGCAACATTACGCCCGACGAGTTAGCGCCGATCTTGCTCGACGTGGCCGCGCTGGCGTTGCGCCTGAGCAAGCCGCTCACGGCGCGGCTCATGCCCATGCCCGGCAAGCAGGCCGGGGATGAACTGACGTTTAGCTTTCCGTTTTTTGCCAATGGGCGAGTGCTCGCCCACAAAGCCCGCCCGCTCGGCGGCGCCCTGGGTGGCAACGAGTCGTTCGAGCTGGCGCACCGCACTAAGTAAGGGCGAAGCATTCGGAAGGCAGGCACAGAGTTCAGCGTAGCGCCCGCCCCAAATGCTTTGCCCCTGCCATCACGATCGCGCGTTACGTCTGGTCGAGAATGTTGGCGGGTTGCGGCAAAATGCCGGTGTGTCCAACCACGGGCAAGGTGAAGATGAAAGTTGCGCCTTTGTCTTCGCCCTCGCTCTCGGCCCACACCCGTCCGCCGTGCAGTTTCACCGTGCCGCGCACGATCGACAGGCCCAACCCCATGCCGCCGCTCTTGCGAATCATGTGATCTTCCACCTGGAAGAAACCTTGAAAGATATTTTCCAGATCGCGTTTGGGAATGCCGCGACCGTTGTCCTTCACCACCACCCAGGCCTCGTTGCCTTTGACGAACCCGCTGATTTCAATCTTGCCGCCCTCTTGGGTGTAGCGGATGGCGTTGGTGAGCAGGTTGGACATCACCGCTGCCAGCTTGGAGCGGTCAGCGTTGACGATGAGCGGGCCGTAGCCGTCTTGAACGGTGATGGTCTGGTTCTTGGCATCGGCCAGGGAGAGCATCTCGGTGCGGGCCTCGGTCAACAATTGACGCAAGTTCATCGGCTCGCGGCGGAGGGCCATTTGCCCCACTTCGAGGAAGCGCAGGTTGGTCATATCTTCGATCAATTTACGCATGTGCACGGCCGAGTCGAGCACGGCTTTGGCGTACTCGCCCGCTTCACCTTTGGCCTCTTCGCGCAAGAACGTGGCGTAGCCCAGGATGACGCCCAGCGGGGTGCGCAGTTCGTGAGAGGCAATGGCGATGAAGTCGCCTTTCATCTTGTCGAGCTTGCCAAGATCGTTGTAGGCCTTTTGCAGAGCATCAATCAATCGCGCGTTCTCGATGGCGACGGCGGCCTGGGAGGCGAGAATGGCCAACACCCGCGAGTCGGCTTCGGTGAAGATCCGGCCGTCCTTCTTGTTCAGGGCCTCCAGCACGCCCGTCACCCGATCCTTGATCCGCATCGGCACGCCCACCAGCGATTTCGACTGGAAATTAACTTTGTCGCCCACTTGCCGGAAGTGGCGCATGTCCTTGCTCACGTCATTGATGATCACCGGCCTGTTCTCGCGGAAGACCGAGCCGGCGATACTGCCTTCGAGCGGCACCGGGATTTTGGCCAGCTCTTTGGGATCGGTGCCGGTGGCGGCGGCGAAACGCAATTCGTTGAGTTTGGAATCGTAAAGCAGGATGGAGGCTGTCTCGGAGTTGAGCAGTTCGGCGGCGGCGCTGATGATGTAGGTGATGAGTTGCTGCTGATCCAGAGTCGAACTGAGAGTCACGCTGACTTCGACAAGGCGAGCTAACAGGGAGACTTGAGCTTTGAGATCTGCATTTTCGCGCGCCGGGTCGAGTGCTACCATAGGGCTAAGTATAACTAAAAAGTGGCGGAGGTGGTAGGAGTTGAGCGAATGAAAGAACCAAGCCAATTGGCGGATTAGAGACTTACATCACCCCAACTTCTCGGCCACCACTTTCCCCGGCTCGTACGTTTTTGGCTCCGGGGTGTAGATCGTGACCTCACCCTGGCCCAGCACCAGCTGATCGGGGAGCAGGAGCGCCGTGGCCTCGTCAATGCCCACCAGCGTGACTCCCGGGGCGAGCGTCTCTTGCATTTTGGCCGCGTTCCAACGGGCGGCCACGGTGGCGTGGTGCGGGATGACGGCGACACCGGGAACCAAACCCAACCCCTCGCGCCAACCTTCGCCCGGCGCCCACATCTGCCCGCCAAAGGCCATCGCCCCCGCGCTCGACCCGGCCACCAGTCCGCCGCGCTCGCCCAGCTCGACGACGGCCTGCCACACTTTCGTGCCGCGCAGAGTTTCCAATAGATGCACCGGATCGCCGCCGCTGAAATACACACCCTTCGCTTCCCGAATAGCGGCAACCATCTCGTCGGCCTGGGCGTGCCCGCGCTGAGTCACAAAGAGCGGCTCGGCTTTTGCTCCCAAACGTTTGAGGTGCTGAACGCCATTGTTGGCCGCCTGCTTCGGCGACTCGTTCGCGGCGGCGGTGGGAATGACCAGCACTCGCGCGCTCGTGCCGAGCCGGGCCAAAAGCGCGCGATCCATCTCGCGACAGTTCTCTCTAAATTCGTTGCCGCCGACGAGGGCGATGAGGATGGGCATGGAGGCTCCATGTTTAGAGCAGTTTCCGAGTCGGTTTACGTATTTTTGCTCGCGGCGGATTGTCAAAT
>CAYSIV010000289.1:0-2727 GCA_964431175.1 uncultured Anaerolineales bacterium
CTGATACTCTTCGTGAAGAGCAGCGGTCGGAACCCCCTCCCGCCCGTTGAGTCGCGCAAGCTGGCTGATTATCAGCCAGCTTGTTCATTTGCGGCGGGAACCGCCACTGATTGGCGTCTCGCTTGTTCAAGGCCATCCTCGCCTAGCCCTGTTGCCGGGAGTGTCGTGGTGTACAAACAACAACCTCGGCCTGGCGTACGCGAGAGTGATGACTGTGGGGAGCGGATGATGTGATTCATCCGCTCCCCACTATCGGTTCCCCCCTACTGGCAGTGCACGCCGAAGACCGGCTTCAGCGCCAGCACGTCGCTGATGTCGATGCTGTGGCTGGCGTCGAGGTCCTTGCGTGCCTGGTACGCCGGGCTGCCCTGGCTCGAGCCGAAGACGGGCTTGAGGGCCAGAACATCATTGATGTTGACGTCCTGGCTGTTGTCTATGTCCGGCGGGAATGCCGCGTGGTAGCCGACCAGGATCGGGCAGGACGCCATCGGATCAGTCCCGACGAACGCTTCAATGGCGTCCGAGTAGCCATCTCCGTCGTCATCCGGGTCGACGCAGTCACTCTGGCCATCCAGATCGGCATCCGGCTCCTCGTCCACGAGGGTGTCGCCATCGTTGTCGATGCCGTCGCCGCACTCCTCCACCGGGTCCAGGGTAGAGCAGCGTCCGGCCGTGTGCAGTTGCTCGCCGTTCGGGATGGCACTCCCGACCTGGGTGACATCGCGGTCGCCGCCGAAGTTGTTCGTGCGAACGTTGTCCCTGACGTGTAGCTGGTTGACCTGAATCACTGCGCAGCCCACCACCTCTTGCAGGCCGCTGCTGGGGCAGGTGATCTGGAACGTCTTCGTCACAGTCTGGCTGACGCTGGGAACGAGTTGCAGAATACCGTACCCCTGCCCGAGCAGGGTGTACCCGGCGACGGTGCAGCCCTCTGGTACGCCCACGTTGGCGGCGCCACCCACACCCAGCGGCGTGATCGGCCCGTTGCTGTGCACGGTCATGGTGATGGTGCAGGCGAAGGGCGTATTGGGCTGAGCGTTGGGTGGGCAGTCTATGCTGACCACGGTGAGCTTGGCGTCTGCTTTATCGAAGACGGACACCGTGTCGTCCCCGGAACCGGAGTTGTTCTGGCCGTTGGGGTCGCGGACGTGGGTCTGGTCGACAGCGACGCTGCCTGATCCGCTGAACTTGTGGAAGCTGCGGTTAGTGCAGCCCGAAACGCTCCACGTCTTGGTGACGACCTGTGCGGTGCTGGCCACCAGCGACAGGTCCTGCGCGGTCTGAGAGCCGGCCGGGACAAGGGTGCAGTCAGGCGGGCCGGAGAGACCAACCGTGACATCGGCGTTTACGGGCGTGGTGTCGCCGTTGTTGTGGACGGTGACATCCACCTTGCAGCTGAAGGGGGTGTTGGTGTCCACCGGGTCGTCACAAGTGACCACCACTCCGCTCACCTTGACGTCGGCCTTGTCGTAGACGGCGATCGTGTCTTGGCCGGAGCTGGAGTTGTTCTGGCCGTTGGGGTCGAGGATGTGGAGCTGGTCGACGCGTACGCTGCCCGTGCCGGTGAAGGTGTGGAAGCTGCGGTTGGCGCACGTGACCGTGAAGTTCTTCGTCACGGTCTGCGCGACGCTGACGACCAGCGATAGATCGTTGGCGGTCTGGTTGGGCACCGCCGGGCAGTCCGTCGGGCCGGACAGGCCAACAGTGACATCGGCGTTGACGGGCCCGTAGGGACCGAAGTTGTGAACGGTGACGTCCACCTTGCAGTTGAAGTTGGTGTTGGTGTCCACGGGGTCGTCGCAGTTGACCACAACGCTTGTGACCCTGGCGTCGGCGGACGCGATCGCCGCCACCGTGAACCCGGCTGTGGCGTGGTTGTTGCTGTCGTCGGGGTCAGTGACGTGCTCGTCCTTGACACGGACGTCATTCGTCACGGTGAAGTCGTGGAAGCTGGGGCTGAAGCAGTGGATGGTGAACTTCTCGACTATCTCGGTATCCTCGTCCACCGGCAGGAACACCTGCTCGGAGGCCGTCGGTGGGTTGATCGCGCAGTCGTCCGGCCCGCTAGCGGTCTTCGTCAGCGTCACCGAGGTGGGGACGGGGCCGTTGTTGTGGAGAAGCTTGGTGCACTGGATAGGAACGTCCTGGCTCAAGGGGATGGCGCCGGCGCTGGGCCCCTGGCACTGGAAGTCGAGAATCTTGACGTCGGCCTGGCCGCTGATGGCCACTGTGTAGGTGGCGCACTTGTGGTTGTTGCTGAGGTCGGGGTCGAACACGTGCAGCTCGTCAACCCTCAGGTCGTCGCAGAACTCGAAGGTGTGGATGCTGGGGTTGAAGCAGTGGACCGTGAAGATGCCGTTGATGACGACCGGCGAGTCGGCGGACAGCGACAGATCGTTGATGGAGATGCTGGGCGGGTCCACGGTGCAGTCGTCCGGGCCGGTCACGCTGATGTCGTCGTCTACGTTCACTGGGTCGTAGGGGCCGTTGTTGTGAAGCGTCAGGCCCCAGCCCACGGTAAAGTCTTCGCTCACCGTCGCCGTCTCCGGGCCGCCGGCGCCGAAGTTCACCTTCTTAACGTCCGCCTCAGCGAAGAAGGGGAAGGTCACCTCTATGGAGAAGCAGTTGTTGCCCGGCTTCGGGTCTACGACGTGCGGTGGGTCGTTACCGTCCACGACGTTGACGCAGGCGGTTCCGCTGAAGCCGTGGAAGCTGGGCTGCGAGCAG
>CAYSIV010000289.1:2737-7894 GCA_964431175.1 uncultured Anaerolineales bacterium
TAGCGTCCAGCAGAGTCAGCGTGCAGTCATCCGGAAGGTTGATGTCGACGGACACTTGGACGTCGGCCTCATCGGGCCCGTTGTTGTGCAGTACGCCGCTCAGGCTGAACGGCACTTCCTCGTTCGTGAGGGCGCACAGCTCTTGGTTGTCGTCGTTGCATTGAGGTAGCGTGACGTCTATCAGCTTGACGTCCGCAGTAGCAATAGCTGCCACGGTGATCTCCGCCGTGGCGTGGTTGTTGCTGAGGTCGCTATCCACCACGTGCAGGTCCTTTATGCGGATGTCGTTCTCGATAACGAAGGTGTGGAAGCTGGGCTGGAAGCAGTGGATGCTGAACAGCTCTAGCAACAGCACGTCCCGGTCCACTGGCAGCGGCACCTGCTCGGAGACAATGGGCGGTGTGATGGAACAGTCGTCGGGCCCGCTGGCCGTCTTGGTTACCGTGACGGTGACAGGGATCGGGCCGTTGTTGTGCAGCGTCTTCACGCACGCCAGACCGACGTCCACGCTGACCGGGATCCGCGGATTCGCGTTCCCGGCCGTGTCCGTGCACTGGAAGGCCGTGATCTTGACGTCCGTCCGGGCGATGGCCGCCACGCTGATCTGGGCCGTGGCGTGGTTGTTCGTGTCGTCGGGGTCGACGACGTGCGCATCCTTGACCGTCACGTCGTTGGTGATGGTGAAGTCGTGGAAGCTGTGGCTGAAGCAGTGGATGGTGAACTCCTCCACCAGCTCGATGTCCTGGCCCACCGGCAGCAATACCTGCGCGGAGACGCCTCCCGGCGTGATGGAGCAGTCGTCCGGCCCAATGGCCGTCTTGGTGACCGTGACCGTGGCCGGGTAGGGGCCGTTGTTGTGCAGGAGCTTGGTGCACGTCACGGTGAAGTCCACGCTGACGGGGATGCTAGTGCCTGCGGGCACGTCGCAGCCGAAGCCTGCGATCTTGACGTCGGCGAAGGCGATGGCCGCCACGGTGAACTGCGCCGTGACGTGGTTGTTGGTGTCGTCGGGGTCGGTCACGTGCTCGTCCTTGACGCTGATATCGTTCCGAATGGAGAAGTCGTGGAAGCTGGGCTTGAAGCAGTGGATGGTGAACGTCTCCAGCAACTTGACTTCCGTTCCCAGGGGCAGGTCGACCTGCTCGGAGACGGTGTCCGGCGTGATCTCACAGTCAGGCGGCGCGAAGGCCGTCTTGGTCACGGTGACGGCGGCGGGCACGGGGCCCGCGTTGCGCAGGAGCTTCTCGCACTGCACTGTGACCTCAACGCTCACCGGAATCGGGAAGGGCGGCCTGGGCGCCTGGCAGAAGAAGTCCACGATGGCGACGTCGGCTTCCCCGGCGACCACCACGCCGAACTCGTAGGCGGCCCGGTTGTCCGTCTCGATGGGGTCTACCACGTGCTCGTCCTTGATGAAGATGTCGTTCTGCACCGTGAAGATGTGGAAGCTGGGGCGGAAGCAGTGGATGGTGAACAGCTCGGTCAGCCGCACAGCCACGTCTACCGGCAGCGGTACCTGCTCGACGACGGTCGCCGGCGTTATCGCGCAGTCCGCCGGCCCGCTTGCCGCCTTCACCACGGTGACTGAGGCCGGGAAGGGGCCGGTGTTGAGGAGGTCCTTGATGCAGACTATAGTGACGGTCTGGCTCACGGCCATCGTCGTGGGCGGATCACAGCTGAAGTTCGTGATCCCGACGGAAGCCGTGGCCAGAACCACGGTCGAGTAGACAGTCGTGGCGTGGTTGTTCGTGTCGTTGAGATCGGTCACGTGCTCATCTTTGACGACGACATCGTTGGTGATCCTGAAGGAGTGGAAACTGGGCCGGAAGCAGTGGACCGTGAACTCTTCAATGACCACGACGTTCTGGTCCACCGGCAGGAAGACCTGCTCGGAGTGAGTCGGCGGCTGGATGTCACAATCCGGAGGTCCACTGGCTGTCTTGGTGACCGTGACGGTGACCGGGATGAAGCCGTTGTTGTGGAGGATCTTGCGGCACTGGACGGTCGCCTGCTCGCTGACGGCTAGTTCCTCGGGGCCGCCGCACTGGAAGTCGACGATCTTCACGTCAGCCTGGCCCACGGCCGCTACGTTGATCTGCGCCTGGGCGTGGTTGTTGCTGTCATCAGTGTCCTGTACGTGCGGGTCCTTGCTCTTGACGTCGTTCCGGACAATGAAGGTGTGGAAGCTGGGCCGGAAGCAGTGGACGGTGAACTGTTCGATCAGCGGGAAGTCTTGGTCCGGCAGCAGGAGGACCTGCTCGGAGACGCCTCCCGGCGTGATCTGGCAGTCCTCCGGCGCGATGGCGGTCTTGGTCACCGTGACGTAGGCCGGCGCCGGGCCGTTGTTGTGCAGCAGCTTCTGGCACGTCACGACGACGTCCACGCTGACCGGAATGGGGATAATCTCGCCCGCGGGCCCGCCACACTGGAAGCTGGTGATCTTGACGTCAGCCTGCGTCACGGCCGCTACCGTCACGTCTGCCGGCAGGTGGTTGTTGCTGTCGTCTGAGTCCACCACGTGCGGGTCCTTGATCCGGATATCGTTCGTGATCACGAAGCTGTGGAAGCTGGGGTTGAAGCAGTGGACGACGAAGTCCTCGAACACCTGAAAGTCTGCGTCCACCGGGACATCCACCTGCACCCTGGCCTCCTCACCACCCACCAGGCAGTCTGTGGGCGCAATGACCCGCATGGTGACCTCCACGGAGGCCGGGAGCGGACCGTTGTTGTGCAGCGTCTTCAAGCACCGGAGCGTGGACGCCGTGCTTACGGGAACCACCGGGATGTTGCCCGCCGCGTCCGTGCACCCGAAGGACGTGATCTTGACGTCCGTCCGGCCGATGGCGGCGACGTCGATGGTGGCAGTGGCGTGGTTGTTGACCGGGTCCGAGTCCACCACGTGCAGGTCCTTGATAGTGATGTCGTTGTCGATGGTGAAGGTGTGGAAGCTGGGGCTGTAGCAGTGGATCGTGAACTCCTCCACCAGAAGCACGTCCTCGTTCAGGTCCAGGAATATCTGCTCTGAGACCGTCGCCGGTATGATCGTGCAGTCCGCTGGCCCGGTCGCCGTCTTGGTGACGGTGACTGTGGCCGGTAGCGGGCCGTTGTTGTGCAGCAGCTTTTGGCACGTCACGACGACGTCCACGCTGACGGGTATCGTGGGTATCGCGCCGGTGCCCGCGGGCGGCGGGCACTGGAAGCCCAGGATCTTCACGTCCGTCTGGACGACGGCCGAAACCCTCAGATCGAGCGAGGCGTGGTTGTTGGCGTCGTCCGGGTCCCGGATGTGCTCTTCCTTGATCGTGACGTCGTTGGTGATGGTAAAGGTGTGGAAGCTGGGGTTGAGGCAGTGGACCGTGAACTGCTCGATCAGCAGGAAGTCGACGCTGGGCGGCAGGGGAACCTGCTCGGTGTGCGTCGGCGGGTCGATGCTGCAGTCCGCCGGCCCGGACGCCGTCTTGGTCACCGTGACCGTGGCCGGGAAGGGGCCGTTGTTGTGCAGCAGCTTCACGCACTGGATGGGGACGGCCACGCTGACGGGGATCTGCGGGTTGGTGTTGCCTGCCGCGTCCGTGCACTGGAAGTCCAGGATCTTGACGTCGGCGTCGCCGATGACGGCCAGGGTGAACTGGACGCTGGCGTGGTTGTTGACGTCATCGATGTCCCGTACGTGCTGGTCCTTGATGGCGATGTCGTTTCTGATCGTGAACGTGTGGAAGCTGGGGCTGAGGCAGTGGATAACGAAAGTCTCAATCAGCGGCACCGGCCCGTCTACTGGCAGATCCACCTGCTCGGACACGGTGGGCGGGAGTATCGAGCAGTCGGCGGGGCCGGCGACGGTCTTGGTGACCTTTACAGTCACGGCCACCGGGCCGGTGTTGAGCAGGCCCTTGGTGCAGGTGACGGTGAAGTCCTGGCTGACCGGTATCGACGGCACCGGGACGGGCACGTCGCAGCTGAAGCCGGTGATCATGGCGTCTGTGTAGGCCAAGACGGCGATCGTAACGCTCGTGGACTGGCAGTTGTCGCTGGGATCGGGGTCCTCGACCCCTAGTGTCGTGATCTCTATGCAGGTCTCGAAGTCGAAGGTATGGAAGCTGGGCGTGGTGCAGTGGATGGTCACTATCGTCTCCACAACCACGTCTTCGCTGGGCACCAGCGTCACGTCCGTCTCCGAGGGGTCGGGCACGGCCGTGCAGCCCGGCGGCGGCGTCGCCGTGAAGACAACGTGCACGTCCACCGTGGTTGGGCCCTCGTTGTGCAGGGTGCTGCTCACCGTGATGGGTACGTCGGCGCTCACGTCGATCGAGGTGGGCGCGTTGACGGCCACCACGCTAACCGCCCGCACGTTGACCTGCGGTGTGGTCTCCGTTGGTGTGGGCGTAGGCGTCTCGGTCGGTGTTGGCGTAGGCGTCTCGGTCGGTGTTGGCGTGGGCGTCACCGTTGGCGTGGGCGTAACCGTGGCCGTGGGAGTGGGCGTGGGTGTGCCGCACCCGGCCTGGACGGAGACGGCGCCGATGGCCCAGGGATTGCTGAGGCCCAGCGTCCAGGACATCGTAACGCTGGCGGCGCCGGCCTCGGTGCTGCCGGCGCTCCGGACGTCATCGGATCCAGCGGCTGCAGTCCCGTTGCTCCAGCGGCTGGTCTGGCCTCCGCCCACACTCTCGGACCCAATAGTAATGAAACTATTGACGTTGCCCAAGGTATCGACAACCATGTTGCCGGCGGCGCTGGCGGCGACCACGGACGGGCCCGTGCCGGTGCCTTGGGCCGAGGCGAATGTTCCCAGGGGCGTGCTCTGGTTCACGTTATTGAAGGTGGCGGCGCCGGCCGCGAAGCGGGTGCTGCCGAAGCCGTTGGCGGCCAGGGTGACGACGACGCTGGCGGTCCCCACCGGCGGCGACAGCAGCCGCCACATCTCGATGCGGGCCTGGTCGTCACCGGCCTCATTCTGCGACCCGATGAAGGTTAGTGGCGCGCCGCCGTAGGTCACGGTCGATACCCGCTCGAAGTCCGCGCTGGTGCGGAGGTTGATGGAGACGCCAACGATTAGAAGCCTGTTGACGCCCGCCCCGGTCGTGTGGCTCCAGGTGATGCTGGTGGCGCCCGGGTCGGCGGTGCCGCTGGTGCCGCTGGAGGCGGCGCCGAAGGCGACTA
>CAYSIV010000290.1:0-3398 GCA_964431175.1 uncultured Anaerolineales bacterium
TCCGGATTTTATCGAGAGTAGAACACCTGTCTAATCTAACATTGTCAAGCTATAGTATGCAAGCATATTCAACAGACCTCCGCGAACGAGTAGTAAAGAGTGTCGAGAGCGGCACATGCAATATCCCTGAAGCCGCGCGACGATATAAGGTAAGCGAGCCATCGGTCGAGCGCTGGCTGGCCCGGAAACGGGCGACTGACAGTTGTGCGCCTCTGCCCCCTGCGGGAGGGGTGCCACGCAAGTTGGCTGCTGCCGAAGCGGTGATTCGCGCCGCCGTGAAAGAGCAACCGGACGCAACCTTGCAGGAATTGTGCGAACGCGTGGAACAAAAAAGTAAAATCAAGTCTGACCCGAGTCTGATGTGTCGCGAGTTAGCGCGGCTGAAGTTGCCGCTAAAAAAAAAAGTCGCTTCATGCCAACCAGCGGGACACGCCGCGCGTGAAACGGAAGCGAACTTTGTTTAAGAAAGACGTCGCGACGCGGGAAGTTGAACGATTCAAATTTCTCGATGAATCCAGCGTGAATCTGAGCCTGACGCGGTTGTACGGGCGCGCGGCACCCGAGCAACGAGTGGTGGATAGTACGCCGCAGCCTTCGGGACCCCAAACTACCACCTTGGCGGTGATCGGCTGGACTGGTATCACAGCGCCCTTGGTCTGGCCGGGTGCCGTCAATGGCAATATCTTTCATGGTTACATCGAGCAATGTGTCGCCCCGACCCTCAAGGCCGGGGATGTCTTGGTCATGGACACGCTTCGCGTCTCGGCCCACAAGGTCGCGGGGATTGAGGCGCTGATTGAGGCCTGTGGCGCGCACTTGATCTATCTGCCGCCTTACTCGCCCGACTTCAATCCGATTGAATTGGCGTGGTCGAAAGTTAAGACGATCTTGCGTCGCCTCAAGGCGCGAACATTCCCGGATTTGATTGAGGCGCTCAAGCAAGCCTTGCTGGCGATTACACCGCAAGATGTTCAGGGGTGGTTTGCTCATTGTGGATATGCCATCAATTGATTAGCAATCTGCTATAAGCATGCGGTTTTCTCAATACCTGTCTACTAGCCCAATTACCTATTTTCCGTTGCCTCACCGCAGGTGGTTTGGACGCAATGAGAATTGCCATATTTGGCGTGAAACGCATGGGCTACAACACCACATAGGGTGGATCATGTTTGCGCTTGGCTATCCACAGCCAAAGTAGCGAAAAACAGGTAATTACGAAATCGCAACCGTTACGTCTGTCTACTTTCATGACCCTCGCTACTCTGCGTTCTTATTTTGCCAATAATACAATATCTCGGCGCTTTATTACTTTAAGCATTATGGTTCTCGCTTGCTATATGTCGCTATGGCGAATTGAAGCGCTACCGAGTGCTATCCATACCGATGAGGCAATCGAAGGATTCGACGCGGAGAAGATTCTCTATCAAGGGGCGCGCCCGATTTTTCTGGAGAACAATACTGGCCGGCAGCCGTTGTTTGCTTACATGGTTGCGGGTATGCTATGGCTGTTCGGCCCTACGGCGCCTGCGATTCGGTTGGCTGCCGGTGTCGCAGTGATAGGGATTGTCTATGGAGCCATGAAAACAGCTGAAACAATTTTTGGCCATCGGGTTGGTTGGCTGACTGGGCTGATTGCTGGCACCACTGTCCTAACTCTTCGCATTAATCGACTCGGAACTCGAGTGAGCATCTTCCCTATGTTTCTGAATCTGGCAGTCTGGCAGGGGGCTGCCGCTGTAAAAACCGGCCGCCTGCGCCATTGGATTGCCACCGGCGCGTTGTTAGGCATTACCTACTATACCTACTTGCCCAGTCTGTTTATCCCTTTGGCTATTATTGCGATTTTGATCCTCAGCTTGATCTTTCACTTCGCTCAAGTTGTCCACCGCTGGCGTGGCATTCTTGTCTGCAATATTGTGATGCTTGTGGTCGCTGCCCCCCTGCTGATTTATTATGTTCAACATCCTAATGCTTCAACCAATCGAACTTCCGATGTGGCTAGGCAAATTTTCGATCAAGGCCCCGAAAAAACCAAGCAGTTTCTAATCTCGCAAGTCGGCGTAATGGCTGGAATGTTCACGGTTCGTGGTGATCGTAATCCGCGGCATAACATCCCGGATCGCCCAGTGTTTGATACTGCTATGGCTTTGCCATTCATCATCGGCTTGGCAATTCCATTGCTCAGAAAAAAAACTTTCTTATTAGGATTATTAGGCCTTTCCTGGCTGATTATTTTCTTAGCGCCCAGCTATTTCAGTGGAGAATCTCCTCACTTCCTTCGAACAACAGGGATCCTGGCCGTCTTATTTATCTGGCCCGCCATTGGCCTGGACGCAGTCCAGGTTGGCTTGGCCCGCGCTTATGGACGGTTTGCCAGCCTTATAATTACCAGCAGTATTTTGCTCCTATCCATTCGCGCCACTTATACTGACTATTTTCTTTCTAATTTTCTGTCCTCCGCTCAAGTTTTCGTTTCCTTTGATGGCCGAGAAACTGCTCTCCCCCTCCACGCTAACCAACTCTTAAACGCCGGATGGACGGCGGATAATATCGCCGCCAAACCTCTTATTCCGCCTCCCTTCACTCTTTGGATCCAACCGGGTATGTGGCTGCAAGGTGAGGTACACTACTTCATCGCCGCTACGGAACCGGACAAATATCCATTCTTCAAAACCCTCTCCGCCGAGGCGACCCTTACCCCACCCTTTGCCCTGATTTTAGATCCGTCTCATCAGACAGAGTGGCTCATGAAAGTTCCGGCTGGCACGTCACTCACTATTGAAAACGTTTTTGCCGGTTCCAAGCTCTTCTCCATCTATCGCACACCTGAATTGCTGGCCCGTCCCTATACGATTCCCGATCACGTGTATCGCCGACTCGACGCTACTATCCCCGGTGGTATTAATTGGCTGTCAGTCGAGTATCCGCTCACTGCAACCCCGGCGGCACCTTTTGACCTGACCCTGCATCTAATTGCCCCGGCCATGCCTCTGGCTAAGCAATACGCCCTACGATTTGACGTTCTCGGTCCTGATGGTTCGCTTGTCAGTCAAAGCCAGGATCTATTCGACTTGTCTATTCAATCCATTTTCACTGACGTAACCTTTTCTCAAACCATTCGCGCCGCCACCCCACCTGGCGCTTACACCCTCACCGCTTCTCTCATCAATCAAGCTACATCCCAACCTGAATCGTTCCTCGATTCGCGCGGTCAGCCCCTCGGCACTCGGCTTATAGTTGGCACTTTTGAAGTTCTCCGACCGACTCAACCAATCTCGTTTAAGAAAATGGGTGCGCCCGTCCGCGGTCAATATGACTTCGGGCCATTTTCCCTAATCGGCTATGATATCGACCGCGACCAGGCCCGGCCAGGTGAACAAGTCTTTATCAGTCTCTTC
>CAYSIV010000290.1:3408-7883 GCA_964431175.1 uncultured Anaerolineales bacterium
TCTTCTTCCACGTCGATGAGGCTACCCCTGCCGACTTATCTTTTAATCTCTTCACGCCCTATCTGCCTACCTCGCAATGGCGACCCGGCGACGTATTGCGTTTCGTCGTCCCGACGTATGTGCCGGCCGAGGCCGCAGGATACTACCAGTTTGTGCTGCAACTCAATCAAGCGCCCCGCCAATCCTTCAAACTCAATCTCATTGAAGTTAAGCCAATTAACCGCACCTTCACTGAACCCACGAGCGATCATCCTTTGACGGGCATTCGCTTCGGCGGCGTGATTGAACTGAACGGCTATACAATTACGACCACCATCCAAGATTGGACACTCAATTTAGTGTGGCATGCGCTCAATACGCCGAACATCAACCTGACGGCTTTTGTTCACATTGAAGATGAGGCTGGGAACATTGTGGCTCAGTCAGATGCTATACCGGCAAACGGAGATCGGCCTACGCTGGGCTGGTTATTGGGCGAGTTCATTCTTGATCCACGCAAATTTGCGCCCTTGCCGGCAGGTAAATACTACTTATTCGCCGGCCTTTACGACCCGACCACCGGGAACAGGTTGGATCAAAGACTCAAGATAGGGGTATATACGGTGCCGTAAGAATGTGATTGTGATATGGCGCCTGGGCGGCGATATGGCAAGGTGACCTGATGTTGCGGAGCACCTCTTCATCTTGTCATCTTGTCAGAGAAGAAGAGGAATCCTTGAAAGCTAATATCATCACCATCCCCGGCGATGGCATTGGCCCGGAAGTCGTGGCCGAGGCGGTGCGTCTGTTGGACATCATTGCCGATAAGTTCGGCCACGACTTTTCGTACAGCGAACGATTGATGGGCGGTTGCTCGATTGATAAACACGGCGTGCCGCTGACCGACGAGGCGCTGGCCGATTGCAAAGCCTCGGATGCAGTTCTACTCGGCGCGGTGGGCGGCCCCAAGTGGGACGACCCCAACGCCAAGGTTCGCCCCGAGCAGGGGATTCTGGCTTTGCGAAAAGGGCTGGGCGTGTTTGCCAACTTGCGCCCGGCCAAGCCGCACCCCGCCCTGTTCGACTCGTCGCCGCTAAAACCGGAAAAGCTCAAAGGGGTAGATGTGCTGGTTATTCGCGAGTTGACGGGCGGGCTATACTTCGGCCACAAGGCGCGCGAAAAAGCCGCAGGCGGCCACGTGCGCGCCGTTGACACCTTAGAGTATTACGACTACGAAATTGAGCGCGTGATTAACCTGGCCTTCCGGCTTGCCTACGGCCGGCGCAAAAAAGTGTCGTCGGTGGACAAGGCCAACATCCTGGAGTCGAGCCGCCTGTGGCGGCAGGTTGCCAGCGGCATTGCCGCCGAGCACGCCGACATCACTTTCGAGCACGTTCTTGTGGACACGGCGGCCATGCGCCTCATCAATGCCCCGGCCAGCTTCGATGTGCTCGTCACCGAAAACATGTTCGGCGACATCCTCACCGACGAGGCTTCGGTGCTGTGCGGCTCGATGGGGATGTTGCCGTCGGCGTCGCTGGGTGACGGCGGCCCCGGCCTCTACGAGCCGATTCACGGCTCGGCCCCGGACATTGCCGGCAAGAGGATCGCCAACCCGGTTGGCACGATTTTGAGTGCGGCCCTCTTGCTAAGACATTCGCTTCATTTAGAGAAAGAAGCCGCCGCTGTTGAGACGGCGGTGGACTCGGCCATCACCGACGGTTGTCGCACCGCCGATCTGGGCGGGAAGCTATCTACAAAAGAAATGGCGGACGAAATCATTCGCCGATTGTAAGTGTGAGGCGACAAACGTCATTGGTCGTTTCACGTTTGACGTTTGAGCAACCCGTAATCATTACGAAGGAGAAACCATTATGGGCATGGAATCAAAATTCATTTGGATGAACGGCGAGCTGGTGGAGTACGAAAAAGCGACTCTGCATTTTTTGACTCCAGCATTGCATTATGGCATTGGCGTGTTCGAGGGCATCCGCAGTTACGCCACCGACAACGGCCCGGCATTGTTCCGCCTGAAGGAGCACGCCGAGCGGCTGGTGAACTCGGCTAAGATACTTGGCTTTCGTGAACTACCCTACACCGCTGACGACTTGGCTGAAGCCATCAAACTCACGGTGGCCGCCAACGGTTTCGCCGATTGTTATATCCGGCCATTGATTTACCTCACCGGCGGCGGCTGGAACCTGAACATCGACGGCGGCAAGCCGGCGGTGGGCATCGCCGTGTGGGAGTGGAACCAGTATCATGGCCCGGAAGCATTGGAGAAAGGCATCCGCGCCAACATTGCCTCCTTCACCCGTCATCACCCCAACGTGATGATGACCAAGGCCAAAGTCACCGGCAACTATGCCAACAGCGTGCTGGCCCGCACCGAGTCCGTGCGACTCGGCTTTGACGAAGCCATCATGCTCGACCCGCAGGGTTATGTGGCCGAGTGCACTGGCGAGAACCTGTTCATGGTGCGCGGCGGCAAGGTTTACGCGCCGAGCCTGGCCCCACAACTCGAAGGCATCACCCGCGACTCGCTGATCGCCCTGGCTCAGGATTTGGGCTACGACGTGATCGAGTGCCCGGTCTCGCGCGACCAACTCTACGTCGCCGACGAGGTGTTTGTGTGTGGCACGGCGGCGGAATGCATTGCCCTGCGTGAGATTGACTTCCGCACCATCGGCTCCGGTAGTACCGGCCCCATCACCCGCGCCATCCAGCAAGCCTTTCACGACGTCATTCGCGGCAAGCATCCGCGCTCGAACGAGTGGTTGGCTTACGTGAACACTGCGGCGGCAGTGCCGGTGCGAGAGACGGCATCGGCTTAGCGCCAACCTATTTCACCGCGAAGGCACCAAGGACGCTAAGAATTCTTTCTTGAATTTCTTTGCGCCCTTCGCGCCTTTGCAGTTAAAAATATGAGGGTTGCTTTTCAAGGCGAGCGCGGCGCATATTCAGAGGCCGCCGCGATTGCTTACTTCGGCGAGAGCATCGAGCCGGTTCCCTGCCCCACCTTCGACGAGGTATTCGAGCGCGTCGAGTCGGGCGCAGTGGAGCGCGGCGCCATCCCCATTGAGAACTCGCTGGCCGGGAGCATTCATCGCAACTACGACCTTTTGCTCAGGCACAGCCTGCACATCGTCGGCGAAAAAATCTTCCGGGTCAAACACTGCCTCATCGCTCACCCCGGCGTGTCCCTGGCCGAGGTGCGGCAGGTCACTTCGCACCCGCAGGCTTTGGCCCAGTGCGAGCATTATCTCAAGCGGCTGGGCGTGACGATTGAAGCCGCTTACGACACCGCCGGTTCGGTAAAGCTTCTCAAAGAATCTGGCAAGCGTGACACAGCGGCCATCGCTTCGCGGCGGGCCGCCGAAGTGTATGAGATGCAGATCCTGGAAGAAGGCATTGAAGACGACGCCGCCAACTTCACCCGCTTCCTCATCCTCAGCCGCCATCCTTCGACTATGCCGTCATCAAGCACTGGCGGCTCCGTTCAGGATGCGCCCATGAAGACCTCGATTGTCTTTAGCTTGCGCAACACGCCTGGCGCCTTGTTCAAGGCCCTGAGCGTCTTTGCCCTGCGCGACCTCGACCTGACCAAGATCGAGTCGCGGCCCATCCCCGGCAAGACGTGGGAGTATTCGTTTTATCTCGACTTCGCCGGCAACATTGCCGAGCCGGTGACGACGCGCGCTCTCGACCACCTGCGGGAGATTGCAACGACGATGAGGGTGTTGGGGTCGTATCCGAGAGACAATGGCAGTTAGACGCTTCGCGTGCGCCAACACAAAGCCAAACCCGCCTTCGCGGGTTACTGCCCTAACTGAAGTCGGCGCAGGCCGACTTCGCCCGCTTCGCGTGTTGCCGCGATTTCAATCGCTGGACAACCAGACCAAAATCGGGGAGAGTCGAAAGGCTCTCTCCTCTGCAAACAAGCGCGCCGGTCAGATCGCAGTCGGTCATGTCAAGATCGTTGGTGAGGAACTTTTCCCACTTGCGTAGCCAGTCGAGATCGAGGGTGGCCGTGGTCGTGCCAGCCGGGATGTTCACCGGAAGCACAAATTGAAGCCGAAGCATGATATCAACGCCCCGGCGAGAAAGTTGACCGATAATCGTTTGAATCCGGCCGGAGCGAGTGGAGCCGGGCACTGCCGAAGTTCTGCCGATCAAGTTTGCCAGCCGCAGGTGGCGGGCGGTCAAAATTCGCTGCCATCTCTCGCCCACGGTCGCCCGCTTTGGCGCAACCCGCCGCGTCGACACGCACACCGAGACCCGGCTGGAAGATGATTGGGTGGAAGTGACCGCCGAGACCAAAGACTTGTTCTTCTCGAAACAAGACTGAAGAACAACCCAAAAACTTCTATTCGCCCAAAAGGCGAATTCAAAGCACATGAAGGTGATGGAATACTAAAAGTGCGATGGATACCTGGGTGACAAAAAGACTCGCCAAGGCTTCTCATTACGGCCCAACTTATAGCGCCTCATAAGCG
>CAYSIV010000291.1:0-7849 GCA_964431175.1 uncultured Anaerolineales bacterium
GGCGGCAGTACAACTGCCGCCACAACCGTAAATCAAAAAGGAAACCGCTATAGAGGCGCATTCTTCAATGGCTTACTACGATAACATCGCGAAACATTGGCACGAAACTACTGGCGATCAAGGTGACGCTTTCAAAGAGCTGGTCCTGAATAATATTCTTTTAGAGAAGCTTTCCGGACTTAACAATCGCTCCATTCTAGAACTGGGAGCGGGTAATGGTTATTTTTTGCCTTTGGCGTTGCGCCGTTTCTCGAGCCAAGTGCCTTCGAGAATTACAGTGACCGACCAGTCCAAGCGGCTGCTCGAATTTGCTAAGCGGCATTTTAGGATTCCCGGCGCCGAGTATCAGAGCCTGGAAGTTGGCAAACCTTTTCCCTTTGCTGACAGCCAGTTTGATTTAATCCTGGCCTCAATGGTCTTCAACGAAGTGTCTTCGCGCGACTTTAGAAACGCGCTCAAAGAATGTGGCCGCGTTTTATCCGGCAATGGCCTATTGCTTATTGCGGTAACTCATCCGGACTTTATTAGCAGTTTGCAAAAAAGGAGGTTGCTGAAAGCAACGCCAGACGGGGTGCTAACGATGCCCGGCTCTGGCAGTCTGCGGTTGCCGGTTGTAATCAGAACCCTGGAGGCCTACAGGAGTTGCCTGCAAAAAGCGGGATTTCAGTATGAAGAGGAAGAAGGGTATCCGACCCCAGAAGTTATAAACCTCAAGGTCGGTTTACGGAACGCTTGGAAGGTACCAGTGGTCTTAGTTTATACATGCACGAAACCAAAGTGATAGCACCATCTCCCAAATTGGCTTACAATCTGAAGCCGTGAACTGGCAGTACAACCCTTATGCCCTCCCTTCTCTCGTCTCAGCCCTTGTCGCGGCCGGCCTCATCGTCGTTGCCAGGCGGCGGGCGGCCGGCGCGGCCAGGCCCTTCATCTTCTTCATGGCCGCGATCCTGGTTTGGACGATATTTAACGCCATCCTGCTCGTCACCCCCGACATTCCAACGCAACTCTTCTGGATCAAAATCTTGTATTTCGGCGTGGTCACCGTTCCGGTTGGCTGGCTCACGTTCGCCATAAAATATACCAACCGCGAGGCGTGGCTCACCCGCCGCAATCTGGCTCTGCTTTTCATCCATCCTGTCCTCACCTGGCTGATTCTCTGGACGAATGACTTTCACCACCTCATGTGGAGCTACAAAGGCGTTGATCTCGCCCGGCCTTTTGTGCCGGCCGTTGAACTCAACAACAATCTCTGGTTCTGGAGCGTGGTCGTCTACAACTACGCTCTTGTTCTGACGGGCACAGTCCTGCTCATCATCGACACCGTCCGTTCGCCACAGGTTTATCAGCGACAGGCCGTCATCCTCATCATTGGCGTGTTCGGGCCCTGGGCGGCCAGCATCATGTATGTCTTCCGGCTCGGGCCAGTGCCATTTCTTGATCTCACGCCAATCGCTTTCACCCTCAGCGGAGTGGCGTTTGCTTTTGCCATCTTTCGTTATCGTATGCTGGATATTGTGCCCATGGCTCGCGAGGCCATCGTCCAGAGTATGCCCGACGCCGTGTTTGTATTGGACGCCCAGAACCGCATTGTGGACTTGAACCCGGCGGCCCAACGGGTGTTCAACCGCCCGGCGCAAGAAGTCATTGGCCAGCAGGCGGCGGCTGTCGTTGGGGACCGGCCCGACCTGATTGAGAACTACCGCAATGTAATGGCCGGCCAGAGCGAGATCACTCTCGGCGGCGGCGTGGCCCAACGTTTCTATGAGCTGCGAATCTCGCCTGTTACCGGGCGCGGCAGTCACATGGGCCGCATCATCGTCCTGCACGACATCACCGCCCACAAACTGAGTGAGCGCGAAATCCTCAAACGTAGTGAAGAACTTGCCGCCCTCAATCGCATCGTTGGCGAAATTACCTCGGTCTTCGACGTGGAGTCGCGCCTGCAAACAACAGCCCGCGAAATGGTGGAGATTTTCAAAGCCACCAACTGCGGCATCGCTCTACTCGACGACGATCAGATCAAACTCACCGTCATCGCTTCCTACTCGTCAACACCCGACTTCCCCAGCACCGTCGGCATCGACATCCCGGTCGTCGGCAATCCATCCGCCGAGCAAGCCATTGCCACCGGCAGAACATTTGTCGTTGCCGATGCGCAAAACAATCCGGCGGTTGCCCCGATTCGCGATACGATGCGGGCGCTCAATGTCCACTCCCTGATGGTCGTGCCGCTGGTGGCGGGCGGCCTGGTGATGGGCACGGCGGGCATTATTACCACTGAACCGGGGCGCGAGTTCACTCAGGCCGAAGTGACTCTGGCCGAAACCATAGCCGGGCAAATTGCCAGCGCCGTTGCCAATGCCCGCCTGCTGGAGCAAACGCAGGCCGCCCTGGCCGAGCGCCAGCGCGCTCAAGCCGAATTACTCAAAGCCAAAGAAGCGGCCGAGGACGCCAACCGGGCCAAGTCGGCGTTTCTGGCGAACATGAGCCACGAGCTTCGCACGCCACTCAATGCCATCATTGGCTACAGCGAAATGCTGACCGAAGAAGCGCCGGAGATAAAGCCAGATCAACTCATCGCTGACCTGCAAAAAATTCGCAATTCCGGTAAACACTTACTCGGCCTGATTAACGACATCCTCGACATCTCGAAGATTGAAGCCGGGCGGATGGATCTCTATCTGGAAGAATTCGAGGTCAGGTATCTGGTTGAGGAAGTCGTGACGACGGTTCAGCCGTTGGCGCAAAAGAACAACGTGACTCTGATCGTGCGCCAGCCTGACGACCTTGGCCTCATGACAACCGATATCACCAAAGTGCGACAGGCATTGATCAACGTCCTTACCAATGCCGCCAAATTTGCCGCCAACGGCTCCGTCACCTTTTCAATTTCAATAGAACAAAACGGCGGCTGGCTTACCTTCATCGTCGCCGACTCTGGCATTGGCATGACGCCCGAACAGATTGGCCGGCTGTTCCAGCCGTTCACCCAGGCCGATACGTCCACCACCCGCCGCTACGGAGGCACCGGGCTGGGGTTAGCCATCAGCCAGCGATTCTGCAAGATGATGGGCGGGGAGATACTTGTCGAAAGTAAGCTGGGTGAAGGTTCTACCTTCACGATCCGTCTCCCGGTCAGAGTTGTCCAGGACTGAGACGGTTTCTCCAAAAAAGTGGGCCGGTCCGTAGTCAGCGTGATTAGCAGGCCGCTTGACTTATGATTTAGCTCACGTTACAATCCCGTCTCGCCAACGGGGCCTTTGCCCCGTTTTATTGCGTCAATTCATGTTCAAAAACCTTAGCGACAAGCTGCAAAACGTCTTCAAAGAAATCTCGCGGCGCGGCAAGCTCAGCGAAGCCGACGTGGATACCGCCTTGCGCGAAGTGCGCCTGGCCCTGTTGGAAGCGGACGTTAACTTCACCGTTGTCAAGGAATTTCTGGCGCGAGTGCGCGAGCGGGCTATTGGCGCTGAAGTGTCGCGGGCGCTCAACCCCGGCCAGCAAGTGATTAAGATCGTTCATGAAGAACTGATCGCTACGCTGGGCGAACCGGGCAAGCTCAACTTGAGCGGCCAGCCGCCGCGGGTGATCATGCTGGTGGGCTTGCAGGGCGCAGGCAAAACAACGATGGCCGCCAAGCTGGCCCGCTGGTTGCGAACACAGGGCTACAAGCCGGTGCTCGTCGCCGCTGATCCCTATCGCCCGGCGGCGGCGGACCAATTGAAAACGCTCGGAGCGCAGATTGATGTGCCAGTCTTTAGTGGGCCGGAAATGCCCGCCGACCTGTGCGCCAAAGCCGTCAAGCACGCCGCCGATGTCGGCTACACCGTCGTCATCCTCGACACTGCCGGACGTTTGCAGATCGACACGATGATGATGTCCGAAGTGCTGGCGGTCAAAGAGCGAACGACGCCGGACGAAGTTCTGCTGGTGGCCGACTCGATGACGGGCCAGGAAGCAGTCCGTATCGCCGACGGCTTCAACAAGAAGCTCGGCCTGACCGGCCTGATCCTGACGAAGGTGGACGGCGACGCTCGCGGGGGCGCGGCCATTTCCATGCGCGCCGTGACCGGCGTGCCGATCAAGTTCCTTGGCACGAGTGAGAAGATTGACGGCCTCGAAGCCTTTGCCCCGGAACGGCTGAGTGGCCGCATCCTGGGCATGGGCGACATGCTGGGTCTGATCGAAAAAGCTCAGACCGCTTTCGACGCCCAGGAGGTGTTGAAGGCGCAAGAGAAGTTGACCTCCGGCGAGTTTACGCTGGAAGATTTCCGTGACCAGATGCGGCAAATCAAAAAGATGGGGCCGTTGGGGCAACTGTTGGAGATGGTTCCCGGCATGGGCCAGATGGCCGGCCAGATCGATCAGAAAGATTTGGATCGCAGTCTCAGCCGCACCGAGGCCATCATCAATTCGATGACGCCTCACGAGCGTTACAACCCGCAGGTGCTCAACGCCAGCCGCAAGCGCCGCGTCGCCGCCGGGTCGGGCACCTCGGTGCAGGAGATCAACCAACTGGTCAAGCAGTTCCGCGACATGCAGAAAATGATGAAGCAACTCGGCCGGAACAAAGGCCGGGGCATGCAGGACCTATTTAGAAATTTCCGTTAGCTTACGCCGCCCTGATGGGCAATCTCTCGCGGCTTCCTTCAGCCACCTCTCCGGGAGAGTGCTCGCCAACGGCGACGACAGAGCAATTGCAACCGATTTAGAATAAGAGGAGTTCGACAACATGCTTCGTATCCGATTGCGCCGTGAAGGCGCGAAAGCTCAGCCCGTCTACCGTCTGGTGGTGGCCGAACAGGAACATCCGCGCGATGGCCGCTTTTTGGAAGTGGTGGGCGAGTACAATCCGCGCACCGAGCCGGCCTACATCAAAGTAAATGAGGCCCGCGCCCTGCACTATCTGAAGAACGGCGCTCAGCCCTCTGAGCCAGTGGCCCGCATCTTCAAAAACATGGGCACCCTGGATCGGCTGGCCCGGCTTCGCCAAGGCGAGCCACTGGAAACCCTGGTGGCTGAGGCCGATGCCAGCGCGGCAACCCGCACGGTGAATATGAAGACCCGCCGCGATGACAACACCGGCACGGCTTCAAAGGGCAAGTCCAAGAAAGCCAAAGCCAAGGAAGCGGCGGCGGCGGCCACCAGTTAGTATTTCAAGAAGGCAACAGGCAGTTTGCAGAAGGCAGTGCTCTTGACTGCTTACGGTAAACTGCCTGTGGCCTACTCTCTTATGAAAGACCTCGTCACTTACATCGCCCGCTCCCTGGCCGACCATCCCGATCAAGTCCAAGTCAAAGAGATCGACGAAGGCGGGCAGGTCATCCTTCAACTACACGTGGCCGAAGAAGACATGGGACGCATCATTGGCAAAGGCGGCAAAGTGGCCAATGCCATCCGGACCCTGGTGCGCACTGCCGCCGCCCGCGACCGGCAACGTGTCCAACTTGAAATCGAGTGACTTCAACGGCGCCTCGCTCAACCCGGCGGCGTGGCCAGAGTCAGGCCTCGCCCGCTGAGCCGCGCTTTTTAGTGATTGGCAAAGTGCTCCGCCCGCACGGTGTTCGTGGCGAGCTTTTGCTCCAGGTTCACACCGACTCGCCAACGCACCTGGCGGAAGTGGAAACGGTGTTTGTTGGGGAAATGCATGCCCTGGAAAAGAGCCGGCTTCACCGGAATCAACTGCTGATCAAGATCGAAGGCTACGACGACCGGATAACCGCCGATGCTCTTCGAGGCCAGATCATCTCCGTTGCTTTGGCCGATGCCACCCCACTCAAACCAGGCGAGTATTATCATCATCAAATTGTTGGCCTGAAGGTTGTTACTGATGAGGGCGAGGAACTTGGTGTTGTCGCCGAAATTTTAGAGACCGGGGCCAACGATGTGTATGCAGTGAGCGGGCCAAATGGTGAACTTCTGCTCCCGGCCATCAAGTCGGTTATTCTCAAGATCGAGCCGCCTCAAATGACGGTTCATCTGATAGATGGATTGCGATAGTTCTTATCAAGTCTTAATGGAAATCGGCTATTGACATCCAAGCGTTTACGAATACAATTTAGCCAATCTTATCCCCAAGCACACAGAGCGCTTCGAGCAAAAGAAACTCGAAGCGCTCATTTCGCTTTGTCCAGCGCATAGCACGAATGTTCGATGAACAGCATTTGGATTATTGATTTTGGAGGCCTTTGTGGAACCTAAAAGTTTACGCGCGCTCAAGATCAGTTTAGCCTCGCCAGACCAGATCAAATCGTGGTCTTATGGCGAGGTCCTCAAGCCGGAGACCATTAACTACCGGCGGCTACGGCCCGAGAAAGATGGTTTGTTTTGTGAAGCAATCTTTGGGCCGACAAAAGATTGGCAATGTTACTGCGGCAAATATAAGAACGTCCGCTACAAGGGCATCATCTGCGACAAGTGCGGCGTGGAAGTAACACGGTCGTCTGTCCGCCGCGAACGAATGGGGCACATTGAACTGGCCGCGCCCGTAGCTCACGTCTGGTACACCCGCCGGGTGCCGTCGTATCTGGGGGTCTTGCTCGACGTGTCGCGCCGCAATCTGGATCGCGTTCTCTACTTCGCTCAGTACGTTGTCACTCACGTAGACGAAGACGCCCGCCAGAAGGCGCTCAAACGGCTGGATGAGGAAATTCAGCGCGAGGAGAAGCGGCAGGCCGACGACATCAATGCCAAGATCGTCGCCGCCAAGGGCGCCCGCGATAAGAAGATCAACGACCTCAAGGCCAGGATTGAAGGCGTCAACGAGAAGTACGAAGTTGATGTCGCCGAGAAGGTTGAACCGCTGGTGAAAGAAGGCCAGAAGGTCCAGAAGTCGCTCGAAGACAAGATGGACACGACCATTCGTAAGCCGATCGACTTTGAGCCGACCAAGACCCTGATCGCCGACGAAGGCGAGACCATCTCCCGCAAGCACCTCACCACTCTCAACAAGACTGTTCAGGTGCGCCTGGGTGAGATTGAAACGGCCCTCAAGGAGAAGCGCGACACTAAAGTTGACGGGTTGAAGATGGATATTGAAAAGGTCAAGGCCGAAGCCGAAGACCAGATCGTCCAGCTTCGCAACTCGCTCGAAGATGTATCAGCGGGAAGCCGCAAAAATATTGACAAAGAGCGCGAGGAACTGGTCGGTCTATACCACATGATGTTCCTCGGCGAAAGCAAATACCGCGAACTCAAACAGAAGTGGGGCCAGGTCTTCAAAGCCGACATGGGGGCCGAAGCCTTCCACGACATTCTGCGTTCGCTGGATTTGGACAAGATGGGCAAGGAGTTGTGGCACGAAGTCCGCACCACCAAGTCCAAACAACGCAAAAAGAAGGCGATCAAACGGCTCAAGGTGGTGGAGGCTCTCCGCCGCTCGGGTAACCGCCCGGAGTGGATGATCCTCACCATCCTGCCCGTCATTCCACCCGACCTGCGCCCGATGGTGCAGTTGGACGGTGGCCGCTTCGCCACGTCCGACCTCAACGATCTCTATCGCCGCGTCATCAACCGCAATAACCGCCTCAAGCGCCTGCTGGAACTTGGCGCGCCGGATGTGATTGTGCGCAACGAGAAACGCATGTTGCAGGAAGCGGTGGACTCGCTGATTGACAACAGCCAGCGCGGCAAGGCGCTCTCCCGCCGGGGCCGCCGCGAACTCAAGTCACTCAGCGACATGCTCAAAGGCAAGAAGGGCCGCTTCCGCCGCAACCTGCTCGGCAAGCGCGTGGATTATTCTGGCCGGTCGGTGATCGTGGTTGGCCCCAAGCTCAAACTGCACCAGTGCGGCTTGCCGCGCATCATGGCCCTGGAACTGTTCCGCCCGTTCGTCATCGCCAAGCTG
>CAYSIV010000292.1:0-7846 GCA_964431175.1 uncultured Anaerolineales bacterium
TCCTGCTCTCTGGCGGCGACCCGCTGGTGCTGGCCCCCAAACTGCTGGAAGAAATCATCAGCCGCCTGCGCGCCATCCCTCACCTTGAGATCATTCGCATTGGCTCCCGCGTCCCGGTCTTCCTGCCCATGCGCGTCACGCCCGAGTTGTGCGACATGCTCCAGAAATATCACCCGTTCTGGATGAATATCCATGTCAACCACCCCAGCGAGATCACGCCGGAATTGGCCGCCGCTTGCGACCGCCTCACCCGCGCCGGAATCCCGCTGGGCAACCAGTCGGTGCTGTTGGCCGGGGTGAACGACTCGGTTCACATCCAGCGCAAACTTGTCCACGACCTGGTGATGATGCGCGTCCGGCCTTACTACTTGTATCAATGCGACCTGGTCGAAGGCGCGGGGCACTTCCGCACCAGCGTGGCCAAAGGCATTGAGATCATCGAAGGCCTGCGCGGCCACACCTCGGGCTACGCTGTGCCCCAGTTCATCGTCGATGCCCCCGGCGGCGGCGGCAAAATCCCGGTCAGCCCCAACTATGTGCTCTCCCAAGGGCACAGCAAAATCGTCCTTCGCAACTACGAAGGCTTTATTACCTCCTACACCGAGCCTGAGGACTACAACCCCCACGCCGTCTCGCCGCTGGAGGCCAAAGTTCTGCCGCGCCCCGAGCCGGGCCAGGAAGGCGTGTTGGGCCTCATCGAAGGCCACGCGATGTTCATCAAACCGAAGACATTCGATGACGTTCACGATCGCGGCGGCGGCACGCACCGCCTCAAAGCCGACGACAAGAAGTGGAAGCCGCTCGGTATCGGCCAGGCTCCCGATCTCATCGAAGGCGACTCAAACGAACACACCATTCCTCTGATTGATGGAGATATTTCATAGTGACTACTTCTGACAACTCTGATCCGCTTTCTACTCTCCCTCCCCTGTTGCGTCCTTCGACTTCGTTTCGCTTCGCTCAGGATGACGCGCCGGCGCGCAAGCGGGGCCGGGGCAGGGGAGGCCTCCGAATCGCCCTCCTCTACAACCTCGCCGAAAACGCCCCCCGCGACCCGAACGCCCCGCTTGACGCCCTTGACGAACTTGACAGCGAAACGAACGTAAAGGCCTATGCCGCTGCGCTTCGCGCCGCCGGGCACACCGTCTTCCCCATGGAAGGGGATGCGGCCTTGCCTTCCCGGCTCAAGCGCAACGAGATCGACATCTGCTTTAACACCTGCGAAGGCTTTCGCGGCGACTCGCGTGAGGCGCAAGTGCCGGCCTTGCTTGAAATGCTCGGCATGCCTTACACCGCCGCCCGCGTGCTCGGCCTGGCCCTCACCCTCGACAAAGCAATGACCAAGCGGGTGCTGGCCCATCACGGCCTGCCCACCCCCCGCTTTCAGGAATTCTTCACCCCGGACGATGCGCTCAACCCGACTCTGCGCTTTCCGCTCTTCCTCAAGCCCAACCGTGAAGGCACGGGCAAGGGCATCACCCGCAAGTCCATCGTCAACAACGAAGCTGAACTGCGCGAGTACGCCGACTACCTGATCAAACACTATCATCAGTCGGTGCTGGTGGAGCAATACGTGGATGGCCGCGATGTGACCTGCGGCCTGGTGGGCAACCTGGAACTCTGGGCCCTCAACGCTCCCATTCCGTTGGAAGCCATGTATCCAAAAGACGGCCAAACCGGAGTCGATTACGCGGGTATCCATTTCTTCCCCATCTCCGAAGTGGACTACACCGTATATCCGCCCGGAACCGAGCCGGTGTACAGCAACAGGCTCAAGGTAGAATTGGCCGACGCTTATCATGGCCTGTGCCCGGCGCCCATCCCCGAAGACACTGCCGCCGAGATCCGCCGCCTGACTCTCGAAGTCTTCCGCCATACCCAGTCGCAGGATATGAGCCGGGTAGACTTCCGGCTTGATCGGTACACCCGCCAGCCGCAAATTCTGGAGATCAATGCCCTGCCCGGCATCACGCCCATTTCTGACCTGTCGCTTTGCGCTTATGCCGAGGGTTGGACTCACGCCGATTTGGTCGTGGCGGTGATGGAGGCTGCCATCGCCCGCCTCAATTTGAAACCCAAAGTCAACGGCAAACCTGCCCGGCCCGTTGTCAGCGCTTCGCGCCAGCACGCCTCGAGAGGTCATCATGTCACGACGGTTGAAAGTAGCCCTGCTCGCTAATCTCAAAAAGAACGCGCCCAAGTTCCCGGAGATGAGCGACGATTATTGGGATGACCTCGACGCCGAGACCACTGTCGGGGCGCTTCTGGAAGCCATTCGTCAGGGCGGCCACGACCCGGTGTTTTATGAGGGCGACAGTAACTTGCCAGAGACATTGCGCGACGACCGGCCCGACATCTGCTTCAACATTTGCGAAGCGCACTTCGGCGATTCGCGTGAGGCGCAAGTCCCGGCCTTGCTGGAGATGCTTCGCATTCCGTACACCGGCTCCAAGGTGCTCACCCTGGCCCTCTGCCTCGACAAGCCGATGACCAAGCGCCTGCTGATGTGGCACGAATTGCCTACTCCGGCTTTCCAGACCTTCGAGCGCGTGGACGAGCCCCTCGACGACGACATGAGCTACCCGCTGTTTGTAAAACCGTCGCGAGAGGGCACCAGCGTCGGCATTGGCCCGCAGTCCATCGTTCATAATGAAAAAGAACTTCGTGAGCAATTGAAACACATGTTTGAGACTTACAAACAGACGGCGCTGGTGGAGCACTACGTGGCCGGGCGAGAAGTCACCGTCGGTTTGGTGGGGAACATCTCTGGTTTTGCCGCCCGCCGCCTGCCGCAACGGCTCTATGGCACCCGCCGCCGCACGCCCGGCGACCTTGACGACATTCGCGCTGGCGGCCTGCTCTTCCTGCCGCCGATGGAGGTAGACCTCTCGCCCTTCAAAGAGTCCGACGAGGTGTACAGCAACCGTCTCAAGACCGATCTGGCTGATCAACTCAATTACCTGTGCCCGGCCCCGCTGGAGCCGAAGCAGGTGGAAGAACTGAATTGGCTCACCGCCGCTGTCTTCCGGGTCTGCGGTTGCTACGACGTTTCGCGGGTGGACTTCCGTCTCGACGAGAACGACAACTACAAGCCCTACGTCCTCGAAATCAACCCCCTCCCCGGCCTCGCGCCCGGCATCAGCGACCTGGTGATCGAAGCCGCCGCGATCAAGATCGAACATGCCGAACTCGTCAACCGCATTCTGGATGCCGCCGTTCGCCGACACGGCATTTCGTAGGGGCGGCGTTATGTCGCCCCTACATCCTCATGCTCGAAATCTATCCCTCTCTTCCCTATGAACGCGCCGACGTTGAACGCATCACCCACGCCGCGGGGAACTTTCACGCCGATGAGCTGACCACGCCGCTGGAACTGTTCGACGGCTATCTGCGCGATCCCAAAATCTCCGGTTACAACTTCCTCTCAGCCAGGCGCGACGAGCGCGTGGTGGGCTACGCCTGCTACGGGCCAACGGCTCTGACCGAAGGCACATTTGACTTGTATTGGATCGTGGCCGAAGCTTTGGCGCACGGCCAGGGCGTAGGGCGAGCCTTGTTCGAGCGCGTGGTGAGTGAGATGAAGAGCAGTGGCCGGCTGTTGATGATCTGGACCAGCAGTACGCCAGATTACGAACGCGCTCGCAAGTTTTACCTGCGCATGGGATGCCAACTCGAAGCGCAGATCACAGACTTCTATCGCCCCGGCGATGATTTGTGCATCTTTAGCTTTCGAGTTGTTGATTCAAGATCGTAGACTGGCGCCTCTCACCCTCAAATCTCAAATCGGCAATCTGCAATTTTAAGGTTAAGTCATTGACTGTCGATCAAAAAATTGCTACTATGGGCAAGGGTTATTGAAAAGTCAATCTCAAGATATGGCAGTCACAGGAG
Source organism: uncultured Anaerolineales bacterium (assembly GCA_964431175.1). Lineage (GTDB taxonomy): Bacteria > Chloroflexota > Anaerolineae > Anaerolineales > VGOW01 > VGOW01. Next base: position 3,892 of record CAYSIV010000292.1, read on the forward strand.
GACTAAACACCAGAAGCGCGTAATTACCTGCGCGCTAAGGTAAAGTAACTGAGATGAACGATGAAGATATAAGCTCAATAAAAATTGACCGGCCCGATTTCAAAGCTGTCATCTTGCACAACGTAATGTCGGACTGGAACAGCCGGGACACCGAAGTGTCGGACACAGCCATGAAGCGCATGAGGCGCGCCCTAATCGAGATGGGGTACGAAGTAATGCTGGCCCCGGTCCGCACGGATGTGGCCGAACCCCTCATCGGCCTTGACCCGGCCAAGCATGTTGTCTTCAACTGGTGCGAAGGACTTGATGGGCAACCCAATGCCTACGATGTAATCCCGCCGGTGCTGGAGTCGATGGGCTTCGCCTATACCGGGGCCGATGCCTGGACGTTGATGGCCACTACCGATAAGACAGTGACTAAAGAGTACCTGCTCAAGAATAACGTCTCCACGCCACTGGCCCGGGTGTTTACCATTGCCGACCGCGATGGCTGGAACTGCTACCCGGCCCTGGTCAAACCGGCGCTGGAGCATTGCTCGCACGGCATTACGCGCGATGCCATCGTGGACACGCCGGAGCAACTCGAAGAGCGGGTGCAGTATGTGTTGGACACCTGGCATCAACCGGCCCTGGTCGAGGAATTCATTGACGGGCCTGAATTCAATGTCTCGCTCTGGGGCAACGGGCGGCTCTCGGTTCTGCCGCTGGCCATGCTCGACTTCAATGCCTTTAGCGACTACCATGAGCGCATCGTTTCCTACGACGCCAAGTGGGATCCGAACACCGAAGCCTTTCGCCTGAACCCGGTGGTTTGCCCGGCCCCCATCGAGCCGGAACTCAAGGCCCGGATTGAGAAGACGGCTAAGGAGGCTTATAAGGCTTTGCACTTGCGCGACTACGGCCGGATCGACATCCGGGTGCGCGAGGGCGTTCCCTACGTCCTCGACGTGAACTCCAACCCGGACATTACGCTGGAGGGCGGCTTTGCCCGCTCGGCCCGCACCGCCGGGTTCGATTACGCCCAGACCGTCGCCCGCATTCTATATTTTGCTTCGAAGCGACTGCCGGTTATTTAGAAAACCGGCAATCATCAGAATCAAAGGCGAGGCGGACTCTTGTAAGAGTCCGCCTCGCCTTTTTTCTGTGGAGGCAAATCTGTGGGTTGCCCCGCTTCAGAAGCGCGGCACGATCCGCTCCAGCGCCAACAGCAAGAAGCACCCCAGCACGGCCACGTTCAAGAACAGCATGATCGAGAGCACCAGCCGCTGAGCGGCAGTGAGGCCGATGATCGGGATTTCGCCAGAGCCGCGCTGCTTTTTTCGCTTCGGTCTGGCCGGCTCGTTTTGGAGCGCGTTGTCTTCTACTGGGTTGTCGTCCTCGAAGGGTGAAGAGCTTCGGGAGCGGAGATCGTCAAACATGGTTTGGTTCCTCCATCTTCCTAAGAGACTGTTTTGAAATCCAGTCTTGTGGCCCAAATTGGCAGTTTGGGCTGCGACTAAGATACCCTAAGTTTACTTCGGTGAGGAAAATGGCGCAAGCAGGGCACAGCGCCCTACGCCCCTACGGTTCACGCAGGCGAACGTCGCCCGCCAACACCGCCCGCATCTCGCCGGTCTCAAGCCGGATCACAATTGCCCCGGCCTCGGTCACGCCCTCCAGCCGGCCGATAATGGTTTCGGTGGGGCCGATGGCTATGACGTTTTTGCCAATCATAGCCAGGTGTTTGGCCCAGGCCCGGGCAACCATCGCCGTACCAAGTTGCGGATAACGGGCATCAAAGGCTGAAAGGACGGCCGCGATAACAACTTCGCGGTCGAACTGCTGACCGGCCTCAACGGCTAGACAGCTGGCAGGGTACTCCAACTTAAGATCAGGGGGAGGGCCGGCGTTGACATTGACCCCGATTCCCAGCACCACCGACTCTAACTTGTCCCCGGTAAAGGCCGCCTCGGCCAACACCCCGGCCACTTTCTTGCCCCCGATCAACACGTCGTTCGGCCACTTAAGTTTTGCCGTCAGCCTGGTGACTTGCTCGATGCCTTCCAACACTGCCAGCCCGCCCAGAAGCGCGATTTGGGCCAGCTGAAATGTCGGAATAGCCGGGCGCAGAATCAGAGTCATGGCGATGGCCGCCCCCGGCGGCGTGACCCAGAGCCGCCCTGACCGACCCCGGCCAGAGGTTTGCGAGTCGGCCACCACCAGTGTGCCATCAGGTTCGCCGAGCAGGGCCAGCCGTTTGGCTTCATCGTTGGTCGAACCGATCGTCTCGTAACGAAAGACGCGATGAGGCAACATCGCGAGTAGTATATCAAATCTGGTAAAATGCTCACAAAACACATGGAATATTTGTGGACACCCTGGCGCATGTCGTATCTGCAAAGTGATCAACCCAAGCCGGATGGCTGTATTTTTTGCGTCGTAATTGCAACGCCGGCCGACGACGAGCGCCAGCTGGTTCTACATCGCGGCCGGCATTGTTTTGTCATTCTGAATTTGTATCCGTACAACAACGGGCATTTGATGGTGGTGCCTTTCGATCACTCGGAAAGCATTGAGCAGTTGCCAGCCGAGGCATTGACCGAGATGATGACCTTGAGCCAGAAATGCCTGAACCTGTTGCGCCAGGCCTACAGCCCACACGCGTTCAACGTTGGCATTAACATTGGCGCGGCGGCCGGGGCCGGGGTGCCGGGGCATGTTCATTTGCACATCGTGCCGCGCTGGGCGGGCGACACCAACTTCATGTCCACGCTGGCCAACACCCGCGTTATCCCTGAGGAACTCGCCCAAACTTACCAGCGCCTGCGCGCGTTGTGGCAAGCCGCAATGTAACTTGCCTGCAACCGGAGCGCGCTATCCTTCAAACAAATCTCTCACCGGGTCATTTGCCCCGCAGTGCTCGGAAACTCATGTAAGGAAACCAACCCATGTCTACGAACGGAAACAACAAACATTCAACAGACGCCGTGATTCTCAGCGGAGCGCGGACGCCCATCGGCAAATTCAACGGGGCGCTGGCGAATATAGACGCGCCGCAGTTAGGCGCGACGGCCCTCAAAGCCGCCGTCGCCCGCGCCGGGGTTGACCCGTCTCACATCGAAGAAGTGTTGATGGGGCAAGTCATTGCCGCCGGGTCGGGGCAAGCCCCGGCGCGCCGGGCGGCCAAGGCCGCCGGTTTGCCCGACGAGGTCGGCGCCTCGTCGCTGAACAAAGCCTGCGGTTCGGGCCTCAAGGCAATCATGATGGCGGCGCAGGCCATTCGCGCGGGCGATGCCCACTTGTTGGCCGCGGGCGGTATGGAGAGCATGAGCGGCGCGCCATACCTGCTCAAAGCGCGACAGGGCTTTCGCTATGGGCACCAGCAAACGCTCGATAGCGTCATTCAGGACGGCCTGTGGTGCTCGCTCGAAGAGTGGATGATGGGCGATGCCGCCGAGTTTATTGCCAACGAGTACGAAGTGACTCGCGAGGCGATGGATCGGCTCTCGTTTGAGAGCCACCGCAAGGCAATTGTGGCCCAGGATGCGGGCAAGTTCAAAACCGAGATTGCGCCCGTCACTCTCACCGACAGCAAAGGCCGCCAAACCATATTTGACGCCGACGAGTCGCCGCGCCGCGAGACATCGCTTGAAGCGCTGGCCAAGCTCAAGCCCGCCTTTCAACAAAACGGCAAGGTGACGGCAGGCAACGCGCCCGGCTTGAACGATGGCGGCGCGGCGGTTGTCGTCGCCAGCCGCGAGTATGCCGAGAAGCATGGCCAGAAGCCGCTGGCCAAGATTGTCGGTTACGCTCAGGCGGCGGTTGCCCCGAAGTATCTGTTCATTGCTCCGGCTCAGGCCATCCCCAAACTGCTCGACAAGATCGGCTGGACGCTCAAGGATGTCGATCTGATCGAACTCAACGAAGCCTTCGCCGCGCAAGTGTTGGCCGATGGCTACGCTCTGGCCGACAAAGG
>CAYSIV010000293.1:0-771 GCA_964431175.1 uncultured Anaerolineales bacterium
CTTCGCTTCGCTCAGGGTGACACCCATAAATCCCGTCAAAAACGGGAGAGACATTAAACTTTGACTCAGCCCTGCGTAATCTTGTACAATCAAGCGGGGAAAAAGAGGAACGGAGTCGCCAACTATGTCAGACCACGACGTTACAGCCATCGCTGAGCCGCTCGTTCGGCATCAAGCGTTTGCTACGTCCGAAGATGCTGTGCGCGAGCTTGTCTTAGACTTTATTCTGCGTCAGATTGACAAGTACCGGGCGCGGATTACGTCCCTGGAAAAACGCCACGGGATGCCGTTCGAGCAGTTTGGCGCATACCTGATAGAGCGCTCCGCCTTGCTTGTCAACGGGCACCTTGATCCAGAGCAAAAGAAGAGAGTTGCGCAATCGGTGATGGTCGAGGAAGAGGACTGGCTAGACTGGAAAATTGCTCGTGACTTTTTGAAAGGCTGGCTGGGTCTAAAAGCTGAGACGGCGACTTGAACACTCAAGCTTCACTGCTTAAGGTGGGCCATCTTGTATAATGGCCTCGACATGCTATCCGGGCCACAAGAATGATTGGATCTTCCGATCCGATTCGTAGTATTCGATGTAGTTGGGAGAGAGGCGGACCACCTTCGCCATTCTCAGAGCTTTGGTTTTGAAGCCGGGCAGGCGGAACAACCGTTGTAAAAAGGCGGGGACTTCGCGGATGCGCTCTTTGGGCAAAGCAACTGCCTGCCCGTGATACCAGCCAGCAATTGCCGTCATCAGCCGCTGGTCATGCAGGTTCTCGTCAA
>CAYSIV010000293.1:781-7841 GCA_964431175.1 uncultured Anaerolineales bacterium
ATCGGCGGTGTTGATTGTGACGAAAGTAGGCCGAGCGGCCTTGCGGAGTAAAGCGGGAATAGCCTCGTCCTTGATGAGGGAGCCAGGGCGCAACGTCGTAACTGACACGACCTGCCCGCGATACCAGCCAGCAATTGCCGTCATCAGCCGCTGGTCATGCAGGTTCTCGTCAACGACGATCATGAAACTGGCTGTAAAACTTTCGCGGAGCGAGCAAGGGCCTTGTCGGCCAGGCGAATTGCTTCTGATACAGCTTCCGGGGTGAGCCGGCTACGCGAATAGGCCCGGACGACCTGCTCAACCGTTTCGCCTGCGGCGATTAGGGATAAAATAATGCTCACTTCCAAGCGTGTATATTTGAAAGTCGGTCGCCCACCACACACGCCCGGCGCGGCCACGACGTGCTTGCCAAGCGGGTAGTATTCATAAGGTTCATCCCTGTATACTTCTCGTACAAGTTTTTTCTTTGAGTTTTTAGGATTAGTTGATCTTGTTTTAGTCGGTTTCATCGCCGTTGCCTTTCTGCTACAGCTAAACCAATTATACGTCACGGAGAAACTATATGCCCAACGGATACAACCAACGAATTCTGCACGTGAACCTGACCACCGGCCAACTGACTACCGAAACCCCGCCCGAAAGTTTCTACCGCAAGTACCTCGGCGGCTCGGCCATGGGAATGTACTACATTCTGCGCGATATGAAGCCCGGGGCTGACCCGCTCGGCCCGGACAACGTTCTTACCCTCATGCTCTCGGCCCTCACCGGCGCGCCCATCTCCGGCCAGAGCCGCATGACGGCTAACGCGAAATCGCCCTTAGTGGACGGCATTGGCGACTCGCAGTGTGGCGGCTTCTTTCCGGCCGAGATGAAGTTTGCCGGGTTCGACGGCCTTGTGGTCAAGGGCAAGTCGCCTAAACCCGTTTACCTGTGGTTGCACGACGGCGGGGCCGGACATCAGCCCGAAGCCGAATTGCGCGACGCTTCCCATTTGTGGGGCAAGACGACCTCCGAAGTGGACGACCTGCTCAAGAAGGAACTGGGCGATGACAAAATCCAGGCGGCCCAGTGCGGCCCGTCGGGCGAAAAGCTGTCGCCGCTGGCCGCCATCATCAACATGGCCAACCGGGCCAACGGGCGCACCGGCCTGGGCGCGGTCATGGGGAGCAAGAACCTCAAAGCAGTGGCCGTGCGCGGCAAGAGCAAACGCCTGCCAACTGCTAACGCCAAAGCCATCAACGAACTGGCCAAGGCCGGCGCGGGTGGCCTGGAAAGCAACGGTGACGTGCTCGGCCTCAAGATGCACGGCACGGCCTCGGTGCTCTCCTTCCAGAACTCTATGGGCACTCTGCCCACCTACAACTACAACGCCGGTCAGTTCGAAGGGTTCGAGCCGATCTCCGGCGAAGTAATGACCGAAACCATCCTCAAAGAGCGCGACACCTGCTACGCCTGCACCGTCAACTGCAAGCGCGTCGTCGAAACCGAGTTCAACGGCCGCAAGGTGGAGCCCCGCTCCGGCGGCCCCGAATACGAAACCCTCTCCACTTTTGGCTCTTATTGCGGCGTCAGCGACCTGCACGCCGTCTCTTACGCCAACAAAGTCTGCAATGAGTACGGCCTCGACACCATTGGCGCGGGCGCGACGGTGGCCTGGGCCATGGAGTGTTACGAGAACGGCGTGCTCACCGAAGCCGAGGTTGGCTTTCCGCTCAAGTTCGGCGACGCCGAAGCCATGGTCAAGGCCACCGAAATGCTGGCCAAACGCGAAGGCTTCGGCAACGTGCTGGCTCTCGGCTCGCGCAAGGCGGCGGACAAACTGGAGAAAGGCCACGATTACCTCATCACCGTCAAAGGCGCTGAGGCCCCGGCCCACATGCCGCATGCCAAGCGCAGTCTCGTGCTGATCTATGCCGTCCTGCCCTTCGGCGCCGATCACCAATCCTCAGAGCATGACCCGATGATTGAAGAGGGCGCCTCTGATCTCTATATGGGCCGCCTCAAGATGTTGGGCTTTGATCACACTCTCGCCCCGCGTTCCTTAGACGACGAGAAGGTGCGCTTCGCCATGAAGACCCAACATTTCTACTCCTTCACCGACTCGGCAGACCTGTGCCAATTTGTGTGGGGTCCGGCCTGGACGCTCTACGGCCCGCAAGAGTCGGTCGAGCTTATTCAAAACGTGACCGGCTGGAACGATTTTTCGTTGGACGAATTGATGGCCGTCGGCGAGCGCCGCCTCAACATGTTGCGGGCCTTCAACGCCCGCGAAGGCATCGATCGTCAAGCCGACAAACTGCCGAAGAAGTTCTATAAAGCCCTGCAGGGCGAAGGCCCAACCGCAGGCGTAGCTCTCACGGAGGATGAAATGAACAAAGCACAGGACGCGTACTACGAGATGTCCGGTTGGGACAAAACCACCGGAAACCCGACCGAAGCCACGCTGAACCGGCTGGGCCTCGGTTGGACGATGAAGGCAGACGGGCAGGATGAAACCACCATGCCCTCGGGCGAACCGGCGCCCATGCCCGCGCCGGCGATGCCAGACTCCGCCCCGGCCCCCATGCCCATGACCGAGCCAGCGCCAGCCGCGCCGGCCCCGGCCAGGAAGCGAGCCGCCCCCAAGAAGAAAGCGGCGGCGAAGAAGAAGGCCGCCGCTAAGAAGAAAGCGCCCGCCAAAAAGAAGGCGGCGCCTAAGAAGAAAGCCGCACCCAAGAAGAAAGCAGCCAAGAAAAAGGCGGCCAAGAAGAAGAAATAAAACCTACCGTAGGGGCGGGGTCACCCCGCCCCTACAAGATCATGGCGATGTCCGATCTCAACACCTTCCTCGAACGCGAACACAAATCAGGCTCTTCCGGCTTTAACGGGAAAGCGCCCCTGTCATTCTGAGCGAAGCGAAGAATCTCGGCGCAACCAGCTAGAGACCCTTCGCTTCGCTCAGGGTGACACCCATAAATCCCGTCAAAAACGGGAGAGACACAAATTATTCATCGGCGGCGAATGGACCGACGGCGGCGACCGATTTGAGACATTGAACCCGGCTACCGGCCAGCCGCTGGCCACCGTCGTTCAAGCCGACGAGTCGGATGTTGACCAAGCGGTGCAGGCCGCTCGCGCCGCCCAACCCGGCTGGGTCAACATGCCGCCCGCCAAACGCGCCCAGATCATTTACAAGCTTGGCGAGTTGATCTCGGCGGAGCGCGACGAGCTGGCAAAACTCGAAATGATGGACAACGGCAAGCCGCTGTTCGAGTCCAGTCGCGGCGACCTGCCGCTGGTTGCCGAGCACTTTCGTTATTACGCCGGCTGGGCCACGAAGTACGGCGGTCAAACAGTGCCGGTATCCACGCCCGGGATTTTGAATTACACCCTGCGCGAACCGGTCGGCGTGGTCGGCGTGGTCGGCGCGATCGTGCCCTGGAACTTTCCTCTGCTAATCGCCAGTTGGAAGGCTGCCCCCGCCCTGGCGATGGGCAATACTGTAATCCTCAAACCCGCTGAACAGACTCCGCTCACCGCTCTGCGCCTGGCCGAACTGGCAACCGAGGCTGGCCTGCCGCCGGGTGTGCTCAACGTGTTGACCGGCGACGGGCGAACCGGCGCGGCGCTGGCCGCTCACAATGGCGTTGACAAGATCAGCTTCACCGGCTCCACCGAAGTAGGCAAGAAGATTGTGACCGCCTCGGTCGGCAACCTCAAGCGGGTGACGCTCGAACTCGGCGGCAAGAGCGCCAACATCATCTTCGCCGACGCCAACCTCAAGCGGGCCGCGCGCGGTGTGACCGCCGGAATCTTTTACAACCAGGGCCAGCTTTGCACCGCCGGAAGCCGGGTGCTGGTTGAGCGCAGTGTCTTCGATCAATTTCAGGCTCTGCTCGTCGAAGCGGCGCAAAAGACAAAAGTGGGCGACGGGCTGGCCGAAGGTACGCAAATGGGGCCGCTGGTGAGCGAAGAGCAACTTGAGCGCGTGCTGGGCTACGTGGAAAAAGGGAAGGCTGAGGGCGGAACCCTGGTGACGGGCGGGAGCCGGCTGGACCGGCCCGGCTTTTTCGTCGCTCCAACCGTGTTCAATATCGAGAATCAAGAGTCGGCCATTGTCCGCGAAGAAATCTTCGGCTCGGTCGCCACGCTCATTCCGTTCGACGGCGAAGAGCAGGCCATCGCCATCGCCAACAACTCGGACTACGGTTTGGCCGGCGGGGTGTGGACGGAAAACCTGGGGCGGGCGCACCGTGTCGCCGCCGCCATTCGCACCGGCACGATCTGGATCAACACCTACAACAACTTCGACCCGGCCAGCCCGTTTGGCGGCTACAAGCAAAGCGGCTGGGGCCGCGAGATGGGGCCGGAGGCGCTGAACTTGTATACGGAAGTGAAGAGTGTGTGGGTGAACATCAAAAGCTGACGAAGGGCGACAGACGAACGACGAAAGCTGGAGGGCCTTCCCAAAGTCCATTGACAAAACTTAGGCAATAGGCGTGGGAGCGCGTTGCACGCGCGATTTGCGCTTGTTCTACGGCGGTCGCGGTCGCGGTTGCAAACCGCTCCCACGTTGGCACGAAGGCGACTTTGGGAAAGTCCTGGCTTCGCGTTGCCCCATTGTTCATTTCGTTCTATACTCGCGGCATGAGTAAACCTCGCGCCGCGTTTTTGCTCCTGGTCGTTCTACTGTTTTTGGCGCTCCCCTTTGCCGCCGCGCACGCGCTGGCGCAGACTGCGCCGCCCACCGAGACACCCGCCCCAACTTCCACACCCGTCTCCCTCGCGCCGCCGGGCGACGTGCGCGATTGGGCCGATTGGCTGGCGGCGCTGTGGCAACAAAACGGCCTGTGGACGATTGGCATCGTTGCTGTTGGCATCGCGGCAGTGTTTGCGGCCGCATATCTTTCGGGCGTGTTGGAGCGCGTGAAAGACAAGGGCAAAGCGGACACCGAGAAAATCGGCCAGCCGCGCCCGCCAGCCGACCCATTGGCCGAGGCCACTCACGCGTATCTTGAATGGTTCAAGAGTTATCACAGCCGCTTTAGCTTTCGCGGGTTGGAGGACGTGGCCGGCGCGCGGCCGCCCGAATTCAACAAAGCCTACATTTCGTTGCGACTTTCCACGAGCGGCGAGAGGGCCGAGATGCGCCGCGGCAAGTCCGAAGAGGCGGCCGGGTTGATACGCGAGGGCGCGGGTGAAATCACGCTCGCCGAGGCGCTGAGGCGCTGGCCGCGGCTGGCGCTGGTGGGCGCGGCCGGTTCGGGAAAGAGCACGCTATTACAGTGGGCGGGAGTCACAGCGGCCCGCGCCCAGTTGGCGCATGAAGCATTGTCGCCCGAACAACGGGCGCTGATTGAGTCAGTTGGCCAGCCCTTACCCGTGCTCATCGCCCTGCGCGACTTTGTGCGCTTCTGCCACAACCCGCAAAGCCTGCGCGAGATTAATCCTGCCACGCTGGTGGAATTCATCAGCCATCATCACGCGGGCCGGGTCTTCGACCTGCCCGCCGGTTTCTTTCAGCACCATCTGCGTCACGGCTGTTTGCTGTTGCTCGACGGCGTGGATGAAGTGAACCCGGCTGACCGGGTGAAGGTGCGCGAAGCTGTCGAAGGGCTGGTGACTAGCTATGGCACACAGCACAACCGGTATCTGCTCTCCTCGCGCACGGTGGCCTACAAAGGTGAAGTAGAGTTTGCCGACTTCGAGAAGCTGGATGTACAGCCGCTCAGCCGCGAACAGCGCGACGAACTGGCGCGCTACTGGTGCGAGTCGGTGTACGCGCCCGGGGAAGCCGAACCCAACGCCGCCGCGCTTAGCGACAGCATTGACCACAGCGACGACAACGTGCGCGACCTCGCCCGGACGCCGCTGATGGCCGCCATCTTCGTGCTGGTGTATTTCCACAATCAGCGCACCTTGCCCAGACAACGCGCTGAGTTCTATCACCGCGCGGCCCGCGTGTTGGCCAGCGAGAAACAGCACAAAACCGACGCGCCCGATTATCCACAATGGGAGCGGCTGACGACAGAGACCCGGATTGACCGCCTCAAGCACATCGCCTATGAGTTGTACCGGCGCGGGCAAAACGCCGCCACCGCCGAGGAGTTGTTGGAATGGACGGTCGCCGGACCGCCGGAATATCCGGGCGGCCCGGCCGAGGCGCGCGAGTTCTTTATCGCCGCCGCGAACCGCAGCGGGTTGCTGGAGGAGCGCAGCGGGCAGTTCGGCTTCTTCACCCACAAGACCTTTCAAGAATATCTGGCCGGGTTGTATTTGGCCGAGGAATTGGAAGATGATTGGGCCGCCACGTTGACCGGGCGTTTGCTCGACGACAACTGGCTGGAAGCGACGCGGCTGGCCGCCGGTTCGCTGGCCTATCTGCACGCGGGCAAAGCCAATAAGTTTATCAAACTGCTCAGTGACCTGGGCGGCAACGACGCCGAGCGCACTGTCGCGCTGGAACGCGCCGCGCTGGCGCAGGCCGACTTTCCGCCCGACCGGGCGCAGGCCAACCGCGCTGACCTCATCACGCGTTTGCAAAGCGGCCTCGTCAATCTGCAACTCGAACCAACCCTCCGCCGCCCGCTCGGCCTCGCTCTCGGCGCAGTCGGCGACCCGCGTTTCTCTCCCACCCTCATCTCTGGCATAAATGTCATCGTGCCAGAGCCGGTTTCCATCCTCTCCGGCACTTTCCGCATGGGCACCAGCAACGCAGAAGCCGAAAACCTCAAAGCCCAAGACGCCGAGTCATGGGATGACGAAAAGCCTCAGCACGCCGTCTTCGTCTTCGAGTTCACCATCGGCAAATATCCCATCACTAACGCCGAATACCGTCTCTTCTGGGAAGCCAAAGGCTACGAGAACAAAGACTACTGGAGTGACGACGGATGGCGCTGGCGCGCCGGAAAGTTGGACGCTGACCTGTCAATTTATTCCGAGGAGACACGCAAAAATGTTGCCGGGTGGCTGGCAGGCCGCCCGGTTGAGAAACGCCACCAACCTTTCTTTTGGGATGACCCCAAATGGAACGCGCCCAACCTGCCCGTCGTCGGCGTGACCTGGTACGAGGCCGAAGCCT
>CAYSIV010000294.1:0-7821 GCA_964431175.1 uncultured Anaerolineales bacterium
GTCTCAATGCCCTCGCGGGCATTTTTTGTTTTGGGGCCCTCAGCTGGTTCATTGTCATTGACCGTTAGTGCTTGGTCTCAATGCCCTCGCGGGCATTTTTTGTTTTGGGGTCAGTCAGCCATTCGGTGTAAATCACTTGGGCATTACAGTCTCAATGCCCTCGCGGGCATTTTTTGTTTTGGGGGAGGGAGGTAGAAAGTTGGGGATACGAGGTGTTGTACGGTCTCAATGCCCTCGCGGGCATTTTTTGTTTTGGGGTCGAGCAAAAGACTTCTCCAATAACTCCACTCCGGTAATGAGTCTCAATGCCCTCGCGGGCATTTTTTGTTTTGGGGTCAGACCGTGCTCACCCGTTGCACAGTGGAGGCCTCATGAGTCTCAATGCCCTCGCGGGCATTTTTTGTTTTGGGGTTTACGAAGTCTACCGTCTGCTGGCAGGTCGTATCTGAGTCTCAATGCCCTCGCGGGCATTTTTTGTTTTGGGGTTGGCTAGCCGAAGCTGGTCAGCGGTGCCGTGAGGGTGAGTCTCAATGCCCTCGCGGGCATTTTTTGTTTTGGGGTCAGACCATGACCGCGCCTGGCGGCATTGGCTCATCCTGTGCGTCTCAATGCCCGCGAGGGCATTTTTTGTTTTGGGGTCACAGCATACCGGCCCGTATAGATTCGACGGAAACGGTAGGTCTCAATGCCCGCGAGGGCATTTTTTGTTTTGGGGCGACTTGGAAAGCGGTGTCAGACTTTTGAATAAATTGAGTCTCAATGCCCGCGAGGGCATTTTTTGTTTTGGGGCGACTTGGAAAGCGGTGTCAGACTTTTGAATAAATTGAGTCTCAATGCCCGCGAGGGCATTTTTTGTTTTGGGGTGGACGGCTCGGATGAAGAAATCCAGGCCATGTCTCAGTCTCAATGCCCGCGAGGGCATTTTTTGTTTTGGGGTGAGGGTTTTGCCCTTACCGGGGTCGTGCCAGGTCTGCTGAGTCTCAATGCCCGCGAGGGCATTTTTTGTTTTGGGGTTAGAGGCCTTGACTCTATATCTGGCCTCTAAGGACTGGGTCTCAATGCCCGCGAGGGCATTTTTTGTTTTGGGGTCTTTATCTGTGCATATCCACATAGTCCATTCTAAGAAAGTCTCAATGCCCGCGAGGGCATTTTTTGTTTTGGGGCTGGTGCGCCGCTTTGTCTCAGCGGGTTTGGTGTGGGTCTCAATGCCCGCGAGGGCATTTTTTGTTTTGGGGTCTTTATCTGTGCATATCCACATAGTCCATTCTAAGAAAGTCTCAATGCCCGCGAGGGCATTTTTTGTTTTGGGGCTGGTGCGCCGCTTTGTCTCAGCGGGTTTGGTGTGGGTCTCAATGCCCGCGAGGGCATTTTTTGTTTTGGGGGCGAGAAGAGAAGCGCAAGGTGGGCGGTGAAACAGGGATGTCTCAATGCCCGCGAGGGCATTTTTTGTTTTGGGGTGAACCGGCGAACGCGATGGATTGGGACATGCACTGATTTGTCTCAATGCCCGCGAGGGCATTTTTTGTTTTGGGGTGTTCCCTGTGGCGGTCGCGCCGGTGGCGGGGTCAACTCTGTCTCAATGCCCTCGCGGGCATTTTTTTGTTTTGGGGGTCTCGCGTGAAGGCGATTGTAGCGAGTCAATATGGCGGTGTCTCAATGCCCTCGCGGGCATTTTTTTGTTTTGGGGTCACTAACGGATCTCGAAGCGCTCCTGGTCGAGTAAGTCTCAATGCCCTCGCGGGCATTTTTTTGTTTTGGGGAGAGACGGAGCACGAGCCTGCCCCGCCTGGCCCGAAAGCCGTCTCAATGCCCTCGCGGGCATTTTTTTGTTTTGGGGCCAACGACCGGGCCGTGGCCCGTGAGCGTTGGTGGTGGTCTCAATGCCCTCGCGGGCATTTTTTTGTTTTGGGGTGAGCATACAGCCGGCGCGTACCCTGGCTTCGTCGTAGAGTCTCAATGCCCTCGCGGGCATTTTTTTGTTTTGGGGCGGGTCGGGTCTGGTCTTTGTGCGCGTGGTGTGGGCTGTGTCTCAATGCCCTCGCGGGCATTTTTTTGTTTTGGGGCCATGCTGAAATACTGCGTGAGCGAGCCGGATCGATTCTGTCTCAATGCCCTCGCGGGCATTTTTTTGTTTTGGGGGGCATCTCAAAAGCAAAGGTCAACCCCCTGTCAGCTTCTGTCTCAATGCCCTCGCGGGCATTTTTTGTTTTGGGGTGACATAAATTTGTCAGAGCAGGCCCGCTCTACAACCGTCTCAATGCCCTCGCGGGCATTTTTTGTTTTGGGGTAATGATATTCGAGAGCCAATCGTACAGGAGCAAGGGTTTGTCTCAATGCCCTCGCGGGCATTTTTTGTTTTGGGGCTTGCCGCTCCATTGGGCATCTCGGGAGTTGGCTGAAGTCTCAATGCCCTCGCGGGCATTTTTTGTTTTGGGGTGAACGACGGCATGGAAACCAGCGGCATCATGCACATCAGTCTCAATGCCCTCGCGGGCATTTTTTGTTTTGGGGCGACAATGATGTGGCGGTGGTCGGAGTCGCTCTATTCAGTCTCAATGCCCTCGCGGGCATTTTTTGTTTTGGGGCGAGGCAAACGAAGCCCTACGCCGCGCCGTTGAAGCAAGTCTCAATGCCCTCGCGGGCATTTTTTGTTTTGGGGCGAGTAATGGCGACAGGGGAGCAGGTGGCACAAGGGTTAGTCTCAATGCCCTCGCGGGCATTTTTTGTTTTGGGGTTGTTGACATGCCCTGATTGTACCATAACAACGGGTAATGTCTCAATGCCCTCGCGGGCATTTTTTGTTTTGGGGCGTGCTTGTTGTTGGCAATCCATCTGTCCATGTAGTCGGGGTCTCAATGCCCTCGCGGGCATTTTTTGTTTTGGGGCGAGTCGTGCTCAAAGCCGTGCCGATGGTGGTAGCCCGGGTCTCAATGCCCTCGCGGGCATTTTTTGTTTTGGGGAGAGTGTTCAAAAATTCCTCTAGCGTTTGCACCCACGGTCTCAATGCCCTCGCGGGCATTTTTTGTTTTGGGGCGAAGCTCCGCGAGATGGTCAGCCACGCGGATGAAGAAGTCTCAATGCCCTCGCGGGCATTTTTTGTTTTGGGGGTACATCGCTCTCAGTGCGCCCGCTGTCATCAATCAAGTCTCAATGCCCTCGCGGGCATTTTTTGTTTTGGGGCCATTGCGCCGGATTTGAGAAGCCATTGTCGTTCAGTCTCAATGCCCTCGCGGGCATTTTTTGTTTTGGGGAAAAAGATTTGCGGCATCGCCTCTCATGCCTTATCCCATTCTGTCTCAATGCCCTCGCGGGCATTTTTTGTTTTGGGGCTAACCTGAGCGGCGCTGACCTGAGCGGCGCTGACCTGAGTCTCAATGCCCTCGCGGGCATTTTTTGTTTTGGGGTGAAAGACTTTGAGATTGTGATCGTGGATGATTGCGTCTCAATGCCCTCGCGGGCATTTTTTGTTTTGGGGCGGCGGCTTGCTGGAATTGACCGCGCCCAGACCCGAGGACGTCTCAATGCCCTCGCGGGCATTTTTTGTTTTGGGGCTTTTTTATAGCTTCCACTAAATCCACATCGGCAAGTGTCTCAATGCCCTCGCGGGCATTTTTTGTTTTGGGGCGAGTCTAATCTAATATGAACCTCCCCGCCGCAGGCAACGTCTCAATGCCCTCGCGGGCATTTTTTGTTTTGGGGGGAGTTAGAATTGACCCGGCGCTGTACGCCATATGTAAAGTCTCAATGCCCTCGCGGGCATTTTTTGTTTTGGGGCCAAAAATTCAGCCCGACCCGCCACTATGATATTCAGTCTCAATGCCCTCGCGGGCATTTTTTGTTTTGGGGGGCACATTCTCTCGTGACCGCCATGTGTGCAAGCCGGTCTCAATGCCCTCGCGGGCATTTTTTGTTTTGGGGGAAACCAAATACGAAATCGAAAACGCGAAATACATGCGACAGTCTCAATGCCCTCGCGGGCATTTTTTGTTTTGGGGTTTTTCGTTTGCCGTTCGCGCCTGCTTCCCTTCCCGCCGTCCGTCTCAATGCCCTCGCGGGCATTTTTTGTTTTGGGGGCACATCATCCACTGCCCAGACGACGCAACTTCAGTCTCAATGCCCTCGCGGGCATTTTTTGTTTTGGGGGGGTGCTCTCGTCGTTCAGTCATCGTCTCTTGCAGGCAATGTCTCAATGCCCTCGCGGGCATTTTTTGTTTTGGGGGGAGCGAGAACACCACTGGCGCATTGCCCGCGCTGTGTCTCAATGCCCTCGCGGGCATTTTTTGTTTTGGGGCCAAGGGTGAGCGCAACTTCGGCGGCGCGCATGTTCAGTCTCAATGCCCTCGCGGGCATTTTTTGTTTTGGGGTGAGTTCGAGATACGTCTCCAGCGCATCGACGGCCATATGTCTCAATGCCCTCGCGGGCATTTTTTGTTTTGGGGCTGTGCGTAGGCCAACTTCTCACAGACAGTACCCATGACGGTCTCAATGCCCTCGCGGGCATTTTTTGTTTTGGGGGAAGATCGTGTTCGCTGTCGTGAGCTTGATGATGGTTATGTCTCAATGCCCTCGCGGGCATTTTTTGTTTTGGGGCACGCTAACGCCACTCAGAACTTGTGACGCGGGTTGAGTCTCAATGCCCTCGCGGGCATTTTTTGTTTTGGGGTTTACGATGATATGCTCCGAGACATATTCACCAGCGCCACCGTCTCAATGCCCTCGCGGGCATTTTTTGTTTTGGGGCTAACAAAAAATGGACGCGGGTCTATCAAGACGGCTACGTCTCAATGCCCTCGCGGGCATTTTTTGTTTTGGGGATAACAAGAATATCGTGTTCGCTATCGTGTTGTTTGTGTCTCAATGCCCTCGCGGGCATTTTTTGTTTTGGGGTCCACATGGAGAGCGAGACGAGCAAGCACGCCTCTCATGCGTCTCAATGCCCTCGCGGGCATTTTTTGTTTTGGGGGTATACGCCCTGATTGACAAGACCATCGCGGCGGAAGTCTCAATGCCCTCGCGGGCATTTTTTGTTTTGGGGGCGAGCCGATGCGAAAAAGGGCGCTTCAAACCCTAACCAAGTCTCAATGCCCTCGCGGGCATTTTTTGTTTTGGGGACCAGGTGAAATGTAAAAAGTGCCAGAAGCGCTCTCGGTCTCAATGCCCTCGCGGGCATTTTTTGTTTTGGGGTGTATAGTACGTTCGTTCTAATGAGAGTGGGTTGGTCTTAGTCTCAATGCCCTCGCGGGCATTTTTTGTTTTGGGGTCCAACTGTTTGCCGGATAGAACCTTAACCCGTTTGCGTCTCAATGCCCTCGCGGGCATTTTTTGTTTTGGGGCTTTTAGAGCTCTGCGTTCAAGAGTGGGGATGGCCATCCGTCTCAATGCCCTCGCGGGCATTTTTTGTTTTGGGGCGGCTCTTCGTATAACTCAATCGTGGCCTCTCATTCGGTTGGTCTCAATGCCCTCGCGGGCATTTTTTGTTTTGGGGAGAGAGTAGTGAGAGCAAATCCCTTCAAATGCTCTCGTCGGTCTCAATGCCCTCGCGGGCATTTTTTGTTTTGGGGTTTCCAATATGCCGCCTGCCGTCGTCGATAAGTTGATTGAGTCTCAATGCCCTCGCGGGCATTTTTTGTTTTGGGGTCAGGAGTTTGCGGCGGGTGACAAGTTCGGTCTTGAGATTAGTCTCAATGCCCTCGCGGGCATTTTTTGTTTTGGGGCTATGTCTCTGTGGCGCACATTTTCTTTTCTATTTACGTCTCAATGCCCTCGCGGGCATTTTTTGTTTTGGGGCGTCCCCGGTGGCTCCAGTGTATCACGCTCCCCCACCAGTGGCGGCTTCCACTTTGGAGGCCGCAGTGTCCGTTTCTAGTCATAATCCAGCCATTCATTTTCTCCTGTTTTCTTGCGCCTCCCCGCGCCTCCCCCGGCCAAAATTGCGGGGACTGCCGGCAGTTGGGCCGGGGGAGGCGCTAGACGATCATCACTTCGGGCGTTCGCGTCACTTTGCCCAGCCCCACCACCGCCACCGCCCGCGCGCATTCGCCGCACAGCCGGTAGAACCGCACGCCGTCGGTTGTGGGGTCTATTATCTTCTTCAGGCGCTCTTGCAGGCGGGTCAGGACTTTGTCGTTCAGGTCGGCCTCGAACACGCTCCCCTGAACCCGCTCGCCCAGGCTCTCCAGCAGTTTGGCGGTTCGCGCCCGCCGCGCATTGTCGGCAATGTCGTAAGCAATCACGTATCTCATCTTGTAATTTTTGGGTAACTACTCAGGCCGGAAAACCTGCCACTAATTTCACTAATTGTCACGAATTATTTTTTGGATCAATTCGTGTTCATTCGCGTAATTCGTGGCAAAAAACTGTTGCATAGCCCGAAAGGCGGCTGGGCAGTTACATTTTGGGCAACTGCTCACCGGAAGCCCATCGGCACAAACTCGGCCCGCCGGCTTTGCACGGCCTCGGCCACTTGCCGGGCCTGGGCCAGAATGCACTGGCGAAGGGGGAGTTTTTGATTGAGTTTGGGGTGGGTGAACTCGTCGGCCATGCGCCGCTCGTAGGCTTCGATAAAGCGGCGGCGGCCCTGGTCGCTCATCACCACCGGCCTCTCCGCGGGGCCGGGCTCAAAATCCTGCGGCGTAATTTGCCCGCCGTTGGCCGCCCACAACACCACCCCGTCCACCACCGGGCGGAACTCCTCCATCAAGTCCAGGGCCAGGCTGGGGCGGTTATATTCCACCACGTGCAGGAATCCGGCGAACGGGTCCAGCCCGGTGGCGGCGGCGGCGCCTTCGGCGGTGTGGGCCAGCAGGGTGTAGCCGAAGGAGAGAAGGACGTTGATGGGGTCGGGCGGAGGGCGGCGCTGGCGCTTCTCAAAGCGCCAGTCGGGGCCTAACAACCGCCGGTAAGCGCCAAAATAAGCGGCGCTGGCCGCCCCCTCCACCCCGGTCAGGCCAGAGAGGGTCGTCGTCCGCCCGGCGCGCTCCAGGGCCGAGCCGATGGAGTCGATGGCGGAAGTGAGGATCGGGTCGCCCCGATCGCGATTATGGCGCTGGAGGAGCGTCCGCAAGTGCTGAAGTTTGGCCGCTACAAAGTATTGAGCCATCTCCAGCGCAAACCGGCTCTCGCTCTGGCACTGGTACTGTTTGCGGCGTAGAGCCACGTGGGGCGTCATGGGGCCAATGAGCCGCCCGCAATACGCCCCGTCCAGAGTGAGAAAGACAACGTCCACCCCGGCCGCCATCAGAGCCTTCATGGCCGGGGTAGTCAGGCTCACATTACCCATCACCACCACCTCGCTCACGTGAATAAGCGGCGCGCTGGCCAGCGTTTCGCCGTCTTTAGTCACCGTGGCCCGGCGGTTGTCAATTTCCAATTTTGCGCCTTGCTCGGTCAAGTATAAAGGTGGCATAGTCAACTCTCGAAAAGCCGGAAGACCCGGCAAAAAACTTTTTCTGAGACAAATATTCAGTTGTTAAAGTTCACCTTGCATTCAACCACCCGGTTGCCCGGCCAGCCTCCGGCATTGCCCCAGCCCCATCGTCGTCCCCGCCCCCACTCCGGCAAAGAGGGCAAAATCGGCCAGCAGGTTCATCACGCTCAACCAGTAACGGTCTTTGTTGAGCGCCGTGTAGCGGGCCACCCCCACCGCGCCCACCCGCACCCCGCCTTCCTTCAGGTAGGCCGGGCGGGTGCGCAACTCGTAACCGCTCAACGCCAAACACTCCTCGGCAAAGCGGCGCGCCTCGGGCGGCAGAGCCACCGGCGCAAACGCGTTCCACTTCTCCAGCAAACTGCCGAACACCCAGGCCGGGAGCGGCACGGGCA
>CAYSIV010000295.1:0-7811 GCA_964431175.1 uncultured Anaerolineales bacterium
AGGGCTGATCCCCTCCAGTCACCTCCCAAACGGTTCAACCGTTTGGGAGGTTTTTTGTTTTTGAAGTAAGGTCAGTGTAAGGCTCGCGAGAGGGCCCCAGGCTATTCTGTAACCAGATTTCAAAACGGACACAGGAGGCCACAGAAGATGAATTGAGATAAAGCGCAAAACTTAACACTGTAAAACATCGTTCAAAAACCTTCCGCCATCTGGCGGGCATTCGGCGCAAGCCAAAGGAGAAAGCACCATGACCACCGCAACTGCAACCCCCACTGTCGTCAACGGCGTCAACGTTGACCAGTTGGTTGGCACGATCAACGCCATCAAAGAGAATCCCGGCCTGGCCCGTTTCCAGTTTCGGGCCGAGACGGAGTGGGTGGACGGCGGCCACTGCCGCACCACCATCCAGAGCTTCTACGGAGCAGGGCAGGAAGACGCTTCCCGAAGCAAGCCGTTTGTGCTCGAGGGCGACGAGCCGCCCGTCCTGCTGGGCGGCAACGCCGGGCCAAACGCCGTCGAAGCTGTTCTGCATGCCCTGGCATCGTGCCTGAGCGTCGGTTTCATCTACAATGCCGCCGCCCGGGGCATCCGCGTCGACGCACTTGACTTCAGTCTCGAGGGCGACATTGACCTGCACGGCTTCCTCGGCCTCTCGGACAAAGTCCGGCCCGGCTACGAAGGCATCCGCCTGACGTACCGGGTCAAGAGCGACGCGACGCGTGAAAAGCTGGAAGAACTGTGTGACTACGTGCAGAAGACCTCGCCGGTGCTGGACATCATCCGCAACCCGGTTCCGGTGACGATTGACCTGGAAAATTAGCCTTTTCTGTGGCAGGAGAGCCGCCAGACGGCCCTCCCGTCACAAGTAAGATTTTTGGGAGGCCTATCGGCTATGCTCCGGGCAGACTAAAGGAGGCCAAGCGATGAACACGACCTTTTACATCTGCCCAATCTGTTTTGAGGTTTACGAATCTAGCGGCGAGTGCCACGGCCATATACGCGTCCGCTGTGATGTCGGCGAGCCGGGCGATGAGCGGCGCAAGCCGGAGATCAACAGCGGCGGCCGACTGAAGTCACGCGCTCCGCGCTGGTTTCTGGAAGCAATTCGTCGGCCTCCGGCCCAGCCGCCAACTTCCCGATAACTCCCATGACATGAAAGGATGTTTATGAGTACCCTGCAAGCCGTTCCCAAACTCTCGCTGGAAGAACTGCGAGAAGAAATCAAAAAGGAATACACCAACGTCGCCCTTGACCCGGCAAAAGGCTACCATTTCCACACGGGCCGCCGCCTGGCCAATATTCTGGGCTATGACGAAAGCCTGTATGCCGACCTCCCCGAAGACAATATCGTCTCCTTCGCCGGGACGGGCAACCCGTTTTCGGTCGGCCCTATCAACGTCGGGGAAACCGTCGTGGATGTGGGGTCCGGGGCAGGTTCCGACTCGCTCATTGCCGCTAAACTCGTAAGCCCGTCAGGGCGCGTAATCGGCATTGACATGACTCCAGCGATGCTGAAGAAGGCCCGCGATGGCGCGGCTCAGATAGAAGCAAGCCACGTCGAATTCCGTGAAGGGTTCATGGAGTCGCTCCCCCTGCCCGATAACTTCGCGGATGTCATCATCAGCAACGGCGTGCTCAACCTTTCGCTCGACAAGGTCGAAACGTTGCGCGAGTGGTTCCGCGTCCTCAAGCCGGGCGGGCGCTTGCAGGTGGGCGACATTCTGGTAGAACGCGAGGTGCCCGCCGACGCGCTGGACGACATCTCTCTTTGGACGGGTTGAATTGCCGGCGCTCTGCTGGATGCGGAGTTAATTCGCGCGGTGCGCGATGCCGGTTTTGAAGACGCAAAGATCGTCCACAAGTACAACAGCTACGTTGACGTGCCCGATCCCTCCGACGCGATGGAGTTCGGCACTCAGGGCATCAGCTTTCGGGCACGGAAACCAGCATAATCGAAACGCGAAATGGGAGGCTCACGCCTCCCATTTCGCGTTAGAGAGAAGTCTTCGTCCACCCGGGCTTCGGCGCGTGGTCTGCCAGGATGCAACCCTATTCGTCAGGAAAGGAGGTGATATGCCGCCTGAGTCGATACCAGAACCTAAGCGTCAACCTGTCATTACACACCAAAGAAACAAAATCTCAGCACATGCTAAACTTGGGGCACATCTCTCAGCAACAGGAGCATCTCTCAATGACTGCCTCATCCATGTTCGTCGAACAGTTTGTGGACGAAGGCCTTGGCAACTCGGCCTACCTGCTTGGCTCGCCCGACACCAAATTAGCTGTCATGATCGATCCTCTGCGAGATGTGGATCGCTACCTGGCCACGGCAGAGCGGCTGGGTGTGCAAATCGTCCACGTGCTGGAGACGCACCTGCACGCCGACTTCGTCTCCGGCGCGCGCGAGATCGCCGCCCAGACGGGCGCGATGATCGGGGCCAGCCTGGAGGCCCACCTGGGATTCGATCACCAGCCGCTCGTGGATGGCGACGAACTGCCGATGGGTAGCTTTACGATACAAGTGCTCACCACCCCCGGCCACACGCCGGAGCACATCTCCTTCAAAGCGTTGGGCGCCGACGAGGAGACTCCCGCCGCCCTGTTCAGTGGCGGGGCATTAATCGTCGGTGGCGCCGCCCGCACCGACCTGTTGGGCCACGAGCGTTCCGTCCCCCTGGCCCGCAATCTTTACCATACCCTTCACGACAAGTTGATGTTACTGCCCGACGAGGTGGCCGTTTACCCCACCCATGGCGCCGGTTCGTTTTGCGCCGCGCCTGCTTCTTCCGACCGGGTGACGACCATTGGCCGCGAGCGCCGCCACAATCCTTTGACCCAACCACAGACCGAGGACGAGTTTGTGCAACGGGCGCTGGACGGCTTGCCGTCTTATCCTGTCTATTATCAACACCTGCGGGCCGTCAACCGGCGCGGGGCGCGCGTGTTTGGCGACCTGCCCCTGCTCAGGCCGCTGGCGGCGCAGGAAGTTCAGGCGCAGTTGGAGCACGGCGCGCTTCTGCTCGATACGCGCCCGCCTATGGCCTTCAGCCGGGGTCACGTCCCCGGCGCCTACAGCATCAGCCTGGATGCGCCGCTCACTACCTGGGCCGGGTGGCTCATTCCGTTTGGCTCACCGCTGGTGCTGGCAACCGACACCGCCGACGACCGACTGGACGCAACGCGACAATTGCTCCGGATCGGCTATGACAACTTGCTGGGCTACCTCGATGGCGGCGTGGAGGCCTGGGCGGCGGCCGGCTTGCGGCTGGAGACCGTGACGGTTATATCGGCGCAGGAAATGCGGGCGCGAATGCGCGACGAAGGACTCGCCGTGCTGGACGTGCGCCAACTCTCGGAATGGCAGGCCGGCCACATCCCCGGCGCGATTCACATCGAGAATGGCCGCCTGCCTTACGACGATCTGCAAATTGCGGGTTTGCCGACCGCCCGCCCACTGGCCGTTCACTGCGCGCACGGCAGCCGCTCGATGGCCGGCGTCGCGGTGCTTTGGCGGCGCGGCTGCCGGAATCTGATTCAAGTAGAAGGCGGCTTCGACGAGTGGCAGAGCGCGGGGTTTGAGGTGGAGCGTGGATAAACCCATCGCCCTCGGCCTGAAGGCCAACTGGCAGCAGTTCACCCTGCTGGTCGTCGTCAACGCCTTCGTCGGCGCGATGGTGGGGCTGGAGCGCACCGTCGTGCCCCTCATCGCCGAAGCCGACTTTGGCCTGATGTCCAAATCGGTCGCCCTCTCCTTCCTCATCAGCTTCGGCATCGTCAAAGCGTTGGCTAATCTATTCGCCGGTCGTCTCTCCGACCGGGTCGGACGCAAGCGCATCCTTGTCGCCGGTTGGCTCGCCGGCCTGCCGGTGCCGCTGTTGATCATCTTCGCCCCAAGCTGGAGTTGGATCGTCTTTGCCAATGTGCTGTTGGGGATTAATCAGGGGCTGTGCTGGTCAACGACGGTGATCATGAAGATCGATCTCGTCGGGCCGAAACAACGCGGGCTGGCAATGGGCCTGAATGAGGCAGCCGGTTATATGGCCGTCTCCCTCTCGGCCCTAACCACTGGCTACCTGGCCGCCACTTACAACTTGCGCCCCACCCCGTTTTATCCCGGCCTGGCCTTCGCCCTCCTCGGCCTCCTCATCTCCATCTTCTTCATTCACGAAACCAAGTCTCATGCCGAGCAAGAGGCCAAATCTCAAACCCGGACCTCGAACTCTCAACCCCCTTCATTCGCTCAAATTCTTCTGCTCACCAGTTGGAAGGACCGTGCTCTCTTCGCCGTGAGTCAGGCCGGGATGGTGAACAACCTGAACGACGGGATGGTCTGGGGTTTGATCCCGATCTTTCTAACCACCGCCGGCCTGCCCGTCGAGCAGGTAGGCCTCGTCGCCGCAACTTATCCGGGCGTGTGGGGGCTGAGTCAACTGATCACCGGCGCGCTCAGTGATCGCCTGGGCCGCAAGTGGCTGATCACTTCTGGCATGTGGGTGCAGGCGGTTGGCATCGCGCTGTTTGTGGTGAGCCGCGGATTTGGGGCGTGGATGCTGGGCGCGATTCTGCTCGGCCTCGGCACGGCCATGGTCTACCCGACTCTGCTGGCGGCTGTGTCCGACGTTGCCCACCCGGAGTGGCGAGCCTCTGCCGTCGGCGTCTATCGTCTGTGGCGCGACGGCGGCTACGCGGTTGGGGCGCTGGCCGCCGGGCTGTTGGCCGACGCCTTCAACATCCCGGTTGCCATTGCCGCTATCGGCGGCCTGACCTTCCTCTCTGGTGGGATTGTGGCAGTTGTCATGTACGAAACTTTGCCAGCCCGACAGAGTCAGCCTTCCAAAGCACGGGATTTGAGGTAGAGCGGTAATTAAGACCGCTATTTTCTTGACACAAACCTTTCCCCTCAGTACAATGCTCCCACCCTGCCCCTCTCCTTGAGGGGCAATTTGTGTCTGCAATTCATATCATTTTCCCCTGAACGGAAGGACGCTCTCTCTATGTCGGAACTCACTCAATTTGAACAGATTGCCATTTACACTGTGCTCGGCGTGGCAATCCTCGGCCTCGGCTATGCCGTCTTCCTGCGCTCGCAAATCCTGCGCGAAGACAAAGGCACGGCCAAAATGCAAGAGGTCTGGGGGTGGATCAAAGAAGGCGCGAACGCCTACCTGGGCAAACAACTGCGCGCCATCCTGCCTCTGATTGGCGTGTTGACGGTGGCATTGTTCTTCTCAGTCTACATTGTCCCCCCCTCCACCGAAGCTCTTGAACACTTCGCCGGCTCTACGCCCGATCAAGTGAAGCTCTACATCGGCCTGTGGCGCGCTTTCGCCTTCATCATGGGCGCCGGCTTCTCGCTCACCGTCGGCCAGATCGGCATGCGCATGGCCGTGGAAGCCAATGTGCGCGTGGCGGCTGAAGCGCGCAAGACGTTCTCCGGCGCGCTCCGCATCGCTTACCGCGCCGGGACCATTACCGGCATGTTGACGGACGGCCTCGGCCTGTTCGGCGGCACCATCATCTTCATCTTCCTCAGTAAGGCCGCGCCCGATGCTCTGCTTGGCTTCGGCTTTGGCGGCACGCTGTTGGCGCTCTTCATGCGCGTGGGCGGCGGCATCTACACCAAAGCCGCCGACGTGGGCGCTGACCTGGTGGGCAAGGTGGAGCAAAATCTCGAAGAAGACGATCCGCGCAACGCCGCCGTTATCGCCGACCTCGTCGGCGACAACGTGGGCGACTGCGCCGGGATGGCCGCCGACATTTTCGAGTCGTATGAAGTGACCATTGTCTCCGCTTTGATCCTCGGCCTGGCCCTCACTGCCCTCACCGGGCGCAATGAGTGGATCGTCTACCCGCTCATCGTGCGCGGCATCGGCGTGCTGTCGTCCATCATCGGCACCTATCTGGTGAAGACGCCGGAAATGGAACAGGGCGGCGACGCAATGAAAGCCATCTTCAACGGCTTCCTGTCCTCGGCGGCGATCTCGGTGGTGCTGTTTGGCATTGCCGGGTTCTTCTATCTGCAAAACATTCCGGGCGGCTGGTGGCGGCCCGTGCTGACAGTGGCCATCGGTGTTCTGCTGGCCATCCTCATTGACCGCGTCACCGAATGGTTCACTGGCACGCATGGCGCGCCGGTCAAAGACATTGTGAATTCGATGAACGGCGGCCCGGCCACCACCATCCTCTCCGGCCTGGTGCAGGGCTACGAGAGCGCGGTGTGGTCGGTCCTCGTCATCGCGGCCACCATCTTCTCTTCTATCATCATCTTCACTGTCGGCTTTGATGTCCAGCCGCTCGTCAAGGCGGGTCTCACGGCGGAGGGAGTGCGAACGGCCTTCATCCTATACGGCGTCGCCATGACCGGCATTGGCATGTTGACCCTCACCGGCAACAATGTGGCCATGGACTCCTTTGGCCCGATCTCCGACAACGCCAACGGCATCGGCGAAATGGCCGGGCTGGACGACAAGGCGCGCCGGATCATGAGCCAACTCGACGCGGTGGGCAACACCACCAAAGCCATCACCAAGGGCGTGGCCATCGGTTCAGCCGTCATCGCCGCCGTGTCGCTCTTCGGCTCGTTCATCACCGACGTTTCCAAAGTGGACCCGACAGCGCTGGCGGACGGCATTCGGGTCTCGGTGCCGGTCGTATTCATCGGTATGTTGCTCGGTGGGGCTTTGCCGTGGATGTTCTCGTCGCTGGCCATCAACGCCGTCAACCGCGCCGCGCGGCTGATCGTGAACGAAGTGCGCCGCCAGTTCAAAGCGGGCGTGCTGGAAGGCAAGATTCCGCCGGACTACAAGCAGGCGGTCGCCATTTCCACCAACGCCGCCCAGAACGAGTTGATCTCGCTGGCCCTGCTCGGCGTCATCCCGCCCATCCTGGTCGGCCTGTTCCTCAAGGTGGAAGCGCTCGGCGGCTTTTTGGCGGGCATCATCGTCTCCGGCCAATTGTTGGCGGTGTTCATGTCCAACGCCGGTGGCGCGTGGGATAACGCCAAGAAAGTGGTGGAGGACGAACCGAGAAAGCCGGCAGAGAATCTGGGCAAGAACTCCGAGCGGCACAAGGCCGCCGTCGTCGGCGACACGGTGGGCGACCCGTTCAAGGACACGGCCGGCCCTTCACTGCACGTGCTAATCAAGCTGCTTAGCACCATCACCCTGGTGATGGCGCCGCTGTTCATTCCCTAGAGGACGCTAAGGTGGCTTACGACGAGAGGTTGGCCGAGCGTATTCGCGGACTCCTGAAGGGCCACCCGGGGGTGGACGAGAAGAAGATGTTCGGAGGCCTGGCGTTCATGCGCCACGGCCACATGTTTTGCGGCGTCACCGCCGATGACCTCATGGTCCGAGTGGGAGCCGAAGCGTACGAAGGAGCCCTGGCGCGGCCGCATGCCCGCCCAATGGACTTCACCGGCCGGCCGATGCGCGGAATGGTATTCGTCGGTCCAGGGGGCTGCGCCGCCGAGAAAGAGCTGAAGTGGTGGGTCGAGCAAGGGCTGAAGTTCGTGGGATCGATCCCGGCCAAGAAGCCCTAGGCATCTCGCCCGGCTGGCAGGCGCCTCGCCCGCCCTACGTCTTCTCGAACCGCTCCACCGGCAGCACAAAGACGATGGCCCCGCCGACACGCACCTGGGTTGGCTCTCCCGAGAAGACGCTCCCGGGGAATGGCAGCGCCTGCACCGGCACCAGCTCTGTGCGCGCTCGACACTCGCTGCGGATGATGGCGAGGACGTTATCGACGTCCTCAGCGCTCACGCCGGAGAGGATCGTGGCGCTTCCCCGCCTCAGGAAGCCGCCGGTGCTGCT
>CAYSIV010000296.1:0-1158 GCA_964431175.1 uncultured Anaerolineales bacterium
GGTGCCACCCATAAATCCCGTCAAAAACGGGAGAGACCAAAAAACGGGCAGGGATTTCTACAGAATCCCTGCCCGTTTTCCTGGCTGGTTGCGAATTAAACCATCACCCCATGGTCGGAGTATAGCTGTTCGCGGATAGAGAGGAACTGACGGCGGATGCCGTCGTCGGTTTCGATAAGGTTGCTGATTTTTTCGCAACCGTGAACGATGGTGGTGTGATCGCGCCCGCCCAGGACTTTGCCGATCTCGGGCAGAGAGGCGTCGGTCTCTTCCCGAACAAGATACATTGCCATGTGGCGGGGCAACATCACTTCTTTGCTCCGGTCACGGCCAATCAGATCGTCCACGCTCACCGTGTAAAAGCTGGCCACAGTATCCAGAATTTGAGCCGAGGTTAACGTGTGGCGGCGCGGGAGCAGGTCGGCGATGGCTTGGGCGGCGGTCTCGACGTTGAGCGGTTGGCCGAGCACATCGGCGTAAGCGCACACCCGGTTGAGGGCGCCCTCCAGTTCGCGGATGTTGCTCTGAACGCGGCGGGCGATGATTTCCAGAACATCGTACGGCACCGGACGGCGCATCAATTCGGCCTTGGTCTTGAGGATGGCGGTGCGGGTTTCAAAGTCCGGCGGCTGGATGTCGGCGGTGAGTCCCCACTCGAATCGCGAGCGCAGTCGTTCTTCCAGAGTCACCAGTGATTTAGGCGGCCGGTCGGACGAGATTACAACCTGCTTGCTTTGCCCGTGCAGGGCGTTGAAGGTGTGAAAGAATTCTTCCTGTGTCGCTTCCTTGCCGGCAATGAATTGAATATCGTCAATCAACAGCACATCAATCGTCCGGTACTTGTCGCGGAACGACTCGGTGATGTGCGAGCGGATGGAATTGATGAGATCGTTGGTGAACTGCTCGGCCGACACGTACAATACGCTCAGGCCGCGTCCCACGCACGAGTTGCCGACGGCCTGAAGCAAGTGCGTCTTGCCCAGCCCCACCCCGCCGTATAAAAAGAGAGGATTGTAAGCGCGAGCCGGTTGCTCGGCGGCGGCCAGAGCCGCGGCGTGCGCCAGCCGGTTGCTCGGCCCGACGACAAACGAATTGAAGATGTACTTGGGATTGCGATTGTGCGATGGTGTGCGCATCGTGACGATGGGCGCTTCCATC
>CAYSIV010000296.1:1168-7803 GCA_964431175.1 uncultured Anaerolineales bacterium
CCTGCGGGATGGCGGCCAGCGCGGCCGCAAACGGCGCGAAGCCCAGCTCATCCTGTGTGGCCGGCTGGTCGCTGTAGCCTGGCGATGTGGTCATGATCATGCCTCCTTGTTGGCCCTCACCCCCCAACCCCCTCTCCCATCTTGGGAGAGGGGGAGTCGCAGCAGCGACGGG
Organism: uncultured Anaerolineales bacterium; assembly: GCA_964431175.1. GTDB lineage: Bacteria > Chloroflexota > Anaerolineae > Anaerolineales > VGOW01 > VGOW01. Next base: position 1,341 of record CAYSIV010000296.1, read on the forward strand.
GGTGAGGGCAATTTCCTCTGGCGCCGGTAGCGTCGGCGGCGGCTCGGCCTCTGATGAGTCATTATTCCAAACCACAAAGCGAATCTCAACCGCCCGACCGGCGATCCCGGTCAACGTCCGTTTGATTGTGGACATCAATCGGTTCTCAAGCCAATCTTTGGCATAAGCATTTTCGACGCCGATGATGAACGCGCCATCCTCGTATGAGAGCAAGGTTGTGTCGCGCAACCAGGTGTCAAAAGTGGATTTTGTCAGTTGCAATTGCAGTTCGCCGAGCGTTGCGTGCCAAACATGGTCAGGTTGCATAATCCTCTTCCCTCTCGTGCAACAACTTGCCGTGAGCGAGGGACAAAAAGCCAGCCGCGTTCTGGCTGACAACGCTCCGACAAAACTGTTATTATTTGTGCGAAGAAGGTAATTGCTGTTAGAAGGTTGGACGCGAGAAATGTCCGGTTCGATCTTGTCGATCTAAATTCTTCTCAACCGCGCTTTGTATTCTAACAAGAAAGGCGAACTCTTTCAATAGCAGAACATGCCTCCTCTGTAAAAAGATTCGATGTTTTAAGGATCGGCAACCTTAACCTCGAAGTTAAATGCTCGGAGCCATCTTTTCCTGACCGTCTATCTGACCCTCCACTCGAAACCTGTCGAATCGCCCTGTATATGCTAGTTCGTTGTATCATCGGGCCTGTATATGGGACTGCATTCTGGCAAGCGATGATTTCTCTACGCAAACGTTAAACGAAAACAGCAGAAGCGATCTGTCCTCAACTGTGGGCAAAGGATGAAACGCAAGGCTTAAGAACAAAAGCCCGTTTTTTGTTGATAGCATGTGGATAAGCACAGGATTCCTGTGGATAAGCCGAGTCAAAAGCAGGCCACAACTGGGGATAACTATTGGAAAACATCATCAGCTTTGGGGATGAGGGGTGGATAAAAAAATGATCTCTCGCACCGACTTGCATGCACATTCAACCGCCTCGGATGGGCGACTCACTCCGACCCGGGTGGTCGGGCTGGCCGCCTCTCGCGGGGTGCGCCTGCTGGCTCTCACTGATCATGATACAACCGACGGATGTGCTGAAGCGCTCGGGCGGGCAAAGGCTTCGGGCATCCGCCTGATCGCCGGCGTTGAAATCAACACCGACTCTGAATTGGGCGAAGTGCATTTGCTTGGCTACTTTGCCTCTCCTGATTATCCCGAATTGCAGGCCGCGCTCGGCAAAATTCAAACCGGGCGCTTGAAGCGCGCGCAAACAATCGTCGAGAGGCTCAATCAACTTGGCGTCGCGATCACGATGGAACAAGTCCAAGCTCAAGCCAATCACCCGGTGATTGGCCGTCCGCACATCGCGCGCGCGTTGGTAACTGGCGGTTGGGTCGGCAGTCTATCGGCGGCGTTCGAACTTTACATCGGCCGCGGCCAGCCGGCTTATGTGCCGCGCTACTCCTTCTCGCCGCAAGAAGCCCTTTCGCTCATTCGCGCCGCTGGTGGCGTGGCTTCGCTGGCTCATCCTGTTCGTTCAGACAGTGAGCAACATATTCCCCAATTAGTTGAGTTTGGTTTGAACGCCCTGGAAGTCTGCTACTTCGATCACACAGCCGACGACTCGGCGCGTTTGCGGGAACTGGCGAATCGCTACGGCTTGCTTGCCACTGGCGGCTCCGATTTCCACGATGTTCACGGTGATAGCCGACGAGGGCTCGGGTCGGTTTGGGTTCCCGAGGAAGATGGGGAACGTTTGTGGGAGGCGGTGGGTTTGAAAACGGATGAAACGGAGTGAACGAATTTTCTTTGCCATCTTATCTGTTTCATCCGTTCACTCCGTTGTCAAATTCTCGGCAAATCCAGCAACAACACTTCCAACGCCAGCTTGGCATTCGCGTTTCGGGTCAATATCACCAGAGTCCGTTGAATGGCTTCGACGGCTTTGGCGGCAGAATCGAGGCCGGTTTTTTGGGCGGCGCGGCGCAGAGTATCAACCTGGTCAATATTGATCGGTTGCGTCCTGGCCTCCGAGGCCACCAGCAACACATCGCGCCACCAGCCCAACCATAGTTCGAGAGTCTCGCGTAACGCCTCGCGGTCGCGGGCCAGACTCTCGGCATAAGCAAAGCGCGCCGCCCGTGAGGCTGAGAGCAAATTACGCAATTCGTTCAGCCGCCCCTCGCGCTTTTCAAGCACCTCGCCATCATTCGCCGCGCTCACCGCCCAGCCCAGCCGCCCGCCCGCCAGATGCGCTAATAGTTCGGCGCGTTCGCCTGAAACTTGCCAGCGCTCGATCAACGCGCTTTGAATCATAGCCGTCGGCAGGGGGCGTAGATGGATCGATTCGCAACGCGAGATGATGGTAGGCAAGAGCGCTTCAGGCTGGTCGGTGGTGAGGATGAGAATGGCGTTCCCCGGCGGCTCCTCCAGCGTTTTCAGGAAAGCGTTGGCGGCCTCTTCGTTGGCCGTCTCAAAGTTGGTAACCAGGGCAATGCGGCGACTCGCTTCCACCGGTTTGAGCGAGAGAGTTTTGATTAGCTCGCGGATACGGTCAATCACGATCTTCTCAGTTTTGATAGTCTTGCCGCTCACAACGGGCGCAACGCCGATCACGTCCGGGTGACCGCCGCGCGCCACCAACTTGCAAGGGCGGCAGTCGCCGCAAGGCGCGTTTGCTTGCCGGCACAGCAACGCTTGAATAAACGCCGTCGCCAGGGCGCGCTTGCCTACCCCGGCTGGCCCGGCAATGAGATAGGCGTGGTGCAGTCGCTCCGTTTGAATGTCGCGCCCGAGCGCAGTGACGGCCCACTCGTGGCCGACGAGATTCCAGTTGTTGGGTATCATTCCTTGATGGTCTTTTCTTCCGGCTTGTTTTGGGCCAGCGACAAGCGCGCAATTCGCCGCCCATCCAGCGCTTCGACCTTGAGCTTGATGCTGTCGATTTCCACGCTGTCGCCGACGACGGCTAAGCGGCCCAGTTGGCCCAGCACAAACCCGGCGATGGTGTCGTAGTTCTCGTCTTTCAGCGCCAAATCGAAATAGTTGTTGAAGTCTTCAATCAACATCAGGCCGTCCACCAGCGCCGTGCCGTCGGGCAGGCGCTGAACTTCGGGCATGGACTTGTCGAACGAGTCGCTCACCTCGCCCACGATGCGCGAGATCAAATCGTCCAGCGTCACCAGCCCGGCCGTGCCGCCGTACTCGTCGAGGGCAATCGCCAGGTGTTGTTTCTTGGCCCGGAACTGCCGGAGCAAAGCGTCGAGACGGATCGTGTCGGGCACAAACAGCGCTTCGCGCACCAGGCCGCGAATGGCAGCCGCCCGCCGCTCGTCGTGCTGTACCCGCACCAGGTCCTTCACATGGGCGAGGCCGATAACATGATCGATGTCGCCTTCGAATACCGGAATCTTGGAGAGCGGGTGCTTGATGGCTAGATGAATCAGGGTGTCCAACGGTTCGTCGGCGTCAATGGCCACCATCTCGGTGCGGGGCACCATCACCTCGCGCGCCGTCGACTCGCCGAAGTCGAACACGGCATGGATCATCTCCCGTTCGGTGTCCTCCAGCACCCCGCCTTCCTCAGAGGCCTGGACCAGCATCTTCAACTCCTGCACTGAATGCGCCATCTGCTGGCCGCTGGCTGCCTGCACGCCAAGCAGGCGAAGCAGAAAGTTGCCGGTTCCGTTCAAAGCCCAGATCGCCGGTTTGAAGAGCATTGCCGACAACAGGGTCGGCTGAGCCACAATCAGCGAAGTTTTTTCCGGGTCTTGCAAGGCAATGGATTTGGGCATGAGTTCGCCGATGACCACGTGCAAGAAGGTAATGACCGAAAAGGCGATGGCGGCCGAGATCGAGTGGCTGGCAAGGCCGAGCCAGGCTTTGGGCAACAGGCCGAGCGCCGGTTCAATAAAACGGGACAACGCCGGTTCGCCCAGCCAGCCCAGCCCCAGGCTGGCGATGGTGATGCCCAACTGGGTGGCGGCGATGAACCGGTCTGGATTTTCCAGGGCTTTCTTCACCGAGCGGGCGTTGGCGTTGCCCTGTTGAATCAGTTCGTCAATTCGGGTGCGCCGGACGCTGACCAGAGAGAATTCGGCGGCCACAAAAAAACCGTTGGTGAGCACCAACACCACCACGCCGATCAAACGCAGAAAATCCAAAGTTGATTCAGACATTTACTCTTTCCAGATGACAGCCGCGCCATACCCGACTACTGAACTGTAGTCGCGAGTCACATCGCCCGAAGTGGCGTGCTTGACGACGCGGGCCTGGTTTGCGCCAAGCTGTTCGGCCGCGAGAAGCACGGCGGCAATTGCGCCCTTGCCGCAGGCAAAGCCTTGGCCCTCATCTTCGGCCTGCAAAACGCCCGCCGGGTCGAACGCCTCAATCTTGCCCAGCAGATATTTGTCGAGTTGTTGGGCCGCAGCCTGCGGGTAAAAATGCGAGAGATCGGAGCTGGCAACCAGCAAAGTGCGGCGGCCTTTGAGCACCTCGGCCAGGGCGCGAGCCAGCGTTTGAGCCACACTCAATGTTTGTTCGCGAATCATGATCGGCAGGAGCTTGAAGCCGGGCAGGACTCTCTGCAAAAAAGGTAATTCGATCTCAAGCGAGTGCTCCGGGTCGTTGCGAATCATTTGCAACGGAATCTCACAGACGGCCTGGAGCGATTGGATCGTCTCTCTATCAACCGGAACATTTCCCAGCGGCGTAGCATAGGCTTCGTGGCCGGTGGTGAGCAATGGGGCTGGATGATACGAGTGTAAGGGACCGGCGACGACAACCAGATCGACGTCCAACCCACGGGCGGCTTTGAAGGCGTGGGCGGCCACCGCCCCCGAATAGCGGTGACCGGCGTGGGGGGCCACCACGCCCACCAGCTCCCCTGGCCTGGTCAGGACGGCCGCATCTTCTAAATAAGCGTCTACAGTTTCGGCAAGCTGTGCCGAGTTGCCAGGATACCACTGGCCGGCAATGGGTGAAGGGCGTATGTCGAGCATAGTAACCTCTATAGAGATTCTAGCACGACCGGCCAAATTACTTCTGGAAGGCGATAATGACCGTTGTGACCGCGCCGAGAGCCAGAGTGATGGCGAACACGGCCAACCACTGCTGAAGGGCGGGCGAGTTCCGGTCGGCGATGACGGGACTGCCGGTAGAGTCGGCTTCCACGCCGAAGATAGGGCCGATGAGCCAGGCCAGCACGGCCCCGCCAATGAGGCCGCCGACGTGGCCCCAATTGTCAATTCCCGGCGAGAGGCCGATCACGAGGTTGATTCCGGCCAGAGTGAGAATCTCGGTCAACCGGCGGCGGCCCATTTCGCCAAACGCCTGGCGATGGCGGAAGAGGTAGATCAACAGCGACCCGATGAGACCAAAAATTGCGCCCGAGGCGCCGACCGAGGGCTGTGGGCTGAGGGCGAAGCTGAGCACGGCCCCGCTCACGCCAGAAAGCAGGTAGATGAAGAAGAAGCGGCGATAGCCAAAGACGGCTTCCACTTGCGGGCCGAAGATGTACAGCGCGTACGAGTTGAACGCGAGGTGGACCAGATTCGCGTGCAGGAACATGGGCGTGATCAACCGCCACCACTCACCGGCGACGATGAGTTCGTTGACCTTCGCCCCGAGGGCGAACCAGACTTCCTGATTGGTGATCGTTTGCAAAAGGAAAACGATGATGTTGATAGCCAGAAAGACGAAGGTGAACCGGGGCTTGACGGTCGGGATGGGCAGGTAACGGGACCGGGGAGCGTCGCCTGGGCCGGGGGGAGGCGAGGTGTTGCTCACAGGGTCACCACCCGGGGTTTGACGCGGTTATGCTCGGCCTCGATAATGGCCAGAATGGTGTCAACCGCAGTGTCCAGGTGGAATTCCGGGTTAATCACGCAGTAGTCGAAATCGGCGAGGCGCTTCATCTCGCGGCGGGCAGTGGCAATCCGCAGTTTGAGACCTTCGGGCGTCTCGGTCTTGCGCGCTGTCAGGCGTTGCACCAGGTCGTCCTCGGATTCGGTGGTGAGGAAGATGAGCAGGGCGTCGGGGCACAGCTTGCGGATGGTGGCCGCCCCTTGCACGTCAATGCGCAGGATGACGTCCTCGCCGCTTTCGAGCGCCTGGCGCACCTGCTGTTTAGGGATGCCTTTGTAATCGTTGTAGACGATGGCATATTCCAGCAATTCGTTCTGCTCGATCATCTCGGCGAACTGATCGTTGGAGTAGAAGAAGTAATCTACACCATCCTTTTCATTGGGGCGGGCGGCGCGGGTGGTGGCCGTCACCACGAAGTGCAGTGGCACACCACGTTCTTGCATGCGCTGGAGCACGGTGTCTTTGCCCACACCCGATGGGCCGGAGATGATGATGAGCAAAGGTTGGCGTTGATGTTGGAAAAGGAGTTCACTCATGGGCGGTATTATAGCAAAGCCGTCTCTCCCGTTTTTGGCGGGATTTATGGGTGTCACCCTGAGCGAAGCGAAGGGT
>CAYSIV010000297.1:0-5797 GCA_964431175.1 uncultured Anaerolineales bacterium
GAAGGGAGGTGATGAAAGCGCCGATATTACTATAGCGCGGACGCTTGACTGGTGCGTCCCAGTCGCAAGCAGAGACTTGTCACAAATCGAGCAACATCAACAACCTCACAGTATTGAAAGGAGAATAGAGTCATGCACAAGAAAACGGCAGTCATTACGGTAATGGTGCTCATTGCCGCGACCGTGATCGGTACGTTGACAGTATGGGCCGCCGGCCCTCTGGTCCAGGCTTCGGCCTCCAGCCCCTTCACCCCTGGTTGCAACGGCGCTCCACAGAGTGGCACCGTTTACCCCAACGCGGAGGTTGAGCCCTGGGTGGCTGTCAACCCCGCCAATTCCAATAACATCGTCGGCGCCTGGCAACAAGACCGCTGGTCTACGGGAGGCGCCAACGGTCTGGTGGCCGGGGTATCCACCAATGGTGGAACCACCTGGAGTCAAGTCGTCATTCCTGGCATTACCCGTTGTTCGGGCGCCAGCGATTACGAGCGCGCTTCGGACCCGTGGGTGACCTTCGCCCCTAACGGCCACTTGTACCACATCAGCCTATCCTTCAACGACTCCAACACGAACAACGCCGTGCTGGTAAGCAAGTCGACCAATGGCGGCAGCACCTGGAGCGATCCGGTGACGCTCCTCCGCGACACGGCGCCGACCGTGTTCAACGACAAGGAGTCGATCACTGCCGACCCAGGAAATGCAAATTACGTCTATGCCATCTGGGATCGTCTGGTATTCCCCAGTGAGCAAGCCAGCGCTTCGGCCGCGCTGCATGCCCTTGGCTTTCGGGGGCCAACCTGGTTCTCCCGGACGACCAACGGCGGCACGACCTGGGAACCAGCCCGCATGATTTACGACCCGGGTGGAATAAACCAGACCATCGGCAATCAGATCGTGGTTCGACCCAACGGCGACTTGGTCAACGTCATGGATCTGATCTACAACTTCAAGAACGCCCACAAGGTGCGGGGTTTGAATGTGGCCATCCTGCGCTCTACCGATAAAGGTGTCACCTGGTCGGGACCCATTATCATTGACAAGCTACGGACAATTGGCGTGACCGAGCCTACCTCAGGCCTGCCCGTACGCACCGGCGACATCATTCCCGAGATTGCGGTTGGCCCGGAGGGCAACCTGTACGTGGTCTGGCAGGATGCCCGCTTCAACGGCTATGACGAGGTCGCTTTCTCGATGTCCACCGACGGCGGCATTACTTGGACCCCCATTGTCAAGATCAGCCAATCGCCGAGTGGTGTTCAAGCCTTCACGCCCTCGGTGCGGGTCAGCGCGAATGGCACGGTGGGGGTGACTTACTACGATTTCCGCAACAATAGTGGCAATGGCGGAACCGATTACTTCCTGATCACCTGCAGTTCAAACTGCGCCAGCGCAAGGAGCTGGAGCGAAACCCGCGTCACCGACACCTCATTCGATATGCGGAACGCCCCGGTCGCCCGCGGCTACTTCACTGGTGATTATGAAGGGCTAGCATCGGTTGGCAATGATTTCCTCGCCTTCTTCTCCCAGCCACATGGTAGTGATCCTGCCAGCATCTTCTTCCGGAGGACGCCATAGGCCGGTCTTCACGCAATCGAGTAACTTCAAACTGGAGTGGAGCATACAGCTCCGCTCCAGTTCTGGATGAATCCTCTCAGGTCGGCAGGGCTCGTGAGTCCGATGTGCACTACAAAATAGTGAACCTGTTTATCCCTTCGCCAACAACGCCACTCCAAAAGTGCGGCTTGCATTGTCACAGGATAGCCCGGCAAAAGGCCCATAATGTTCCTCCACGTAACGGCGTCCACCCGACGTTGCTCCGCTACCGCCCCGCGTGCGGGTTATGCCGACCGTTCGGCGGCGCGCATGACCTTGTCTATTCAAGTGATTTCAAAGTGATGAATGATAATGACTAAAATCGCTCAATACAATAACTTTCCTTCCCTGGAAACTGAACGTTTGATCTTGCGGCAAATGACACTTGAGGACACAGATTTTGTTTTCAAGCACTTCAGCGATTCGGCAGTCTCCCAATACCTCATGGATGAACCGCCTGTGACGGAGTATGCTCAAGCCCAAGAGATAATTCAATTCTATTTGGAGCCAGAAGGGAAGACTCACAATCGCTGGGTAATGGTTCGAAAATCCGATCATCAACCCATTGGCACATGCGGTTACTATAAATGGGACAAACGATATTTTCGTGCTGAAATCGGATATGATTTGCGTCCCAGTTTTTGGGGACAAGGTTACATGACAGAAGCACTGCGGGCGGTCATCTCCAATGGATTTGAGCGAATGAGATTAAATCGGATAGACGCTGTGGTGGGTAGCCCCCCACAAAAGCGTGGAGGGGCATAAACCTTGCGAAAAATGGGGTTCATTGGCCGCTTCGCGTCTTGCGACTACTAAATCACGCGAGAAGCCAATGAACCCAGGAGAACTATTCTGCCCGAATATGGACTGTCCTGCAAGAGGACAAGTAGGAAAAGAGAACATACATGTTCACAGCCAGAAAGACAAGAGATGTAGATGAACGGACGGTTTGTGAATGGCAGGCACGCGCAGGCAAACATTGTCAACAGGCCCATGGACATCTGCTAGAAAACAGTCAGCACGATTTACAACACGTCCCAGCCGATGACATCAAAGTCAAAATACAGAAAGGCACGATCTGGATGGCCCTAGCGATATGGGGGCCGACCCGGCTGTGGATGGGCGGAGTGAGAATGTTGTAATATTAGCTTGCTGGCCAAATATCCAGAATTCCGTCAATAGATCATGGGGAGTTTTTACGCTCCCAGTGGTCTGGGTAAAGTCCGGGTAGTGGCATTTTCGGGCCGCGAGAGCGATGCGCCGTATGGAGTTTGGGGCGCGATTGCCGAACAACTGGGCAAGAAGGAATTCTTCAAGGATTACTATTCGCCAATGGCCGCGCCTGGCCGCACGGCCTGGGTGAATCTACTCAAAGGTGAGCCACTCATCATCATGCTGGATGAGTTGCCGCCTTATCTTGAGAATGCGCGCGCCCGACAAATTGGCAATAGCGACTTGTCAGTGCTGACCAGCACCGCGATTGCGAATCTGCTGGTGGCGGTGATGGAAGAACTGCCTCAGGTTTGCGTGGTGATCGCCGATCTGACGGCCGCTGACTCAGGCGGCAACCAGCAAATTAACGAGGCCCTCTCAAATCTGCAACAGGAAATTGGCCGGTCGGCGATGAATTTGGAACCGGTGCGGATGAATAGCGATGAGTTCTACAATATTCTTCGCAAGCGCATTTTCAGCGAACTGCCCGCCGATGAGGTTGTGGAAGAAGTGGCCCAGGGCTATGCCAAAGCCGTGCGCGAAGCCAAGCAAATGGATATCGTCAGCGCCTCACCGGAGCAATTCGCGACTCAAATCATCGAGGCCTATCCCTTTCACCCCAGCCTGCGCGACTTATATGCGCGTTTCAAGGAGAACCAGACGTTTCAGCAAACGCGCGGTCTCATTCGGTTGATGCGGGTGATCGTCTCTCATCTCTGGGAAACGCCGGACGCCGACGCCATCGAAAAGACTCGCCAGGAGTTTCAAGCCAAGTCACTGACCCTCTTTGAGCGTGAAGCTCTGGAGCGTTTAGTCAAAGCCCTTGAGGCCCATCAAGCCCGCGACCCCAAGTTATGAAGCCGTGCGCAACATCTTGCTCAACCTGGGCCGGAGCTAGGCGGTATCATCTTCAGCCAATACTTTGATTCGATCTGGTGGCTGGCCAATCAACTCACGGCCGAACTCCCCGATGAGAAAATCGGGAGTTATGCTGGCGCGCAGAAGTCGGGTCTGATGGTGGGCGGGCTCTTTACCTCGCGTTCACGAGAAGATTTGAAACTGATGGTACGCAAGGGCGAACTGCGCTTATTGCTGGGCACCGACGCCGCTTCCAAAGGCCTCAACCTGCAACGGCTGGGCGCGCTCATCAACCTCGACCTGCCCTGGAATCCCTCGCGGCTCGAACAACGCAAAGGCCGCATCCAGCGCATCGGTCAAGTGCGCCAGACAGTTGACATCTACAAGTTGCGCTACGCTGGCTCGGTGGAAGATCGCGTCCACGACCTGCTCTCCAGCCGCCTCGAAGACATTACCAACCTCTTCGGCCAGTTACCGGACATTCTCGAAGATGTCTGGGTGTCGGTCGCCATCAAGGATCAAGAGAAGGCCAGGCGCACGATTGACAGTGTGCCCAATAAGCACCCCTTCGAACTGCGCTATCACAAGATCGACAAAGTCCCCTGGGAGTCCTGCGCCAGGGTGCTGGACACGAATAACCGCAAGCAGTTTCTGTCGCGCGGGTGGAAGTAAGGCTCTTCACCCATCTATATTAGCTAATACTTGGCTAAATTAGAAAAATTACAAATTTGAAAATTGTGACAGATATCAGTTGACAACGGCACGAAGAGAGGCGTATTATGCTATTGAAAACAGAATCACTTGCAAGGTTTGCCACATCAGCAGTTGTCTGGCACACCAATAGTTGGACGGCATTGGGCTGAACAGAGTTGCTCGACCCCTAAGAGGCTTGCCCCAACCGGCGGGCGAAGAGCGCATGGCCCTCAATGAAGGGCATCTCTGCACTATCTTCAATAGCCTGTGGAAGCAACTCTCCAGCGCAATGCCGAACCGGTGTCGCAATATCAGACATGATGCGGTAAACAAAGGACGACGGGCCTGAGCAATTCAGGCCCGTCGCTTTTTAATCGGTGTATACTTTCCCGCACCATGCGCCTCGCGCTCCGGCCCGCCCTCATTCTCCTCAACCTGGCATTGCTCGCCGCCTGCGCGTCAGGCCCAACAGGCCTTCAGCGCCCCAATGGCGTGGCCGTCGCCGCCGATGGCTCCCTGCGGATCATGGACTTTGGCAACTATCGTATTGCTCACGTCTCTACCGACGGCGGGCTCCTCGATGTCTTTGGCAGTTTTGGCGACAAGCCGGAGCAACTCTATTTTGGCTGGGACATCGCCCTCGACTCAGCCGGCAATATCTACCTCTGCAACCAAATCATCCAGGACTCGGCCCTGGCCCAGGATGGGGTGAAGGTCTTTGACTCTCAGGGCCGCCTGATTCGAGAGATCGGCACTGTTCGTTACTCTTACAACGACGGCGTCCCCCGCAATAGCGCCTACGGTTTGGATGTGGACAGCACAGGCCGGGTCTACATCGCCGACTACGGCGCCAACCGGGTTCGCGTATTCGACTCCCAGGGCGGATCGCTGGCAACCTTGTTTGGCCAACTGGGTGAGGGCGAGGGTCAGTTCAATGGCTTGAGCGACATGGCGATTGACGATGGGCGCGGCCTGATGTATGTGGTGGACAACTTCAACAGCCGGGTGCAACAGTTCAGCTTCGGGGCAACCGACTCGGGTGAAATGGCCGTGACTCATCTCAGAACCTTTGGCGCCTATGGCCGCGGCCCCGGCGAATTTGCTTATCCGCAAAATGTGACGGTTGACGATGTGAGCGGCGAGGTGTATGTCGGCGATGTCGCCAACCGGCGGGTTCAAGTCTTCGACTCGAATGGCGACTATCTGACCGAATTGGCCAAGCCGGAGGTGCCCGACTGGCAAGTAATGGGGCTGGCCATCGGCCCGGATGGGGCTGTGTACGTGGCCGATGCCCTCAACAACGCCATCTGGGCCTTTGAGCCGGATGGAAAACTGCGCCGTCGGATCGAGGCCAGGCCATGAGATTGCCCCTCATCGTCAAAATCATGGGGCCAATCGTGGCGTTGATTGGACTCTATTCAAAATAAGCCCGTGCGCGCTT
>CAYSIV010000297.1:5807-7798 GCA_964431175.1 uncultured Anaerolineales bacterium
CAGCGCGCGGCCTGAGCCTGTCGAAGGCCGCTATTTCCGAGAGAGTCTATTATTTTCACCGTCGGCGTTTCGGGCTACCGGGTTTATCAAGAAAATGCTCAACGCCTGCAAGCGGACCTGGACTCTCGCCTGGAACGATCGGCGCGGCTAATCGCCCAGACCCTCAACCTCGATGACTTGAACTCCATCACCACGCCGGCTGACACTGGCGGCGAGGCTTACATCCAAATTCAACAACAGCTCGATCTGGCCCGCACCGCCGGCGACCTGGCCTGGGCCGGCATTTACTACCGCGACGGCGACTACTCTATTACTGGGTGGACGCCGATGCCACCGGAGTCGGCTACCCCTTTTTCCATGCCACCCCGGCTCACTTCGCCATTTACGAAGATCGTCAAGCGCGGCTCGTCGAGTACGCCGACGAATACGGCTCCTACTACGGTTACGCCGTTCCCCTGGTGGCGAGGGACACGAACGGGAATGAAAGGGTCATTGGGTTGGTAGAGGCGCTGGTTTTGCAAGAGTCGCGCCTCCTGGTTCAACAGGCCACGCTTCAACGAGTCCTGCCGATTTTGATTGGCGGGATGGCCGTTGCGGCCGCGGCCTCAATTCTCATCAGCTATTTTCTGTTCAGCCGCCCTCTGCGGCGCCTGCGGCGCGGAGTTGTCAACCTGGGCGGCGGCCAGTTTGGTTACCAGATCGATTTCAAGTCGAACGACGAGCTTGGCGAACTGGCCGCCACCTTCAATCGCATGTCCATCCAGATCGAACGCCTGCACCTCGAGCGGATTCGGAGCGAGCGCGCCCAGCGTGAGCGCGAAGTGACCCGCTTGCAGGAGACCGAGCGCCTGCTGGAGGCCAAAGTGGCCGAGCGCACGGCCGAGTTGAGCCGCTCGCAGGCAGAGTTGGCGAAGGCGCGCGACGAAGCGCTACGCGCCAACCAGGCCAGGAGCGGCCTCCTGGCCCAGATGAGCCACGAACTGCGCGCGCCGCTCAAGGCGATTATCGGTTACGCCGATCTGTTGCAGGAAGAAGCCTGTGACGCCAATCAGGGCGATCTCATTCCTGACCTTCAGAAGATCAACATGGCTGGCCGGCAACTGCTGGCGCTTATCAACGACATCCTTGAGTTGTCGAAGATCGAAGCCGGCAAGGGGGATGTTACGGTGGTGAGCGAGCCGGGCCAAGGCTCAACCTTCACCATCCGCCTTCCGGCGGAAGTGGCGGCTGACAAAGAAAAGAGAACCCCGGCCTCTCAATGAAGCCGGGGTTCTGTTTTATGAACTGATCAACTCTCGCAACCCGTCCGGGTCAAGAATGGTAATTGAACCTTGCGACAGCATTGTGATCAGGCCCTGCCGCTTGAAACTGCCCAGCGCTTTGTTGATGCTCTCCCGGGTGGCGCCGGTCAGGCTGGCCAAGTCGCTTTGGGTGAAAGAGAGGGTGATGCGCACACCTTCCGGTTCGGGCCGGCCGTAGCTGTCGGCGAACTCCAGCAGTTTGCGGGCCAACCGTTTTGGCACATCCAGCAAAGCCAGGCTTTCCATTTGTTGCGTGTTGTAGCGCAGGCGTTCGCTGAGCGCTTTCAAGAAGCTGAAGGCCAATTGTGGGAAGCGGCGCATATGCTCGCGAAAACGGTCGCGGGCGAGAGTGTGAACGATGGTGTTGCCCATCGCTGTGGCGCTGGCCGAGCGTGGCAGGTCGTCAATCAGCGCCAGTTCGCCAAAGATGCGGTGCGGACCATACACGATCACCGACGTTTCCTGCCCGTCCTCGCCGGCCACAAAAATGCGCACCTGCCCGATTTCAATCAAATACAGCACTTGTCCGGGGTCGCCCTGCTGAAAGATGATTTCGCCGGGTTGGAACTGGCGCTGAATGAAGTCCCTGGCCAGAATTTCCAATTCGACCTCGGTCAACCCGGCAAAAAGAGAAATTTGGGTAGTGTCCCTGTAAACGGTGAAGGCATAAGTTCTTAGTTGTGATTGCAC
>CAYSIV010000298.1:0-7766 GCA_964431175.1 uncultured Anaerolineales bacterium
GTAAGGAATGATTGACAGGGCAACGTCTTTCGTTTGCGCCAGTTGAATGCAGATCTCGCGATTGATCAGCGCCAGCGAGTGATGAACGAATTGTGAGCCTTCCCAGCGGACAGCTACAGGGCGGTCATCGTTTGTTGGGGCGGCGGGACTCTGTGCCTCATCCGGCTTCACTTCCCCAAGCTCTGCTGACGGCTCCAGCAACATACTGCGCTCGGCGGTGATGATGGCAGGCGAACCGGGCGGCAAAAACTGGCCATGCGCGTCGAACTGCAAACGCCAGCGCGCAAAGAACAATTGCAGATTTTGTTGAACGTGATCGAACCGACCGGCGCTCTGCCCTTCGTGATGATAGAGCACGGCTTTCGGCTCGTACACAACTTTGAATCCGGCAGTGCGCGCCCGTAAACACAGATCGATATCTTCCACGCCGTTGCGATACGACTCGTCGAAGCCGCCAAGTTTAGCAAACAACTCTTTGGGTATCATCAGGCATGCGCCAGTGACCATGTCGAGTTCGCGATACTGATTCACTTCGGGCGCATCGGCCGGGGCAAACCGGTTTGGATGATCAGGAATGCCGTTGATGAAACCGATCCCGGCATGTTGGATGCGACCATCGGGATACAACAGTTTTGCGCCGACCACGCCCACTTCGGGCTTGTGCGCGGCGGTCAGCAATGCCTCAAGCCAGCCGGGCGTGGGCACGGTGTCGTTGTTGAGGAAGAGCAAGTAGTTTCCGCATGCCGCAAGGCCGCCCTGGTTGCAGGCTCGGGCAAAGCCAAGGTTGGCCTTGTTCGAGATCACGCGCACCGACTGACGATGCAGGAACTCGGCAGTGTCGTCGCTGGAGGCGTTGTCTATGACGATGATTTCGTAGTGAACGCCAGAGGTGTGCTGGGCGATCCCGGCCAGGCATTGCCGGGTCAGCTCGACTTTATTGAAGACCGGGATAATGATGGAAACATCCCCTGTGTCCCCGGTGGGGGCCGACTCTTTTTGAGTGGCGGTTTCTCCGGCCACAATCGCCAAATTTTCGGCGGCGGTGGCGTTGTCCGGGTCGATCTTCAGCACTTGCTCGTACATGGCTCGCGCTGAGTCAGTATTGCCCGCTTCAAAATAACAATTGCCCAGCACTAGCAAGGCTTCCACGTCTTCGGGCGTTTGGCGCAGGACTTCGGCGTAAGCCTGCACGCCTTCGGCGTAACGTTCGCTGTTGAGGCAGAGTGTGCCGAGCAATTTGCGAGCGGCGGTGTCCGCCGGGTTGAGGGCCAGCGAGCGGCGCAGAGATTTTTCGGCGTCGTCGGCGCGGCCAAGTTGAAGCAGGGCCACAGCCAGGTTGGCGTACGCCGGAGCATGCTCCGGGTGAAGAGTTGCCGCTTTGATAAACTCGCGAAAGGCGGCTTCGGCGTCACCCAACTTGAGCTGAATGTTGCCGAGAGCAAGAATGAGTTGGGCATCATCGGGCACGAAGTCAAGCGCCTCGCTCAACGAGTCGCGGGCGGCCTGGAGATCGCCACCGGCTAGGTGGGCGTCGGCTTCTTGCAAAAGGGAGACGACTTCTTTAGGCCAGGCGAAGGCGGGTTGCGAGACGAGAGGCCGGGCCAGCAGGAGGCGCGGCTCGTGCGGGCCCAGGAAGCCCAGCCGCTGACCGTCAAAACGAACTTGATGCCAGGCCAGCGTTCCTTTTTGTTCTGCGCCGGGCTTGACCTGTTCTTGCTCGGCATGTGAGCGGAAGCAGCTCAGGGTATCGATCAGATAAATCGCGTCGCCCTTGCCCAGCAAGGTGAGCCACATAGCAACATCCACGTTCCAAGCCACGGCGCGATCGGCAAAGCTCAACAGGTGAGGCTGGTTGTCGGCAATGTCGCGGCGGCGGAACATGGCCGTGGTTGGCTCGCCGACAAAGTTGACGAACGTGCCAATCAAAGCGCTGGCGAGTGAAACGCCGTCAATCCAACTGTCTTGCTTCACCGGCCGGTGTGTGGCCGGGATGTCCGGCAGGAAATTTCCGGCGGCGTTGATCCGCTGGCGGTGTGAGGTGACAAGGGTGACTTCGGGATTCTGTTGCAGGCAGGCTGCCATGCGTTCGACGCAGTTCGGGTGAAGGGTGTCGTCGTCGTTGAGAAACTTGATGTAGCCGCCGGAAGCGAGGCGGAAGCAGTAAAGATAGTTCTGATACGCGCCCAGCGGCGGCGAGTTGCGGTGATATTTGATTCGGTTATCGGCGTATTCGGCAGCGATTTTGCCAATGGCCTCAGTGGGACAGTCGTCGCCGATGATGATTTCAAGGTTGCGGTAAGTCTGGCTCAGGGCGCTGTCGAGGCAGGCGTGGAAGTATTTGGCGTTGTAGGCTGGAATCAAAATGCTGACCAAAGCGTCACTTGAGTCGTCGCGTCGCGGCTTGGTAAACTCCAGGATAAGTTTGGAGTCCTGGCGATATTCGAGGCCGCGAAAGGCCGGCTCGTCGCTTTCGCCCATCACGCATCGCGCCTTGAAGTCAAGCCCGGCGTAGCCCGCCAACCGGGCCAATTCCTCTTCGTTGTAAACCCACTTGTGCCCCCACTCGCGCATCGAGGTGTTGAACATTTCACAGCGGTTGACGATCCAGTCGTAGCCGAACTCGGTCAGCCACGATTGTTCGCGCCAGCCATCCGTGTAACGTTCAGCGATGTAATCCAGGTCGGGCGTGGCAATACGCAAGAGGCCGCCGGGGGCCAGTATGCGGCGACACTCGCGGAGGAAAGATGCCCCCTCGGCTTGCGAGATGTGCTCAATGAAGTGCTCGCTGAAGATACCGTCCACCGAATTGCCGGCGAAGGGCAGGGTGTGGGTCAGGTCGGCGCACAAATCGGCCACCGGATCAATGTCCACGTTGATGAAGCCAGGGAGTTTTTTACTACTACTGCCGACGTTGAGGAAGAGTCGAGTCATGAGATTGTTTTTCGGGCGAAGGACGAAAGACGAATGACGAAGGCCGAACGAGAAAGAAACTTCGTCTACCGCCCTTTGGCTATCGTCTCTATTCGCCTGTTTATCTCCGCCCCGTTAGCCGCAATGAAGCGCACCAGTTCGCTCACCTGCTTCACCTCGCTCAGGCTCACGCTGGTGCCGGTGGGCAGGGAGAGCAGTTGCTTTGTGACGCGCTCGGTGACGGGCAGGAGCAAGTGACTGTTTGGGAAATAAGAGCGATACGGCTCCAGGCGATGACAACCGGGATAGAAGTAGCGGCGGGCGATGACGTTTTCGGCGTGCAGACACTCGACAATATGATCGCGGCTGATTCCGGTTTGGCCGTCGTCCACTTCGAGCACCACGTACTGATAATTGCTCTTTTCGTTTTCGTCGAAGCCTCGCATTTTGAGACCGGGAGTGCCGGCCAGCGCTTCACGATAAGCCTGGTGATTCTGGCAGTTGGCTTCGACGACGACGCTCATACTTTCCAGCGAGGTGATGCCCATGGCCGCCGAAAACTCGTTCATCTTGCCGTTGGTGCCCACGTATTGAACGTTGTCGTACCCGGCAAAGCCGAAGTTTTGCATGAAGCGCATCTTGCGGGCCAGCTCGTCGCTGTTCGTCAGCACTGCGCCGCCCTCGAGGCTGTTGAGAAACTTGGTGGCGTGGAAGCTGAACACCTCGACCTCGCCAAAGCCGCCAATCATCTGACCGTGATAGGTGCAACCGAAGGCGTGAGCGGCGTCGAACATGAGCTTGAGATTGCGGCGGCGGGAGATGTTGGCGAGGGCATTGATGTTACAGGGGCGGCCAAACAGGTGAACGCCGATGATGCCGGTCGTGCGCGGGGTGATCAGCTCTTCAATCCGGGCCGGGTCAATTGTCAACGTCTCGGGGTCAACGTCACAAAAAACGGGCGTGATGTTTTGCCACTGCAAGGAGTGTGCGGTGGCGACGAAGGTGAGAGAAGGGACGATGACTTCGCCGCTCAGGTCGAGGGCGCGTTCGGCGATCTCGAGCGCAACCGTGGCGTTGCACATGGCGATGCAGTGCTTCACGCCGACGATCTCGGCCACGCGGCGCTCGAACTCCTGAACATAGAAGCCGTTATTGGTCAGCCAGCGGCGGTCGAGGATGTCATTGAGGCGCGCCAGCAGGCGGTCGCGGTTGCCAATATTGGGCCGGCCCACATGCAGTTTTTCGGCGAAGGAGGAGTGTCCGCTAAAGATAGCCAGATCGTCAACCGTATGTTTGACGGCCTCGCTGTCAGGGCGGTACAGCAGTTTGATCGACAACTGCGTTTCGGGAAAGTTGAGTCGAACGATGGTTTCTGCCATAAGCGTAAAAGACCTCCAAAATGCGGTTTCTATAAGTGCCAGCCAACGGGCCGGGTCTTCATCACTTTGCCGGGGACGCCGACGACAGTGGCGTCTGGCGGCACATCGCTGGTGATCACGCTTCCGGCCCCAACCACCGACCAGGCTCCGATCTTTTTCTTTTCTATAATGTTTGCGCCGGTCCCTACGTAAGCGCCTTCGCCCAGAGTCACATTGCCGGAAACATGCACCCCCGGCGCGAGGGTGGCGTAATCTTCCAGCACCGCGTCGTGGCCGATAGTGCAATCCAAATTGACGTGGACGTGATTGCCAATTCGAATGTTGTTGGTGAAGATACAACCAGCGGTGATGACGATGCCCTGGCCCAGAGTCAAGCGACGGGGAACCACCGCCGTGGGGTGGATGATGTTGCTGAAGCACGCGCCGTTCTGCTCGGCTTGCAGAGTCAGCCGCCGCCGTACTTCGGGCGCGCCCACACCGCACACGGCGTAAGTATCCGGCGGTTGAGTCTTGAACCAATCAAATCCGCCCAGAATGGGGTTGTCATTCACAATAGTTCCGGGCGCCCCAAACTGCGCCTCGACGATGTAACCCAAGACCTTGTAATCTTCCCCGGCCTCGACGCAGGCTTCGAAGACGTCCAATACTTCGCGAGCGAACCCGCCGGCACCGATGATGACAAAATTTCTCATGCCCTCAGTGTATAGCGCCGGGAAAGGAGCGTCAGTAAAGGACAAAGAAATGTTGCGTAAAGGGAAAGTTAAGAGCTCATCTTACGCAAACCGCTCTGGTGCCATTCCCGCGTAGGCGGGAATCCAGGAGTGGCAAGGTTGGACACCCGTTCCCCGTTTGCACCGGGACAAGCTTCGCGGGTGTGACGTTGCGTTAGGTGAGTTAAGAAGTTGCGGGGCTACTCGCCCTGTTGGACGGCGCGCCCGGCCAACTCGGTCAGGGCTTGCGCCCGGTGCAAGTTGCCCTCGCTCTCGGCTTGCGAGGCGGTGAGGGCAATGAGGTTGGGCAGGCAGGCCAGCACTTCGTCCAGGCGGGCGCGGACGACCGAGGCCGGGTCGCTGGCGCGAAGCACTTCATCGAGCAAGGTTGTCGCCAGGCGCATGTCCGGGCGGGCGGGTTGACCGTCGCCAGGGGGGAGGTTTTGGAGACAGTTGTAAACGGCCTCGGCGCCGAGCGGGAAGCCCGACGCTTTGAGCCAGTCGTCGCACGGGCCGATGCGAGCCTCGGCGGCGAGCGCGAGGCGGGCGCGGACTTGAGGCAAATGAGGCGCCAGCGACTCGGCCTGGCGGTAAAACACTTCGGCGGCGGGGACATCACCGCCGGCCAGGTAACAATCGCCCAGTCGGAGCAACGTGTCCCGGTCGTCTGGCTCAAGATGCAGAAGGTCGAAGAAGACGCGAAGCGCCTCGGCGTAACGATGGGCGGTGAGGAATGCCAGCCCCAGATCGCGCAGGAGGTAAGTTTGAACAGAGGCGTTGGCGCAAGCCACGCCGCGCTGGAATATGTTTACCGCCTCTTCGACCCGGCCCTGGCGCAGGAGAGTCAGGCCGGCGTTGTGGTAGCGGTCGGCTTCTGCGGCGTTGGGGAGCTGATTGGGGCTGAGAAACATAAGACGCTTGCCGGTTATAGTTAGCTGTAGTTGAGTGCGATCCGGAAACCGATGGTGTTCGAGTTGATGTCTGACGGCGCGCCCTCGCGCACCGCGCAACGGGCCAGCCGCCGCGAGTACATCCAGGCCCCGCCGCGCACCACCCGTTCACCGGGCGTGTTCGGGTCTTCGCGGCCATCTGCCGGATCGTAGGGATAAGGCAGGAAGCGACTGCTGGCCCATTCCCAGACATTGCCGCTCAAGTTCATCACTCCAAACGGGCTGTCGCTGGCTGGCGAGTGTAAATGAACGGGCGTCGGGCCGCGAGTGAAAGCCTCGGCCGTGTTGGCCCGGAAGGGATTGAAGTCGTTGCCCCAGGGATAGATGCGGGTGTCATTGCCGCGAGCCGCTCGCTCCCACTCGGCTTCGGTGGGCAAGCGGCAGGTCAGGCCGGTCACTTCGCTCAGCCAGGCGCAGTAAGCACGCGCCCCATGCCAGGAGACGGCCACAATCGGGTACTCGGCCTGGCCTTCTGGATAGATCAATCCCGGCCAGGCGCGGGGCATCGGCGCGCCAGCAGCTTCTACGAACGCCAGATATTGAGCGTTGGTGACGGGCGTAAGGCCAATGCCAAACATTGGAACGCGCACCGTGTGTTGAGGCTGTTCATCGCGAAAGAAATCGCCCCGATCGTTGCGCGGCCAATCCGGCTCGTTTTGCAGGATGATGATCTGATGGTCGTTGGTGCCCAAACACACATTGCCCGCCGGAATTTGTACCATTCTGATCGGAGGCCGGATGTTCGGCAGTTCTGAGAGGGCGTTCGCCAACGATTGGGCATTGGCGATCATGATGGCCTTCCGCTGAACCCGGAAGAGGATTGGCAATGAGAAGAGCTGGGGATGGGACGCATAGAATACATGCCAGTGAGCAGACAGCCGCGAGTTGCCAGGACTGTAGCACGGGCCTTGCGCCCCGTCAGTAAACGCCGCGTAAAGAGGCAGTGAAGAGGAGATGAAGAGTGAGCGAGGGGATTAACCGCCGGCTACATTCATAGGGCGGAGCGAGCCAGTGATTGGCTTTGAACGCCAGGGGACAATTGTAACTTCGGTTGGGAGGTCAATATTACCCAACACTTTTGGCTCCTGCCCCAGCACTTGCACTGTCATCACCCCGTTGCCGGCATACAACCGAACAGTCCGCCCAGAATGCCCCCCAACATCGGCGGCGGCGATGGTGAGTCCTTCACGCGCCGCCACCAGTTCCACCGCAGCCGCGTTGTGGCGGCCAACATTCAGCACATTGGAGAACCCCGGCGCAGTCAGCATGTTACTGCCCCCGGCCAGGCGGATGAGCAAACGATCTTTTTTTGCCCCGGCCTTTACCATCTCAGTCAGTAAGGCGGTGAGGCCGCTATCCACATATTTTCCCGATTGGGGGACGCCGCCGGCGTTGAGTGGCAAAGCGGCATGCAGCAAGCCCGCCACGCCCGACCGGGGATCATACACGGCGACGGCCACACACGCCCCAATCCCGTAAGCGGTCAACACCGCCTCGCGATCGCGGGTGACGACAAGTTTGCCTAAACCAACCGGCACCGCTTTCTCAGTCATCGGCAACTTTCTCTCTCGCAATCGCGCGCAGGGTGCCGTATTCCGGGAGAAACAAGAAACGCAAGTTGGCCGATTGCCCGGCCCGTGAGAATAAGGTGTCGATGATGACCAGATGGTCTTCCAGGCGGCCTCCAGCGGTCAACCACAAGTCCACCAACGCGCCGGCCATGTCTTCCAGCACTGCCGGGGGCGTGGGGCGGCCCACTCGGTGAAATGATTTGGGTGTGACTAAAGTTGGTTGATTCGGTCATCAGGTAAGCTACC
>CAYSIV010000299.1:0-7666 GCA_964431175.1 uncultured Anaerolineales bacterium
TAACCACCAATTGTGCCAGTTTCATGAGCATTTCGCAAAGTGTTAGCTACTCAGCGCGAGCCATAGATTCAGATGTGCCATACCGGAACTTGAGTGAATGGTCTCTATTCAAAATAAGCCAGTGCGCGCTTCGACCGCTTCGCGTCAGCGCGCGGCCTGAGCCTGTCATGCGCAGCCTGAGCCTGTCGAAGGCCGCTATTTCCGATAGAGTCTAATATTTCAAATGGCGCGACCGTAGCCGCCGTAAAAGGAAAAGCTAGTGACCCGGCCATCAACTCTTATCATCGGGGCTGGAATCTTCGGGGCGACCGCCGCGCTCGAACTTGGTAAACGCGGTCACCGAGTGCAATTGCTCGATCCCGGTCCACTGCCCCACCCGCTGGCGGCCTCCACCGACATCAGCAAAGCCGTGCGCATGGATTACGGCGCAGACGACGAGTACACCAGGCTGGCCGTCGACTCGTTCCCGATCTGGCGGCAATGGAACCAGGACTATGGCACGACTCTGTACCACGAACCGGGCGTGATGTTTGCGCTTCACGAGCCGCTGGAGTCGCGCCCGTATGAATTTGAAAGCTACCGCCGTATCCTGGCGCATGGTTTCAACCCGGTGCGCCTGAACCCCGATATATTGCGCCGGCGCTTCCCGGCCTGGAATGCCGACTACTACATTGACGGCTACTACAACCCGGTCGGCGGCTTCGTACTTAGTGGCAAAGTGGTCTCCACGCTCGTGGCCCACGCGCAAAGGCTGGGGGTGGAACTGCACGAGGGCCAGGCGTTTGATCGCTTTATTGAAAACGGATCGCGCGTGGGCGGCGTGATCACCAAAGATGGTTCGCGGTTTGAGGCCGACACCGTGGTGATGGCTCCCGGTCCCTGGGCGCCGCACGTTATGCCCTGGCTGGCCCCCTACTTCCGGTCTAACGGCATGCCGGTGTGGTGGCTCAAACCTGCCGACCCCGGCCTCTTCACTCCACCCCGCTTCGTCGGCTTCGGGGCCGACATCACCGTTTCCGGCTACTACGGTTTCCCGCTTCACCCGGAGCAACAGATCGTGAAAATCGCCAATCACGGCATCGGGCGGCAATTGCACCCCGAAGCGCCGGAGCGCGTGGTAACGCCAGAGCAGACCGACAAACTGCGCGAGTTCCTCAAATACACCTTCCCGGCGCTGGTAGATGCGCTCGTCGTGTTCACCCGGGTTTGCTTCTACTGCGACACTTGGGACGGGCACTTCTGGATTGCCCACGACCCGAATCGCGAAGGGCTGGTAGTGGCCACCGGCGGCAGTGGGCACGGTCTCAAGTTTGCGCCCATGCTCGGCGGCATCATCGCCGACGTCACCGAAAAGAAGCCCAACCCTTACGCTCACAAATTCCGCTGGCGGCCAGAGGTGCAAGGCGTTCGGAACCAAGAAGAGTCTCGCTACAAAGAATGACGAGTGACTGAATTCATCATTCGTCATTTGCCATTCTTCATTTCTCATCTATGATCATCGGCAAAGTCATCGGCACTGTCGTTACTACCATCAGCCACCCGCACTATAAGAACCGGCGTCTGCTCGTCATCCAGCCGCTGGCCCTGCCCGGTCAGCCTGAGGATGGCGATTTTCTGGCTCTGGACAATTCTCACGCCGGAATCGGCGATACGGTGCTGGTGAACCGCGAAGGCAACGGCGCGCGCCAGGTCCTCAACAACCCCGATGCCTGTGTAATTTCGGTGATTGTGGGGATTGTGGATTCGACGATGGTGGAGTGAGCGGGCAGTTTATGAACGCTCAACCCCTCTCCAGGCCCCCTTTTACCCCGGCTTCTCTGACCCCTATCCCATTTGTCTTTTCTGCCCACTCATTCTACAATCTGGACAACTTAATGGAGCTAATATGACCTTAGACCGCGCTCGTGTTGTCCAGCAAGTCAGTGGCGACTTCTTTACCAAAACCTACCGCATCACCGGTTCACTCGGCGTGGGCGTGGCCGGGCTAAGCGGCCTGCTCACCGATGCCAGCCGCACCTTTGCCACTCTCGAAAATGCCTATCTCTCACGCATCCAGGAACCGGGCACCATCGTGGCCCACTATGCCGCCGTCCGCATTGCCAAAACGTCACTCGAATTTATTGCCTTGGCCAAACGCAACGTGACAACCTCCACCACCCGCCCCGGCCTCACCCGCGTGGCCCACCACAATGTCCTCATCGTAACCCGCGCCTTCGAGATGCGCGGCATCCTTGAACAAGCTGGCAAGCTCGACCCCGAAGCCGTCCTGATCGACGGCACCCCGCGCTTCTTCCCGATCTTCGACGGCACAGCCAGCCTGTGCTCTCAACCGCAAATTCAATTCTCAAGCGAAGCCATTCTCATCAACCGCTTGCGGGTTGACCTGTTCTGCGGAGAAAACATGTAAATGGCCCGCATCCTTATTATTGACGACGACGAAGGCCTGCGCACGATGGTGCAAATCATGCTCAAGCGAAGCGGGCATGAGGTGGCCCTGGCCGCCAACGGCGCCGCCGGGCTGGAGCTTGCCGAAAAGCAACCGTTTGACATCTTCGTCCTCGACGTGATGATGCCCGACATGAACGGCTACGAAGTCGCCCGCCGTTTGCGGGCCAGCCCGGCCACTCAAAACACCCCTATCATCGTCCTGACTGCCCGCGCCCAGCCTGTCGATCAAAAGTCGGCCATCATCGCTGGCGCCGACGCCTACTTCTCCAAACCGGTCGCGATTGAAGCCCTCAACGCCAAGATCGCCGAACTGCTCATCACCGGTTCCACCGCCGCCAAGGGGGAAGCCGCCAACGCTCCCACAGCCACGGCGGCCCCGGCCTCATCAGCGGCTTCGCCACGCACCGGGCGGTTGATTGGCATCGTCGGCTGGCGGGGCGGAGTCGGCGCCACCACCCTCGCCGTCAACTTGGCCGGCGCCCTCACCAGCGCCGGCCGCCGCGTCTGCCTGGTTGATCTCTCACCCACCTCCAGCCATGCCGCCCTCATGTTGCGCCTGCGCCCCAAACCTTCGTGGGCCAACCTGCCCGCCGTCCCGACCCTGCCCGCCGTGGGCGCGCTTCTGCTCAAACATAAATCCGGCTTGCACCTGCTGGCCTCGCCCGAATCGGCCATCACCGAAATCATCCCGGCGGATGTCTTTGCCAAAACTTTCCGCCTCTTGCGCGACGTGTTCAGCGATGTCGTGGTAGATTGTGGCCCCGCACTCGATGGCGCAACCCGCGCCGCGCTGGCCCAGGCCAACAGCATCATTTTGCCAATCGCGCCCGAAGTCACTTCAGTGCAAACCGTCAACACTACTTTCTCCACCCTGGCCCACCTGCAACTACCGCCCGACACCTGGCGCATCGTGCTCAACCACCCCTCGCCCAACGACCCTATGCTCCCGTCCGACCGGATCGAAAAAGCCATCAACCGCCCCATCGACGCCACCCTGCCTTATGAACAGGCGCATGTGGTTTCGCTCTTTCAGGGCACGCCGCTGGTGTTCACCCAACCCAACTCGCCCTATGTGGCCGCGCTTGGGGGGTTACTACAAAAGTTATGACCAAACCCCGGATATTGATTGTTGAAGATAACGTCGAAGTCGCCGAGATGCTCAACTTCTTCTTCTCGTCGCACGGCTACGATGTGCTCGTGGCCTACGATGGTGAAACGGCCATTCGCACCTGCCGCACCGACCTGCCCAGCCTCGTCCTGCTCGACATCGGCCTGCCCGACATTGACGGGTTCACTGTCTGCCGCACGTTGCGGCAAACGGCCCGCGGCCGCCACCTGCCCGTCATCTTCGCCACCAAGCGTGATCGCAAAGCCGACAAGATGGAGGGCCTGAGTTTGGGCGCAGATGACTTCATCGCCAAACCGTTCGACCTCGAAGAGCTGTTTCTGCGCGTGCAAAACGCCATCAGCCGTTCGGCCCGCAACAGCCTCACCGACCCGCGCACCGGCCTGCCGGCCCTTGAAGCGGTGCGGCAAGAGACAGCGCGCAGTGCAACCCTGCCCGACCGCACGACGATCACCTTCCGCCTGCGCCATCTGGAGTCGTTCCGCGATTTGTATAGCTCGCTGGCTTCCACCGACGTCATTCGGGCCACGGCCCTGTTGCTCAACGGCGTGCTCAACGACATCGGCCAGATGGATGACTTTCTCGGCCAGTCGGGCGACGACACATTTGTGGTCATCTGCGCCGCCGACAAAGCCGCTGAGATCGCCGAGGTGGCCGTCAAACAATTCGACGACCGCGCTCATCAGCATTATTCATTCGGCCAGCGCGAGGGCGACACCATCCGCGCCCGCGATGTCAACGACAACGAGAAAGTGCTCCCCATCCTCAAGCTTGAGGCCGAACTCTCTTGATTACCACCTTCAACGAAACCGACCTTCGCAGTGAAATCGTTCGCATCGGAAAACTACTGCACCAATTTGAATTTGTGGACGGGGCCTCTGGCAACATCTCCGCCCGCCTGGGGCCGGATCGGATTCTGGCCACGCCCTCCGGCCTGGCCAAAGGCTTCCTCTCGCCCGACCAGTTAATTGTGGTGGACAACGACGGCAAGCTCGTGCCACCCGCTCCGCCCGGCCTCAAACCCACCTCGGAACTGCTGATGCACCTTGAGGCCTACCGCCAGCGCCCGGACGTGAACGGTGTCATCCACGCCCACCCGATCACCTCGGTGGCCCTGAGCATCGCCGGCGTCCCCTTGACAGATTGCATCATCCCCGAAGCGGTTGTCATCTTCGGCTCCATCCCCACCACCCCCTATGCCACACCCGCCTCTGCCGAAAACCAGCATGCCATCTCCGAACTGGTGAAGACGCACGACGCCATTGTGCTGGCCTATCACGGCAGTCTCACCGTCGGGCCGACGTTGTGGGATGCCTATCTCAAACTGGAGTCGCTGGAGCACACGGCCAAGATCATCGCCCAGGCGCGGATGCTGGGCGAAGTGAAGCCACTGCCGCCGGAGCAGGTGCAAAAGCTTATCGAAACGCGCCAAAAGTTGGGGCTGGCTCGCGCCACCGACGCCGACGAGTTTTGCCGCTACTGTGGCGTGCCGCATCTCTCAGGCCAACACGTTGACGACGAAGCGCTGGTCAAAGCCATCGCCGCCGAAGTCAAAGCGGCTCTCCTGCTCCCGCCGGATTTGTAACGCGAAGCGGGCGGCGGACACTTGCATCCCTTCGGGACGCGCAAGTGCAGGTGTTGCAAATCCGCCGCGAGCGCCATTTGTGAATAATCACCGGTCATAAATCCCTTGACCCTTCCACGAGCCGCATGATACAATCTCGCTCGCGTCCAAAACGCCCCCATCGTCTAGTGGACCAGGACGCGGCCCTTTCAAGGCCAAAACCGGAGTTCGAATCTCCGTGGGGGCACTCTTCAAGACACCAAGTGTTTTAGAAACACTTGGTGTCTTTTGATTCAGCTATAATAACGCACGGCAAACGCAAATGTCATCCGAAGCCTTCTCTCGCGTTCTCATTGATCGTGCCCTGACCGATAGCGGCTGGGATTTGCTCCAACCCCGGCAGGTGCGTTTTGAGACGCAGGCCGCTGGCCGGGCCGATTACGTATTGCTCGACAACCGGGGCCGGGCGCTGTGCGTGTTGGAAGCCAAGCGCGAGGATGTTGATCCCTACGACGCCAAAGAGCAGGCGCGAGGGTATGCGGAGAACCTCAACGCCCCTTTCATTCTACTTTCCAACGGGCGGGAACATTGGTTTTGGAATTACGAGCGGGCCGATCAACGCGACGCGTATCGCATTGAGCGATTGCCCTCGCCGGAGGACTTGGATCGACTCCGGCTGAAGAACCTGAACCAACCTCGCCCACTGCTAACCGAGCGAATCGGCCCGGACTATCTGCGGTCATTTCGGCCTGACCTGACGGTACGCCGCTACCAAATTAACGCCCTCGACGAGATAGCCAAAGGGTTTGACACCGAAGGCCGCCGCAAGTTTCTGTTGGAGATGGCGACCGGCACAGGCAAGACCTTGCTGTGCGCCGCCCTGATCCGCCGTTTCCTCGTCACCCGCAACGCCGAGCGGGTGCTGTTTATTGTGGATCGCATCGAGTTGGCGAAGCAAACGATGGAAGATTTCAACGTCATCCTGCGCGAGTACAGCCCGGTGATTTTCAAGACGGCCCGGCGCACGGGAGACCTGCTGGGTTCGAGCGTGGTGGTGGCAACCATTCAGTCGCTGATGGTGGATCGGCGGTATCGAACGGAGTTCACCCCCTTTCACTTCGATCTGGTGATCAACGACGAAGCCCACCGCTCCATTTATGGCGATGCGCGGGACGTGGTGCAGTTCTTTCAAGCGACTCGCATTGGCCTGACGGCGACGCCCAAAGCCTATTTGAGGAATATCAATCTCGCAGAATTGGGGGTTGAGAACCCGAAAGCGTTGGAGGCCCGCCAACTGCGCGACACCTATCATTATTTTGGCTGTGAGCCGGGCCAACCCACGTTCCGGTATGACATTTTAGAGGCGGTGCGCGACCCGCAAGGGCCGTTCCTGGTGATGCCCAAGATTGTTGATATTCGGTCGGATATTACGACGCAAGCCCTTGACGACAAGGGCTGGGCCGTGACGATTGACGAGCAGACCGAGAACTTCAAGGTCCAAGATTTGGAGCGCAAGATTTTCACCCCGGCCCGCAACCGGCTAATGTGTGAGGCGTTCCTGCGTCAGGCCCAACGCGACCCTTCGGACAAGATCGGCAAGAGCCTCATATTTGCCGTGAACCAGACGCATGCGACGACGATCACCAAAATACTGAACGGGATGCAACCGGGAATTGCGGTCACGATTACCTCGCGCATCCCGGAAGCGTCGAGCATTGCCAAGGACTTCCGCGACGGGCGGCGTTCAGAGCGGGTAGCGGTGTCGGTGGACATGCTCTCCACGGGGTACAACTGCCGCGACCTGCTAAACGTGGTGCTCATGCGCCCTGTGTTTTCGCCTACCGAGTACATTCAGATCAAAGGGCGGGGCACACGGTTGTTCACATTCCATGTTGGAACGACCGAATACGACAAGAAGTTCTTTAACTTGCTGGACTTCTGCGGGGTGGCTGAATACTTTGAGGAGCAATACGATTACTCCGTGCTGCTCAAACTGCCGCGCCAAAGGGTGGCCCGGCCTGCCGAAGGCACATTGGGCGAGGCGGCCACCGGACGACCTATGCACGAGGACGGCGACGCGAAGGACGATGCCGGGATTGAGACAGGGCAGACGGCGGGGACTGGCGACGAGGCGGCCCCCGGTGTGCCGGTGTGGGAAGGGGTTGATCGGGTGGTGTCGGAGGAGATTCGGATCATCGGGCCGGACGGCGAGAAGGTGGACGTGATGACGTTCCGAGGATCGTTCGAGCGCGATCTGAATGCGTTTGCCGAAGCGGACGCCGACTTCAAACAGGCGGTGGAGGCCGAGGACGACGACGAAGTAGAGACGCTGATGAACGAGCGGTTCTATCACAAACCGGAGATGTACTACTCGCCGGACAAGCTGGTGGTGTCTTACGGTGTGCCCGCGCCGACTCCGGCGTTTGTGTACAGCGCCCTGGGCAAGAAGCCCCTGCCGACAAAGGAGCAGATCATCACCGACACCGTCGACTCGAAGAAGTACGCCGCGACGAGCAACATCGCGAGCA
>CAYSIV010000300.1:0-7660 GCA_964431175.1 uncultured Anaerolineales bacterium
GGAAAAGGCTCCCAGACCTGAGTCAAAGAGGTAGACGACGATGCCGTTGACGGCAATGATCGCAGCTTCGCTAGCCCCACCGCCAAGATCAACGATCATGTTTCCAGTGGGCGTAGACACCGGCAAACCGGCTCCCAGAGCGGCGGCCAGAGGCTCTTGAACCAGATACGCTTCCCGGCTCCCGGCTTGCAGAGCCGCCTGGTATACGGCGCGACTCTCAACGCTGGTCACACCATAAGGCACGCTCACCATCACCCGGGGCTTGAACAGGCGAAACGGACCGCAGATTTTCTGGATGAAGTAATAGAGCATGCGCTCAGTCACTTCGTAATCGGCAATAACCCCGTCGCGAAGTGGCCGCATGACCTCAATCGTCTCCGGGGCGCGGCCTTGCATTTCCTTGGCTTCCTGCCCGACGGCAACGATCTTCTGCTCATCCACCTGGATCGCCACAATTGACGGCTCGTGCAGGACGATTTCGCCATTCTCGTAGCACAGCACATTGACCGTGCCCAAGTCAATGCCAATGTCTTTAGATAAAAACGCCATGGGGGAGTATTCTACGTAAAACCGCCGGCAAAGGCAAACCTCCCGAAGGCTCAAACTTCGGGCCTTCGGGAGGTCGTAAGACAGCCACTAGCGCATATCCATCGACGGCGGCGAGCCGGGGCGGCGTTTCTTCTGTCCAACTTTCAAGCGGATGCTGGAGCGCTTGAGGGCATTTTCGATTTCGGCGAAACGGTCGGAGCCTGGCGGGAGGCCCTGCGCCAGCAGGTCCTGGGCGCGCTGGCGGGCGGCATCGGCCCGAGATAAATCGATTTCATTGGCATGCTCGGCGGCATCAGCCAAAATGGTTACTTTATCAGGCCGCACTTCCAGAATGCCGCCGCCGATGGCGAACGACTCTTCGTGACCGCCCTTGCGAATAAGTAGTTCGCCAGGCTGCAAGGTGGTCAGCAGAGGCGAGTGGTGAGGCAAAATGCCCAGCACCCCGTCGGCGCCCGGCGCAACCACCATGTCTACATCGTCGGAATAAACGACGCGCTCTTGAGTGACAATGTCGCAATGGATTGGCATAGAGAAAATCCCAAAATCCCAAGACCCCCAACTTCCAATTGGATTTTGGAATTTGGGGTTTTGGGATTTTTAGTTAGAGCGTCTTCGCCTTCTCCGCCGCGCCTTCAATCGTGCCCACAAACATGAAGGCCTGCTCTGGCAGGTCGTCGTGCTTGCCGTCGAGAATTTCGCGGAAGGAGCGCACCGTCTCTTTCAGCGGAACGTACTGGCCGCGAGTGCCGGTGAAGCGTTCGGCCACAAAGAACGGTTGCGAGAAGAAGCGCTCGATCTTGCGGGCCCGTGAGACCAGCAGTTTGTCGTCTTCGGAGAGTTCGTCCACGCCGAGGATAGCGATGATGTCTTGCAGGTCCTTGTACTTCTGCAGAACCTGCTTAACTTCGCGGGCCGTGCGGTAATGTTCGTCGCCGATGACCAGCGGGTCGAGGGCGCGCGAGGTTGAGGTGAGCGGGTCAACGGCCGGGAAGATACCCCGCGCGGCGATGGCCCGTTCCAGGGCGATGGTCGCGTCGAGGTGGGTGAAGGTCGCCACCGGGGCCGGGTCGGAGTAATCGTCCGCCGGAACATATACGGCCTGCATCGAGGTGATCGAGCCGCGTTTGGTAGAAGTGATGCGCTCCTGCAGTTCGCCCATCTCGGTGGCCAGCGACGGCTGGTACCCCACCGCCGACGGCATCCGACCGAGCAAAGCCGACACTTCCGAGCCGCTCATGACGAAGCGGAAAATGTTATCAATGAACAATAGCACGTCCTTGCCTTCGTCGCGGAAATACTCGCACATGGCCAACGCGGTCAGGGCAACGCGCAAGCGCACCCCCGCCGGTTCATTCATCTGGCCGTAAACCATCACCGTGTCTTTCATCACGTTGGCTTCGATCATTTCGCGGTACAACTGCGTGCCTTCACGGGTGCGCTCCCCGACGCCGGCGAACACCGAGTTGCCTTTATGCACCGTCGCAATGGAGCGGATGAGTTCGGTGATGACGACGGTTTTGCCCACGCCCGCGCCGCCAAAGATGCCGGTCTTGCCGCCTTTGGTAAAAGGAGCGATCAGGTCAATGGCCTTAATGCCGGTCTCCAATACTTCGACGCGGGTCGATTGATCTTCAAACCGGGGCGCGGGCCGGTGAATGGGATACATGATGTCTGAGTGCACCGGGCCAAGTTCGTCAATGGGGCGGCCCAACACGTTGAAGATGCGGCCCAGAGTGGACGGGCCAACCGGCACGGTGATGGGAATGCCTTTGGCCGCAGCAACATCCCCGCGCCGCAGGCCGTCGGTCGCATCCATCGCCACGCACCGCACCCAGCTATTGCCCAGATGCTTCTGCACTTCGAGGACGAGCGACTCCGTGCCAGGGCGTTGAATCTCAATCGCTTCGTAAATTTCGGGCAAGTTTCCGGCGGGGAACTCACAATCGACCACGCCGCCTTGAATTTGAACAATTTTGCCGTTTGATAAGGACATAGATGTCTCTCCGTATTATTGACTTTAGCAAACGTAAAGCGTCAGTGTCGTTTGCCGTTTCACGTTTTACCTTTGAGTTGTTTTCGTCAACGCCTCGGCGCCGCCGGCAATGTCCAGCAGGTCGCTGGTGACCGCCAACTGCCGCGCCTTGTTCAAGTCAAGTTGCAGGCTGCCGATCAGATCTTCGGCGCTGTCGGTGGCATTGCGCATGGCCACCATGCGGGCGCTGTGCTCCGAGGCCTGCGACTCCAGCACGGCCTGCAAAATTTGCAGTTGGGTAAAGCGGGGCAGAATGGCGTTAAGCAGTTCGGTTTGATTAGGTTCGTAAATGAATGGAACTTTGGCCGGGGCGACGTGGCCGTCCAGCTGGTCTTCCAACCCGCCCCGGCTGGCCGTGGCCGCACTGAAGGGCAGAAGCTTTTTAATCGTCGGCGCCTGTTTGAGAGTGTTGACAAAATCGGTGTAAGCCAGGTACACCTCATCCACCGTGCCGCCAAGGAAGTCGTCCATCACCGTGCGGGCGATGGGCGCAATATCGAGCGTCGTCGGCGCGGCCGGCCAGTTGCTGAACTCGGCCACAATTTGTTGCCGCCGTCGGAAGGTCAAGTCGCGGCCTTTGCGCCCGACGGTGACAAAACGCACGGTCGCTGAGGCGCCTTGCTCGCGGGCAAATAACATGGCTTCGCGAACGATATTGGCGTTGTACGCGCCAGCCAAGCCGCGATCGCTGGTGATGAGGATGATATCAATCGCCTTCACCTGCGAGCGAGCCGTGAGCAGAGGGTGCAACATGGACAAACTGCCCGGTTGATTGGCAAGGTCCTGCAAAATATCATAAGCCTTGCCAGCGTAGGCGCGAGTAGACATCACCGCCTGCTGGGCTTTGCGAACTTTCGAGGCGCTCACGGCTTCGAGAGCGCGAGTCACCTGAGCGATATTTTTGACGCTCCGTATCCGGAGCCGCATTTCGCGCGCTGAGGCCATCGTCTACCCCTGCCAGGTGGCGTTGAAGGTCTC
Source organism: uncultured Anaerolineales bacterium (assembly GCA_964431175.1). GTDB lineage: Bacteria > Chloroflexota > Anaerolineae > Anaerolineales > VGOW01 > VGOW01. The sequence continues at coordinate 3,560 of CAYSIV010000300.1, forward strand.
AATCGCCTCGCGCAGACCCTTTTCGATATCGCCCGTAATTTGTTTCTTGCTGGCGATGTCTTTCAGCAGATGGCTGTAGGAGGTTTCGAGATAACGCAACAGCGCCGGTTCCCACTCCTTCATTTTGTCCGCGGCCACTTTGTCGGCCAGGCCGGTGGTGACGGCAAAGATGATGGTCACTTGCCGCTCCAGTTCGTACGGAGTGTACTGCGCTTGCTTGAGGATTTCCTGCAGGCGCTGGCCGCGCTCAAGCTGGCGCTGGGTGGTCTTGTCGAGATCGGAGCCGAACTGGGCGAAGGCGGCCAATTCGCGGAACTGGGCCATTTCCAGTTTGAGTTTTCCCGCCACCTGTTTCATGGCTTTGGTCTGGGCGTCGCCGCCCACGCGCGAGACGGAGATACCGACGTTCACGGCCGGGCGGATGCCGGCATTGAAGAGATCGTTCTCAAGGAAGATTTGGCCATCGGTGATCGAAATCACATTGGTGGGAATGTAGGCTGAGACGTCGCCCAACAGGGTTTCGATGATGGGCAGGGCCGTGAGCGAGCCGCCTGTGCCAGGTAATTGCTTCACTTCCAAATCGGCGGCATCCCCTCGCGCCTTCAGCGCCGTCTCGGCGTCGTGACTGGCCAGCGGGCCGTTGTAGGCCTTGCCATCCACCGAATTTTCTTTTGCCGCTTCCGCGCCCTTCTTGACGATAACGTGTTGCTTGGCCATGCGGCAGGCGCGCTCGAGCAAGCGCGAGTGCAAATAGAACACATCGCCCGGATAGGCTTCGCGACCCGGCGGGCGGCGGAGGAGCAGAGAAACTTGCCGATAGGCCCAAGCGTGCTTCGACAGGTCGTCGTAGATGATGAGGGCGTCGCGCCCGCTCTCCAAAAATTCTTCGCCCATTGCGCACCCGGCAAACGGGGCGATGTACTGCAAGGCGGCGGGGTCCTCGGCCGAAGCAATAATGACAGTGGTGTAATCCATCGCGTCGTATTTTTCGAGCGTGGCGACGATGCGGGCCACGGCGGCCTTTTTCTGGCCGATGGCCACATAAATGCACGCGCAGTCCTTGCCCTTTTGATTGATGATGGCATCAATAGCCAGCGCGGTCTTGCCGGTCTGGCGGTCGCCGATGATTAACTCGCGTTGCCCCCGGCCAATGGGGAACATGGCGTCAATCGTCTTGAGGCCGGTCTGAAGCGGTGTATCCACGTCTTGCCGGTAGACGACGCCCGGCGCAATGCGCTCCATCGGGCGGCGGCGGTCAGTGTTGATCGGCCCTTTGCCGTCAATCGGCTGGCCGATGGCGTTCACCACCCGGCCCACCAACGCGTCGCCGACTGGCACCGAGGCGATGAGGCTGGTTCCGCGCACCGTTGAGCCTTCGGAGATGGTCGAATACTCGCCCATGACGATCACGCCGACGTTATCGGCTTCGAGGTTGAAGGCGATGCCAAACGGCCCGCTTTCAAATTGCACCAGCTCGGCGGCCTGCACCCCGGCCAGGCCCGAAACGCGGGCAATGCCATCACCCGCCTCTAGCACCGTGCCGATGTCTTTCGCTTCCAACTTCGGCGCATAAGCTTCTATTTGTTTTTGTAAATCAGACGCGATTTGTTGAATGAGATCTGTCACTATGCCTCTGTAGCGCAAAAGCGCTTGAAATTTAGTTGAAGTGTTTAGAGGGAATCAAGCCCCATGAGTTTATTGAGGAATTGGATAGAGCGACGCTGAAATAATATCTTAGAACATCCGATTTGTCCAGCAGTTCACAATCAAATTTCGCCTATTCGTGCCTCCAATCTTCCGCCAGCCCAAACACTCGCCCCACCAACAGGCAAACGACGACAATGATGATCGCCGCATAAGGTGTCCACACCGCCTGCACCAGTCCGATCAGCAACAATGCCATCACCAACCCAAAGACTCCGCCAATAAACATGTATAGCCATTTGGCGGGCATGTCGCGCAGGGCCTCGCCCAGCGAATACTTGGCCCAATCTTTGCGGCGCGCCGCCGCCCTTTGCAATTCCTTGTCGTGTTTGGTGGGCTTGTGGCGCGAAATCTGTTGATCGCGAAGGCGCTGAAGTCGCGCCAGTTCTTCATCTTCTTTGCTCATGTGGTTCCACCTCGCTAACAAGATTTCGCACCCGATTCTACACCGAAACGAAACTCGATTGTGACAAGTCGCCAACTGCCAACGCCTCATTTCTGGCTACAATGATAGGAGTTACGCAGTTGCCAATAGAAACATCGGATTTCACTACAGAGACACAGAGACCACAGAGATTTTCTCTTTGACTCTGTGGTTCAACTGCGTAAGTCCCAAATGACTTCGACTCAGGCCTCATCATTCGCAGACACGCCTCGATGAATAAAAACTTCGCGGGTTTGCTCGCTTTCATCACTCTAAGCCTGTGCGCCTGCGCCACTACTAGCAGTGCGGTCCTCGACCAGCGCCCCGTCCAAGCCGCAACGCTCAACTTCACCCCCTCACCCGCCCCCGCCCCCGCGCCAACGGTCAGCCCGACCGCAACGCCAATTCCCCTCATCCGCATCCTCTTCACTGGCGACATCAATCCTGGGCGATGTGTAGCCAAGATCGCAATGGAAGCCAACGACTTTACCCTGCCTTATCAAGCTGTCGCCGACGAGCTCCGGTCAGCCGACATTACGGTGGGTAGCCTCGACGGTTCCATCACCGACCGCGCCGCGCCGATGGACTGCCCGCAAACCATGAATCTCGTCGGCCCGGCGCGCACTGCCGAAGGCCTGCAGTTTGCCGGCTTTGACGTGATCACGGTCGCCACCAACCACATCAAAAACTGCGGCGATGTTGGATGTTGGAACAACGCCCTGCTCGACTCGATGGATAATTTGGAAGCAGTGGGAATCGCCACCGTGGGTGGCGGCTCAACCCTGGCCGAGGCCCGCGCCCCGCTCATCGTCCAACACAACGGGACACGATTCGCATTTTTAGCCGCCTCATCGGTCGGGCGCGAAATGTGGGCCTCTGATTCTGAACCCGGCACTGCCCCGCTCTTCGCCGAAAACATCGCCGCCGACATCGCCGCCGCTAGCAAACTGGCTGATGTAGTGATCGTCCTGCCGCAGTGGGGAAGCGAGTACACCGACATTCCAAACTGGGATCAATTCAAATTGGCCGGAGCAATGATGGACGCCGGGGCGACGCTGGTAATTGGCAACCAGGCGCACTGGGTGCAAGCGGTGGAGACGTTTCCGAACGGGGCCGTCGCCTATGCATTGGGAAACTTTGTCTTCGACCAGGGCTGGTCGGAGCGGACGAAGCAGGGCGTGGTCTTTGAGGCTGTCTTTCGCGGAGCAACGCTCGAAAGCTGGCAGTTACTACCCATCTATATTCACGACAACTACCAGCCACGCTGGGCCGAGCCGGAGAAGGCGAAGGAGATTCTCGATGAAGTTGAGCAGGCTAACAAACAGTTGATCGTCGAGCGTGGCAAACGTTAGAGTAGTTCCACCCGCCGATACCATTCCAGAGCTATCGGTTCGACACTTTTGATCCAGGCATCCTTGCCGTCATTGTAAGCGAGGATATCTGCCGGGTGGCGCTCATAGACTTCACGCTTGATGGCTTCGTATTCAGCACGTGCCTGCGCGTGACTACGCAAGTAGGCGCAGAACGCAAGGTGGCGTTCGATATCTGGATTGTCCGCCTGGTAAATGTGAACATTGTGTGTGCGATATGCGCCGCTGTCCCGGGTGAAGTAACGCCGGCCGGGAAGTCCATACTCGCCCCAGGCCGTGTAGCTGGCCTCCTGCAGAACGGGTGTCGCGGCTTCTATGTGCGAGAGGTCGCGGGCCAGGGGGAGCAGATCGATGATGGGTTTCGCCGCCAGGCCGGGAATTGACGTGCTTCCGATATGATGCACAGCAACCAACGCGTCGCCGAGGAGTGCTTTGAGCCTCTCGGCTTCCCGGACAAAGGCCGCCGGCCAATCCGGCGAGTAATCGGTGAAAGTGTAGAGACTTGGCATCTTTATCCATTAGAGAAGTTTCCAGGTTGGTTTAAGGTTGGGCGGCAGTTGCACTGCCGCCGCGCCGCAGTCCAACTGCGGCGCGAACCGTAAA
>CAYSIV010000301.1:0-7618 GCA_964431175.1 uncultured Anaerolineales bacterium
CGGTGAGATCGTGGTTTTTGCAGTAGAGTCACAAATGAAAGGCTAGCGCACTTTTTCGGTTCGCCGGCGCGCCGCTAATGCTACGCTAAACCCGGCGAGGAAGAGGGTTCCTAAAATTACAGCCAGGGGCAAGAAGGATGGCGCTGAATTTTCGGCGGGCGCTGGTTCGACATTGGCCCGGACGGGCGTAGGAGCAGGTGCGATGGGCCGAGTCGATTGGGCCTGAGTCTGACCCCAGTCCGGCGGAAGAGTGGCCAGCAGTGGCTCCTCCTGCTCGCGTTGGCCGCCTTCTTCGTTGCTGTGCACGGCCGGGCCAATGATGGTGAGCGGTGCGCTAACCACCAGTTGGCTGGCGCCTCGGGTCAACACTTTGTAGATGCCTTCCGGCAGGTCAACCGGCACGGTGAAGGCCTGGGTAAAGTCGCCGTGTTCATCACCCGTGACTGTGCCCAAAGGGAATTCGCCTGCCGGCCCGACCAACGACACAGTAATTGATTCTTCGGGCGCGATGTTGACGCCGCGAACTTCGAGGACTAATCCGGGCGAGAGATGGTCGGGGCTGATCTCTACCCGGGGGTCGCCATCATGGGCGTGGGCGGTTAGCGGCGTGGCCCACAGCCAGGCGGCGAAGACGGCGAGGATGGTTCGCATCGTGACGATTCGATAGTTCATTAGGTTGTTCGCGGCGCAAGGCCCGGCAGGTCTCGCAGACCTGCCGGGCCTTTTGGTTATAGAGTCCCTTTGTGTTCTTCGTGGACTCGCTACGGTAGAATCACCGGACAGTCAGGCGCTGTAGCGCCATTACTATCCGCACAGACAATGCGACTCTGGATGGCCGGCGAAATTGGAGAATTAGATGTGATGTAATCCGCCACCGCTTGATCCATGATGTTCTGGGTCGTGGCACGTGAGAAGAAGTTGGGATAACCATCTCCGCCACTTGACATGAAGTCATTCTCGGCAATCTTGTAAGTCGAAGCCGTTGTGAAGTCAATTGAAGCCCCCGTACAACTTCCATCGGCGGCTTGCCGCACCGCACCGGTAACGCGGCTTCCTGCCAGGGCCGAGATGTCGTAGGTAAAGCACAGGCCAGAGACTTGCGGGAAACGTCCGTCTACAGCAGGCATCCTGGAGACACCGTTTTCGAGCATGGTCTTCAGCTCGGCGCCATTGACCGTGAGCGTGACGACCACATTACCGAACGGCAAGACCGACAACACTTGGCCGCGTGTGATGAGGTAAGGAGGTTGTGTTCCAGGCGGGCAGAATCCACCACCACCGCCTGCAGCCGGGCAGGTTAAATCTGCGCGCAGGCCGCCAGAGTTGGTGATGGCAAATTCAACGCCGATCGAGCTATAGGTTTTTCTCATTGCGTCAGTCGTCGCGTTGCCAACCTTCGACTCGCAAGTACGCCCGGCAGATTGGCCGCAAGAGTCTGCTCGTGGGATTGCAGTCGTTGAATTGCCAATGACAGTTCCCAGGATCGGCGTCAACTGCGCGGTGAGATCATTGATCTTCGCCTGAATTGCTGGATCGGGCGTTACACCGATGTCCCACGGCTTGTGGAAATCGGCGGTCTTGTAAACAATGGTCTTGGTGCTCGTATCCAGAACAAGGCGGATGCGGGTGAAGCGAATGCCCTTGCTTCGATTCTCGGTGACCAGGACTCCATTCGGTCGCGTCGTGAGGACCTGGAAGTCGGTATGGTCGCCGATCACCGCATCCACGCCGGTAAGTTGGTCGGCCAGATCGAGCAGTGGGCCGGTTGGGCTAGTGAGAGTCCCGGCTGTTGCGCCATCATGCCCGATGACAACAATCGTCTTCACGCCTTTCTTGCGCAGACGATTGACTTCAGCCTGGACGCGGGCCAGCCTCGGGTCAACGTGGAAGGGATCGAACGAATTTGGGAAGACCAGCGTCGGGGCATCTTCGTTCGTAAATCCGACGAACCCGACCTTGCCGCCTTCGAACTCAAAGACAGCCGACGGCTTCCACTCGCGCGGCGTCTTTCCCCTGGAATCAACCACATTCGCTGAAACGTACGGGAATTTCGCCAGCGGGATTAATATGTTGCGCAGATAGGACTGACCCTTATCGAAGTTGTGATTACCCAAACCATCGAGATTGAAGCCCATCATATTCATGATCTCGATCGTCGGTGTATCGCCGAAGAAGGCGGAGATCGGGGGCGTGGCTCCGACCGAGTCGCCGGACGCCATAGTGACTGATGTCAGCCCATCCTCTCCAGGCTCATGACTCAACGCGGCTTCAGCGCGATAGACATCGAACCAGGTCTTGAGGAAGGCCGAACCACCAATGGCAAAGGCAGGGCCGAAGGAGTCTGAAGCCTCGGTGAGGGGCACGAGTTGACCGTGATAGTCGCTAATATCGAGAATGGTAATTTCTTTAAAGCGACCCGAGTCGGGCACGATGTTGTACAGGATGCGACCGCGCGCGTTTTGCGGGCCGGGAATGCGCATCAGGAAGGCGATGGTCGGGGCCAGATCAATGGCTCGAATCCCCGCCACAGGATCATCGTCTTTCTTGATCCCCGAGCCAGCGGCAACAAACGTGGCGTGCATGTTGACGTTGTGAGCGAGGTCCACGAGCTCAGGCAGATAACCGTGCTGGCCAAAGAACTGCGAGAAGGCAATGGTCTTCCCGGGCGTGGCCGCGTCGAACTGATAGGGCGGCCTCAACACCACCACGACGTCGCCACTGCGGCTTGGATGCAGAGAGTCGCTTCCATCAACATTGCGCAACTCTTCCTTCAGCATTACCCGTTCCACAACCTGGGCGCCCGGGTTAGCGGGATCAGTCAGGTTCTGGAAGGCATTGACGATGGCAGTTCGTACTTGGGCATAAGTTGTTCCTGCCGGTAACGTTGTGTTGACGTAGATTTGCGCTGTTCCACCGGCCCAGCAAGCTTTGGCGAGGTTGATCACGCCTGTGCCAGCTACGCCTGCACGACAATTGCTTGAAACCTCGGAGGGAACGGTCGTAGTGGGCAGGGTAAAACCATTTTGAAGCAAACCGGCGTCGAACAAGACCTTGCCTGCGTTCACCGCAAACCATTGCGGCGCAAAGCCGTGGTCTGACCCGGCAAAGACGGTTGCGGTTGGCAGGTACGAACGTGCTAGCGCCAATTTGGTGTCCGCTTCTTCATAGGCACTGCGAAGGTAACCTTCGCGAACGCTGACCAGACCATCCGGCGTGCCGTTGCCTTCCAGGTCGTCGTAGTAGGGGTTCGGGTTGCCATCGATGTCGGTCGGCGTGACCAGGGCCATGAACTGATGCGAGAATTCGTCAGTCACCGGGTAGCCGACACAGGCAAGGTCGGTATCCGGTTGGAGTGTCCCCAGGATGAAGTTCAGATAGGCATCAGCAGAGGCCTTTTCCAGATCGCGCCCCTGTTGGACGTAGGTCTCTTCGTCGATGATGCGCGCTTCAAGCGGAGCGAAGTCGGCGGAGATGAAAGTCGGGAAGGTATCCGCAAGATAATTCTCGAGATTGCCGCCGGGCAACGCAGTACAGGCCGCTGTGCCGCAGGTAGCAATGACGCGCTCGACTGAGGTGAAGTAGAGCTTGAACGACGAAAGATCGGATGCCAGATTGATTAGTTTGACGTAGAAGCCCGCGGTCTTCCCGGCCCGATCGCCGATCAAACCGTCCGCGCCGCGTAGCTTGATCTCTTTGAAATCGCCAACCGCAAGATCAACGGAAGCCTGACTTCCGTCTTTCGCGGCTCCACTGCGCACGAGGATGGCATGATCATAGGCCGCTGTTCCATTGACGACGCTATCGTAGAGATAAACATCGTAGACGCGCGTTGGATTCTGGGCCGCAAACGATGTTGCGACGGTGAGCGCCGTTTGTTGGGATGGCGCTGCCGGATCACCGGCAGGGACGTTCGTCCAGCCGCTGGCCGGAGCGAAGGAGGCCACCTGGTAGGAAATGCCGAATGCCGCCGCGCCGGCTTGTTCGGTGGCATTGAGCGGGGCGGAGAGTACGCCGCGAGTCGAGAAGAAGCTGACGAAGTCAACGGTTGGGCCGGCAATACCGGAATTGGCGCCGCCGACCCAGTCAATCTGGGCGACCTTCTTCCCGGTGCGCTCGGCCGCCGCCGCCAGCGTATCCGCCTGAAGTGTGCCTAAGGCTGAGAAACTGGTTCGGTTATTGAAATTGCTTTCACCTGTTCGATGGTAGGTGTTATTGGTTGAGCCGTGCTCAGCCGGGTAGGTGCCGGTGGCCATCGTGTACCAGCCGACGCCCGTGTTTGGCGGAAACGCCTGCACCATTCCGTTATCCCCTCGAACACCGTCGTCCATCAAATCGGCGTAGGTGGGCATGGCGCCTTCGTCGGCATAACGCTCCATGAGGTCGGGGCGCATGCCGTCGGAGGCAAAGAAGATGACTTTATCGGCGGACGATTTGCCGGGTTTAGTGGATTGGGATGTGGAAGAAGCTGTAACTGTGGACAGAGGAGACAGCAAAATGACCAGGGCCAGCAAGAAGGAAAATGCTCGGCGTGCTTGGGTTGCAAACATCAGACACTCCTTAGTAAGTGAACTTTTAGTCTGCGCGGCGTGTTGGAGCGCAGGAGCGGCATGGGCAAATGCGCCGCGCTCGAGCCGCACAGGTTGGTTGTGAGGATGCTTTTTGCGCCCGAAATCACCACCTTTCCTGAAGAAGGCGTCAGTCTTACAAGCTGGCTACAAATAAAAAACCGCTTGCCAAAGCCCAAAAAATGACATTAGCGAGACGGTTTGATATGCTAAGGATTAGCCCGAAGCCTCATGAGTTTTATTCCCAAACGTGGAAAAAGGGTTCTAGTGTGCGACATGGTCGCCTTCCCCAATTCACCTTATGTAGGTCATGATACTCGTTTTGGCCGTCAAGCACAAGAGTTTTACACAAAACTATCTAAATCTTGACCAAATCTGCACTACACACAAATCACGGTGCGGGGTGTAGTGGCTCCTCCGGCAGATTGCTCCGTCAGCCATGATGATGAAATCGCGTTAAAGTGAACCGAGCCGATGGTCATGTATTGGCCATCGGCTCGGATGAGCGATTCAGCTAACTTCTACTTCTTTTTCTCGACAGGCGTGTTTGGTAAAACAAACTCAGAGGTCTGCAATTCTCTAAACGCCGCTTGCGCCTCTTGCTCAGACATCAACGTAAAGCCAGTGGTTCCTTTGACGAAGCAGAACAGGATTCTTTGCCCTACGGTGTTGAAGAGGGCATTGCCGTCTTGCCCGACAAAGACTGTGGCGCAAATGGTTGCGCCATCGGCAACCGTTCCCGGAACAGGGAATGGGGCTACATCGCCGCGTAGAGGCGTTCCGGTGACGGCATTGGTGATGCGCCCGCTATCAGGCCCCGAAGGTCTGCCTTCGGGGCCTGAGGTTATTTATGCGGCGCGCCCCACGCCAACTCGTGACGCAGTTTATTTGACTTTGGTGGGCGAGGCGATGGCCTCGTTGTCAGCTGGCCACGCATCGCGGGCGTTGACGATGCTGGCAACGGCTTTGAACGTCACTTTTCCGGCGCTGGCGTCGTCGCTGGTGAAGGTGTAGTTGAAGCTGAAGGTGGTGGTGCGGTTCGACGGGCGCACCGGCACAGACTGGCTGTAACTGCCGACAAATTGGAAGCCTCCCGGAACGCTCTTGAAGAGTTGGACTTGGACGGTTTCGGGATACTTGTTGTTTCTGATCTCGACCGTGATCTGCCGGGTCTGTCCGGCGCTGGCCGCCTGCGGCGCTCCAATCTTGGTGATCGCCACATCGTGAGTGCGGACTTGCACGACTTGCGAGGTGGATGCTGTCCGACCGTCAACCGTCGTCACCGTGAGTTGAACTGTGTAGACTCCATCAGTTGCATACCGATGAGCCGGATAGGGGACTGTGTCGGTCGCCCCGTCGCCAAAGTTCCATGTCCACGATTGAAAGCCGACCTCTCCTGGATCGTAGGAGTTGTCGTAGAACTGAACGGTGTCGAAAGCCGACGGGTCGCCGGGATAGAAGTAGAAGCCGGCTACTGGCGACGGCGCGACTTCGAGATTGAACTGCAATGAGCCACCCTGGTCGTACAGGCCACTCACCTGGAAGTAGTAAGTGTTACCGGCGTCTACGTGGAACGTTAACCTCCCGTAGTTGCGACAGCCCAACTGAGTGAGGCCAGCCAACGAACTGCCAGTGTAAGCGGCGACCATAGGCGTGACCGAAGGGTTGCTAATGTACGCCGAGACCGATCCACTCGTCGTGGCCATGAAGGCATACCAAGCGGTTCCGCTTTGATTACTGTAGGCACAGGATGCTGTCGGTTCGCCTGCCTCTCTGGTCGCCGCCGATGTGTCCACAGTATCGCTAAACGGCAGTACGGTAATCAGCGGGGCGGCGGCGAAGTTGTCGTTGGGCGGCGGCGGGATTTCCTGTAGATTCACTTGTAAGTTGCCGCTGGTGCCATAGACGCTTTCTGCTTGGAGGTAGTAAGTTGTCCCGGCCTGGACGTTGAAGGCGATAGCCGCGCCGGCAAAGTATGCACAACCTAAGAAGTTCAGGCCGCCGAAGCCAGGCCCTACGGCTTCGTAGACGTTGAGATTGGTGTAGTAATCGCTTCCCGTTGTGTCGGCCCTGACTAGGCCGTTAGTTGTTGGCGTAAACGACCACCACACTGTCTGTGATGAGCCGAAGCAATATTGGGGCTCGTCGAACTCCGCCGTCGCCTCGGTGCTATTAGCCGAGCCACTGAACGGCAGACTGCCGATCATGGTCGCATCGGCAAAGTTATCGTTCGCCGGTGGGGCCGCCAGGGCCGCGCCGGTGGTCGGGAGCGCGACGGCCAGGCCGATGAGCAAGGCCAGCGCCACTCTGAAAAGTTTGCGATCTAACATTGTTGTCTCCTTTTGCTTTCCGGCGGGCGAGGAAGCATTTCCCTGAGTGCTCGCCGGGATAGTGAGGCCCATTGCTGGGAATTGTTCGCCGATCTGTCTCATCGCTTACTCATTAGGCTTTGACCACCTCCCTTCCTGACTCTGGCAACTCTCCCTGGCATTCACGGGTACTGCTCCCGCCACAGCAGGGGCAACGTTTCCCTCTTGAGCCGGGAGGGGCTATGCCGGGTTATGTTTGGTGCGGGTGACTTCGGGCAGGATTTGACAGTCTCATTGAACCGGAAACGGGCTGTCAATACCAGAGCAAAAGGTGTCAAAAACTGTCACTTTTGGAAAAATGGTCATCAGTTGGCGGGCGAGGACTGGCGGTAAACAAAAAACCGCCTCTCGGCGATTCTTTCAACGCCGATGAGACGGTATGGTTGGGCTAACTACCTGGCCGAAGCTCACGTTGCCGCTCCCAAACTAAAAGCCACAACACAGGGAGCAATAGAGGCTTTACAACGCGGTCGGGCAAAGAACTATAACCCGCTCTCCAAGAGCATATTACTCCTCTTTACGGTCAGAAGATAGCCTCATCTGTTCTAGTTTCTCTTGCCCACCTTGCCTCACTAATCACCTTTCTCCCTCGCCCAATCTCAGGTATACTTCCTGCCAACGGGAGATGTAGTAATCTCCCGTTTCGCGTGCTTATCGCGCGTTACATTATGGACACCGCCCACA
>CAYSIV010000302.1:0-7594 GCA_964431175.1 uncultured Anaerolineales bacterium
TCGTCCGCTCCTAGCCCGAAGTGTCGTAGTAATGTGAAGTGTCGTTGTAATACTAAGAGGCTGTTTGAAAACATGAAAACGCGCCGGGTTTTTGTGGGGCGAATTGCCAATTCGCCCTACGATTGCTGAATTTCAAAATAGCCTCTAAGTCCTCATTTGCCAACAGACAGGAGATTGCCCGATGTCAACCCAACTTGTTTATGCCGCCCAACTGGCTGACTTGAAAATGTCCGGTTGTCTCACGACTCAAGTGGACGGCCACACCCTGGCCCTCTTTCTCTATGGCGAAACCGTCTACGCCGTGGATAACCGATGCCCGCACATGGGCTTCCCGCTGGATCGCGGCACGGTCAAAGACGGCATTCTCATTTGCCATTGGCACCACGCCCGCTTCGACCTGGCCAGCGGCGGCGCGTTCGACTTGTTTGCCGACGACGCGCGCGCCTTTCCGGTTGAGATTCGTAGCGGCGAAGTATGGGTGGACATTGCGCCCCGCGCCGACTTCCGCGTTCACCACCGCCAGCGTTTGCGCGACGGCCTGGAGCGTGACCTCTCGCTCGTCATTGCCAAAGCGGTGCTCACGTTGACGGAAGGTAGCGATCCCATCGAACCGTTCAAAGAGGGGTTGGAGTTCGGGGCGCGTTTCCGGCAGGCCGGGTGGGGGCAGGGGTTGACCATGCTCACCTGCCTGATGAACCTTTTGCCGCAACTCGATCCTGAAGATCGCCCTCGCGCGCTCTATCACGGCCTCTCGGCCGTGGCCGACGATACGTTCAATCAACCACCGCGTTTCCCGGTTCAGCCGCTTCCGGCAACCCTCACCGATCTGGCCAGCCTCAAACGCTGGTTTCGGCAGTTCGTCGAAGTGCGCGACGGCGAGGGCGCGGAACGATGCCTCGTCTCGGCGGTGCGCGCCGGCGCCGGCGACAAGCAGTTAGCCGACATGCTCTTTGCCGCCGCCACCGATCATCGCTACCTGCAAATCGGCCACGTGCTCGACTTTACGAACAAGTCACTGGAAGCGTTGGATCACGTTGGCTGGGAAAACAAAGAACGGGTGGAACTCGTGCTCTCGAGTCTGGCGAACGGCTATGCCAATGCCGATCGGATGGAAGAGGCGAACGCCTGGCGCAATCCGATTGATTTAATTGAGATTTCGGAAGAGGCGTTTGAAGACTTGCCTCAACACCCGACAGGCGCTGGCGCCGCCCCCGAATCGTTGATTCCGATCCTGCTCGGCGAAGACCCTCGACAAATCGCCGATTCCCTTGTAACCACCCTGCAAGCCGGTTGTTCCACCGTCGAACTGGCCGGGGCAGTGGCTCGCTCGGCGGCGCTCCGCATTGCCCGCTTTCACACCAGCAACGAGTTCGGCGATTGGGACACGGCCCTGCACACTTTTACCTTCGCCAACGCGGTGCATCAAGGCTTGCGGCGCACACCGTCGCCCGAACTTGTGCGCGGCATCTTCGATGCGGCCATGAGCGTTTACCTGGATCGCTTCTTGAACGTGCCCGCCGCCCGCCTGCCCGAACCCAACGGCCAGGCCGGGAACGCCGAAGTCTTGTTGAAAGAACTGCCCGCGCTCCTTAACCAGCAACAACAAGTGGACGCCGCCGGGGAACTGGTTGCCCGTTACTTTTACAGCGGCGGCCAACCCGAGGCCATGTTGGCCCTGCTGGGCAAACTGCTCTTACGTGAAGATCGCGACTTCCATACTATTCAAGTTGTCGAAGCCGCCTTCAGGCAACACATGTTGTTGCGCGGCACTCCGGCTAGCCTTCACACCCTCGTCGCCGCCGCCCGCTATCTGGCCGCCCACTCGCCCACCATGCGCGCCCAGGGGCAGACCTATCAGATTGCTAACAGGCTTTCGAGGGGGGAAAAGTTGTTTGAGTAAATTACAAATCGTCTTGAGAGGGATGCCAGCCAACTCTTGCCCAACGGCGGCGTGCCTCCACAATGTCAGGATGGTTCATGTTGAGCGCCGAGGCGGTTGCCCGCCCTGTGAGAGTCAGGCCGATGATCTGACTCCCATCTTCGCTCCAGCGGAAGTGTTCACGCCATTTGTCATTGCGTGGGTGAAATAATGAAACGGTTTTGCCGCTGAGGGGATCAACGGCTCTTGTCTGCGCGCCCTTGAATTCGTTGCACGAATGGCAAGCGAGGCACAGATTGTCTTGTTCCGTTTTGCCGCCGACTGCTTCGGGGATGATGTGATCAATAACCAGCCGCGTTCCGGTAATTGAGGTCAGGGTGTGACAGTAGGCGCATCGATTCTGAAACTCAACGATGATGCGCCTGCGCAAGACCGGGGGAGGGTCATTCAGGTCTTTGCAATTCCTGGGGTGTGGGGATCGGTTGCCCACGCCACTTCAATAGCATAAAGGCGTGAGCTTTCTTCAGCATGAGGCGGCGAGCCTCTTCGCCAATTGCTTGAAGGGTCTGCTTTTCGCGCGAGGTGATCGTCCCGGCGCTATTTTTGCTCAACAGGCGGGTATAGAGTTGCTGTCGGGCGGGGGGTAGTTTGCTGTTAGCTATTTGCCGCAAGGCATCGTTGTCGAGTCTCTCTATCGCTTCAAGCTCCTCTCTCAGGGGCGATGGCAAATCGTCAGCCAGAGGTGGCGCGGCTTCCGTCAAGCGCTCCACCAAAAATTCCTCCAACGGCTTTTTGGCCGCCTTTGCGCCGCGCTGATAGCGTTGCGTTGTCTCTTCGGGCAGATGGATGGTGACAGTTTGAAGCATGATGACACTCTCCGAGGTGGGTTGTTGTCATTATAGCACTGGCTTCTGAACGAATGCCCGAAATTGCGGGCTGGGCGGTTGTCGCCCACTCGCCCACCATGCGCGCCCAGGGGCAGACGTATCAGATTGCGCATCGCCTGTCACGGGGCGAGCGCCTCTTCGAAGGATGACCATGACTCATTACACCTGTGTCACTTGCGGCGCCCAATTCGCCGAGACGGCCGAACCTCCCGCGCATTGCCCGATCTGTGATGATGAGCGGCAATACGTTGGCTGGCAGGGCCAACACTGGACTACGCTCGAACGCTTGCGCCTGGATCGGCGTAACGTTTTCAAAGAGGAAGAACCGGGCCTGATCGGAATCGGCACCGAGCCTGGCTTTGCCATTGGCCAGCGAGCTTTGCTCGTGCAGGCGCCGGGTGGCAATGTGCTTTGGGATTGCGTTTCGCTGATGGATCAGGCAACAGTCGAGGCCGTTCAAGCCTTGGGCGGCATCACCGCCATCGCGATTTCGCACCCTCACTTTTATTCAGCGATGGTGGAATGGAGCCGGGCTTTCAAGGCGCCCATTTATCTGCACGAGTCCAACCGTCCCTGGGTGATGCGCCCCGACCCGGCCATTGTGTTTTGGGAGGGCGAGACGTATGCGCTGAACACAGGGCTGACGTTGATTCGATGCGGCGGGCACTTTGCCGGCAGCACCGTGCTCCACTGGGCCGCCGGCGCCGAGGGCCGAGGGTGTCTTCTAACGGGCGACACCCTCTACGTGGTTTCCGATCGGCGCTATGTAAGTTTCATGCGCAGTTTTCCGAACCTGATCCCTCTGCCCGCCATAGCTGTACAACGCATTGTGAACGCGGTTGAGCCGTTTGCCTACGACCGGGTCTACAGCGCCTGGCCCGAGCGCGTGCTGAGGGCCGAGGCCAAGATGGCCGTTCATCGCTCTGCCGAACGTTACCTCTGCGCCTTGGCCGAGACTTCTGATCGCTAATGGCTCTCCCGACTTTGCCGTGAAACCGAGGAGGCAGGCATCCCCAGATGCCGGATTGCGCCGTGAGAGCCGCATCTGGGGATGCTCTCTCCGCAATTTATCACGCTAAACCTGGGAGAGCCTCGTTAATCTGCTGGTGGCTGCGCTCCGCCGCCCGGCGGGCTCGGTGGCTGTTGGAATAAGACACGAAGGCAGGAAGGCTGTAAGCAAGCTTTCCTGCCTTTGCGTTTAAGTGGAACCAAAGCGCCTCCGTTGGTGTATAAAAGGTGAAAGTCCTTCTCGTAAGGGAGAAAGGGTTGATTGAGCGATGCTGACCTGATCGCCCGCGCCCGCCGCCGCGACGAGGCGGCCTGGGAGGCGCTGGCCCGCGATCACCAGGAAGCCGTATTTCGCCTGGCTTACCTGATTCTGGGCGACCCTGCTGACGCCGACGACGTGGCGCAGGAGGCCTTCATCCGCGCCTACCACGCGCTGGATCGTTTCGACACGTCTCGGGCTGTTCGCCCGTGGTTGCTGAGCATCGCCGCCAATCTGGCCCGCAACCGCCTGCGTTCGGCGGGGCGCTACCTGGCCGCGCTGGGGCGCTTGGCGCGGGGTGGAGGCGCAGGGTCGGCAACCCGTTTTGAGGCGGCTCGAGATGACTCCAACTTGCTCTGGCAGGCGGTGCGTCGTTTGAATCAACCCGATCAAGAGATCATCTATTTGCGTTATTTCCTGGAGATGTCGGAAGCAGAGACGGCGGAAGCGTTGACCGTTGCCGCGGGCACAGTCAAGTCGCGCACGCACCGGGCATTGGGCCGTTTGCGCGAAGTGATAGCGCAAGACTTCCCGGCCCTCAGGGAGAGTGCCCTCGAATGAGCGAATCGGATCGACTGGAAGCGCAATTGCGAAACGCGGCGGCGGCGTTGGCCTACCCGCCGACTCCGGACGTGGCCGCGAACATGCGGCGGCGGCTTCGTAGAGACGTTCCGGTGGAACGTCTGCGGCTGGCCTGGGCGGCCCTGGTCGTGATTGCCGTCCTGGTTGGCTTGTTAGCGGCGCCGCAGGTGCGGGCCGGCCTGCTGGAAGTTCTGCAGATCGGCGTGGTGCGAATCTTCCTGGTGCCGCCGACGGTCACCGCCACGCCTACGGGCACAATGACTCTCACGCCTCAAGCAACGCCGACTCTCCTGCCGTCCCTCCTCGACCTGGCCGGAGAAACCACGCTGGCTGAGGCGCGCCAGCAGATGAGCTTCGACGTGTTATTGCCTGCCTATCCAGCCGATCTTGGCCTGCCCGATCACGTGTACGCTCAGAATTTAGACGGCCCGGCGATGGTGCTGGTGTGGCTCGACCGTGATCGTCCGGGCCGCATTCGCTTGAGCATTCATGAGTTTGGGCAGGGAAGTATTATTGAAAAGAAATTTCCGCCGACGGTGATTGCCACGACGACGGTCGGCGGCCAGCCGGCAGTTTGGGTGGAAGGGCCGTACGTGGTGGAGTTGAAGAGCGGAGTCTGGGACGTGCGGCGGTTGGTCGAGGGCCACGCCCTGATCTGGGCCAGTCAAGGAATGACATATCGGATCGAGACGGATCTGTCTCTGGAAGAGGCCGTCAAGATCGCTGAGTCGTTGAAGTGAGAAGGAGTCTGATCATGAAACACTATCGTTGGCTTTCGCTTGCGCTTGTAATTATATTATCTGCCTGCCAAACCATAGCCTTGGCAACTCAAGAAGAGTCCGCGCCTTTGCCCGCGCCCGAATCAGCGGCGCCCTCGGTTGACAAGTGTCCGGTCACGCCACTGCCCGATCAGCTGTTCACACCGCCGTCTTCATACCCGGAGCGCGCGCCTGGGGATTATTTTTGGTACGGCGCCGAGTCTCTCTGGACAGCCATTCCCGAAACTGGCGTATGGTCGGCATTGCCACATAATCCGGAGGGGTACACGCAAAAAGTGTTTTGGTGGCGAGCGGGATATTCGGCGGCTGAGGAGCCTGAGCCTCAATTATTGGTGTCGGGCAGGCGATTGGATGCCCCGGCGCCGCCCTTGAATGTTTCAAAGGCCACAAACGCTTCCGCCGCGGACATTGGCTCGGCGATGTTGGTTGGGGTTGATTTCCCGACGCTGGGCTGTTGGGAAATCTCAGGCCGCTACGCCGACGCTGAACTCAGTTTCGTCGTTTGGGTGGCTCCCTAAAACGATCTGCCGGAACCTTTGGCCCGGGAGCGGTGTATATCTTCTTGAAAGGAACTTCACCCATGAAAAGACTCACTCAACTTTCGATACTGCTTCTGGCGCTGGCGGCGATGGCCGCACCCGCCTTCGCCGGAGGCTGGTCGGTGGTGACACTGGACTCACTGCCCAACCCGATTGTGGCCGGTGAACCGTTCACCATTGGCTTCGTGGTACGCCAGCACGGCCGGACGCCAATGGCAGAATTGGAGCCGGTCATTCAACTGCATCAGGCGGATGCCCCGGAGACATTCGTGGTGCTCGCCGAGCCGGAGGGCGCTGCCGGTCATTACGCAGCGACGATCACTTTTCCCGGCGGCGGCGATTGGAACTGGTCGATCAATGCTTTTCCTGAACCACAGTCCATGCCGCGGTTGACGGTGCTTTCTGCCAAGACGATGCCCGTCACCGGGCCGGCCACCTCTGGCTTGCCGCTGATGGTCGGTTTGGCCGGATTGATCGGGGCCGGGGCGGCCTTCGTCGTCTTTTTGCGCGGGCGTGGCGCCTGGGCGGCGGCCCTGATTCTGGTGGGAGCGTTAGTGAGTGCGCTGGGGTTCATCTCGGCGGCCAATCGCGGCCCGGCCAGTGTTGACATTCCACCTGCTTACTCCCAGGAGCAACTCGGCCAGCGGTTGTTTGTGGCCAAAGGGTGTGTGGTGTGCCACACCCATGACGCGGCCAGAGAGTCGTGGCAGGGGATGGCCGTTGACATCGGCCCGAACCTGACAAACTTCACCGCCGCTCCGGATTACCTTGCCAAGTGGCTGGACGATCCTTCGGCCATCAAACCCGAGACCCAGATGCCGACGCTTGGATTGAGCGACGATGAAATTGGCGCGCTCGTGGCCTTCATCAATGCGCCTTGATTGGCGTAGCCACTGATTATACTAAACCGGCTCTCTCGACTTTGTTGTGAAACCGAGGAGGCAGGCATCCCAAGATGCCGGATTGCGCCGTGAGAGCCGCATCTGGGGATGCTCTCTCCGCAATTCATCACGCTTTGGAGAAATTTCATGAAACCCATTCGCTTTTTCACTTCATTGCTCTTGCTGGCCGCCCTGCTTCTGCCAACCGCGCAACTGGCGCTGGCCTGGCCCGATCAGCCGCCGGACAAAGCCTTCATTAGCGGGCCGGGCATTGTGGGCCAAAAGGAAATCACGGATCAGGCCGCTCTCAAGGCGTTGCGGCTGGGCGGCGTCGAAGACTTTGCCGGCGGCCCGGTCGCCGAGCCAACGACCGGCGACCGTTACACCCTTACCCGCTACTTTTACGGGGGTGAGTTCAACTTTGGCACACTCACTTACGCCCTCACCCCCGGCGGGAGCTACGTGCGTTTCGACGACGGCCCCGACCTCTCCGGCGACCACACCCAATTCAACGGCAAATGGTTCCGGGCCACGCCGGAGGGTCAAACGATCATGAAGCAGATTCTCGAAAGTATTGGCCCTTCGCTCATTGCCAACAACGCGCCCCCGGTCGCTGTTGACACCCGGCCCTTGACTCCGGGCCAGCCGTTGATTTGGGTGGCGGTGTTGGTAGGAGCGCTGGGGTTGAGCGGCGGAGCGCTGGCGCTCAAGCTCAGACTTTCGAAGTCTTGAAGACTTCGGAAGTCTCGCCGGTGTTTGGCGCTTCGGAAGTCTGAAACG
>CAYSIV010000303.1:0-7538 GCA_964431175.1 uncultured Anaerolineales bacterium
TTGCCTTCAACCTGTCGGGGCACGGCCACTTCGACATGATGGCCTACGAAGCGTATCATCACGGGAAGCTGGAAGACTACGAGTATCCGCAGGCGATGGTGGAAGAAGCCATGACCCATTTGCCGAAAGTCCCGGCGATGGCTTAGAAGAGAATTGGAGATTAGACGCTTCGCGTGGAGAATTCTCTAATCTCTAATTCTCTGATCTCTAATCTCCCACCATGACCGTCTCTCGTGACAACTCAAAAGCCGTCTATCAGGGCATTAAGGACTCCGGCGTCCGTTTTATTACGGCTTTGCCCGAAACGTGGCTGGTCTATCTTTTGCAATTGGCCGACGATGACCCGGAGATGTGTTTGTTGGAAGTGGCGAAGGAAGAAGAAGCCATCGGCGTTGCCGCCGGGGCGCATTTTGCGGGCAAGCCCCATCTTCTGCTCATGCAAAATCACGGCTTCCTGGCCAGCATCAACGGCATCGTGTCGCTGGCGATGTCGTATCGCGTGCCGCTGACGATGCTCATCGCCGTGCGCGGGCACTGGGGTGAGCCGTACCCCTGGCACACCCAGGGCGGCATTCATACCGAGCCGGTCCTGCGTGCTCTCGGCCTGCCGTTTGAATACGCCCGCGACCCGGCCAAAGTTGGCAAGCAAATCAAGGAGGCCGTCACTTTCGCCAGCAGTTCACTCTCGCCCGTGGCTCTCCTGCTCACCCGCGACTTGATGGAGGACTAGGCTTGGATCAGACCTCACAGGTCCGCTTCGCGAAGACGTGTGAGGTCTGATCCGATTCGGAGGATGAATCATGAAACGCGCCGACTGCATCAAAGCGCTGTACCCCGAACTTGAAGATCGACTGGTGGTCACCATCATGGGCGCGTGCGCTCAGGAGCTTTATGACCTCGGCCACCGCGAAAACTTCTTCTATCTCGAACACGCCATGGGCCTGGCTTCGTCCATCGGGTTGGGACTGGCGATCAGCCTGCCACACGAGAAAGTGGTGGTGATGGACGGTGACGGCTCGGTGTTGATGAATCTGGGCGGGCTGGCGACTCTGGCCCGCTACCGGCCGCCCAACTTCACCCATCTCATCTTCGACAATGGCAGTTTGCTCTCCACCGGCGGATTCGCTTCCCACACTACCTCGGGCGTTACCGACTTGGCCGCCATTGCCCGTGGCGCCGGTTGCCCCAAAGTCTCGCTCGTCCAGACGGTGTACGAATTTATGGAAGCCGCCGCCGCCGCCTTTGAAGGTGATAGCATGGCCATCATCGTTGCTAAAGTTGAGGCCGTCGGCCCGGATCACTACGGCATGGATATGTCTTTGCCGGAGAATGGTTTTCGGTTTGCTCGTTATATCAAACAAAAGCAGGGGAGCACGAGGGCCGGGATGCACGGATGAGAATTTCCCTGCGCCCTTACTTCTCGGCTCCCCCGCAATCTGCATGTATAAGGAGATTCGCTCATGCCCGTCACCGTTCTCTCTCTGCTCGTTGAAGAACTTAACAGTGGCCGCGTCAAAGTGGTTGACCTGACTCAACCCCTCGGCCCCGACACCCCGGTTATCGGCCTGCCGCCCATCTTTGCGCAGTCGCCGGGCTTCACGAAAGAAGTCATTTCGCACTACGACGACAAAGGGCCGGGTTGGTATTGGAACACCATTCATCTTGGGGAACACACCGGCACCCATTTCGACGCGCCCATTCACTGGGTCACCGGCAAGGATTTGGCCAACAACTCGCTCGACACGATCCCGGCTCACAAGTTCATTGGTCCGGCTTGCGTGATTGACGTGAGTAAAGAGTCGGCCATGTACGAAGACTTTCTGCTCACCCGCGAGCAGGTGCTGGCCTGGGAGGGCGAGCACGGCAAGATTCCAGCGGGCGCGTGGGTGCTTCTGCGAACCGACTGGGGGAAGCGGGCGGATCCGGTCAAGTTCCTGAATGTGAAGGAAGATGGCCCGCACGCGCCGGGTTTCCACAAGGATTGCTCTCGCTTTCTGGCTTACGAGCGCGACGTGCTGGGCGTAGGGGTAGAGACGGTTGGCACTGACGCCGGGCAGGCCGGCAAGTTTGACCCGCCGTTCCCCAACCACACTACCATGCACGGCGCGGGCAAGTTCGGCCTGGCCAGCCTGCGCAACCTTGATCAACTGCCGCCGACGGGCGCAATCGTCATCGCCTCGCCGCTCAAGATCGTGGATGGTTCCGGCAGTCCGCTTCGGGTGTTGGCCCTGGCTCCGGCCTGAGTTCAATTCCAAGTAAACAAAGTAACTGTTGCTGACTTGTCAGCCTTATGGAATCTTTGTCTGTCTAAATATTCGTTAGCCTATCTTGAAAGTCCGGTATGCCAATTCTTGAAGCCCGCATCGAAAGTTTCAAATACTTTGCTGCGCAAAGACCTAGCCTGAGCAAAATTTCTCTCGATGTGGAGCCTGGCGAATTTATCATCCTCACTGGCCCGGCAGGCAGTGGCAAGACTACGTTGTGTTATGCGCTGACCGGCGTCATCCCTCATTCTATTGAGGGAACCTATGCCGGTCAGGTCAAAATTGGCGGCCAGGCGCTTAACACTCTGCGATTAGCCCAGGTCTCCCGGCTGTGCGGCTTTGTATTGCAAAGCCCGGAATATCAGCTCTTCAACCTGACCGTCAAAGACGACGTGGCTTTCGGGCCGGAGAATTTGACTCTCCTGCCGGGCGAAGTGTTGGCGCGCATTGCCGATTCGCTGGCCCAAGTGGGGATGCAGGGCTTCGATGATCGCAATTCGGATTTGCTTTCCGGCGGGCAAATGCAACGGGTGGTCCTGGCCTGCGTTCTGGCAATGCGCACCGATTTGCTGATCCTGGATCAGCCGACGGCCGAGCTTGATCCTGTGGGCCGCAAGCAGATCTACGATCATCTGCTTCAACTCAACCGGGATAAAGGCAAGACGATCATCGTTGCCGACGATCGATTGAGTGACGTGGCCCGCTACGCCAGCCGCATTGTGCTCTTGGAACATGGCGAAATCGTGCACTTTGACGAGCCCCAGGCATTCTTTGCCGATCGGGCCGTCTTCACCAGCGGCCTCCGGATTCCGGCCCCGGCCCGCTTGCATCACTATCTGGAGTCTCACGGCTATCCACCCTGTCCGTTGGACTTGGACATTGCCGGCACAGCCGAGCAGTATCGGTCACTGCTAAATGGGTTGGCCCGGGAAATGACTGCGACCCGACCGCCTCACCCGGTGGAAACTGTTGCCCCGGCAGAAATCCAAATCGAGCGTTTGACCCATGTCTATCCTACCGGCCAGACCGCGTTAAGTGAGGTTAGCCTGACCATTGGCAAGGGTGAATTTATGGCGATCGTCGGCGAGAACGGCGCGGGTAAGACGACGCTGGCCAAACACCTCATTGGCCTGCTTCGCCCTACCAGAGGCCGCGTTTTATTGCAGGGCCGGGACATCGCGACCTCCTCCATCGCCCGCCTTTCAGATCAAGTGGGCTATTTGTTTCAGGATCCGGATTACCAGATTTTCTCCAACTCGGTTTATGAGGAAGTGGCGTTTGCCTTGAAAATCCGCCGCGTACCGGCCGCCGAAATCAAGGGCAGGGTCGTGGCCGTGCTGGAACAGTTGGGGTTGTCTGTCTACTCCGATACTCACCCCTACCGGTTGAGCCGTGGTCAGCGCCAACGTTTGGCGCTGGCTTCCATCTTTGTGCACAACCCGCCGATTCTTGTAGTGGATGAACCGAGCACCGGTCTGGACTACGCCGAGACCCATGACATCATGCGCATGTTGGCCGACCGAAATCGCTCCGGGGCTACAGTCCTGATCATCACCCATGACATTGAGTTGGTGTTGCGTTACTCCCGGCGCTCGGTGGTTGTGTCGGGCGGCCGGATTCGGTTGGATGTGCCAACCGGGGAACTGCATCGTCATCTGGACGAATTGGACACAGCCGGTATTCTGATCCCCGATCAGTTTGAGTTGCTCAAGGCCCTCGATTTGCACACCCATATCACCAGCGTGCACGAACTGGGGGATCTCATCTTGACTGCTCGGACCCGGGCGGGAGAAGGGAGATGAGCCTATTCGATTCGGATCGGTGAGTGGATTTCGTCAAATCGTAGTTGCCCTATTTCTTTTCAATAGTCGCCAGAGGAGGCAGACCATGACAACCACAATGAACACTACGAAATTCGGCGGCGAAGAGCCGATCAGCATTGCTCAATATAAATACTTTGACTTCAGCGTTAAATCGCTGGTAGGCGGAGTGATCCTGGGGGTGGTGATGACCATCATCAATGCCGGGATCATGGAGCGAGTGGACACAACCCTGACCGGCGGGACCTGGTTCCCGTTTGCGGGCGGCACTCACTCAATCGTTTCGATGTTATCGGCCATCTTCTTTGGCTTGCCCGGCGCATGGATCACCGGGCTGACCAATGCTCTGTTCGCCGTGGTCACAGGCAGCACGCCGGTGGCTGGCGGGTTTATCTTCAACAACATCGTGTACCCGATCGTCGCCGTGTTCTTGACGCGCCGGTTCTCCATGCGCAAGTGGTGGCACTGGTTTGCCGTGCTCGTGCCTACGGTATTTATTGGCTATGCGCCGATGACCTATTTCGTGCACACGATTTTTCAATTGCCGTGGGGCGTCACCATCCAGTTCCAGACCTACACCAACGTGGCCGCGATCATTTTGGCTGGTATTTTCGGCAAGCTAATTGCCGAAGGTATTCGCAAATCGGGTGTGGTCAACTGACACTCGTTACACTCGTTGTACAATGAAGCCAGTGCCGGCCTGCCCGATCAACGGCAAGCCGGCCTGGCTTACAGCGGTTTCCTTTTGGATTGATGGGATTGGGCGGCAGTTGCACTGCCGCCCGCCGCAATACAACTGCGGCGAAACCCATCAATCCGTTAGCAATTTGCTCTAGTAAACGCTATGCCACTGATTACACCCTACACGTATAAGGATAATGTTGTTCACCGGCTGGACCCGCGCAGTAAACTGCTCTGGTTCCTGGCGATGATGATCCTGTCCATTGTCACCCGGCAACCGGCGCTCCTGGCGGCTGGCATTGGGCTGGTGATTCTGGTTTCGCTGGCGGCGGGGCTGGACATCCGGCGCTACTGGCCGCTGGCCCAGGCGATGATCCCGGTCACAATCGCCGTTGTGATCTTGCAGTTAATTTACGCTGACGGCCCTGTCTTTGCGCGTCTCGGGCCGGCCGCTCTGCATGTCAACGGATTTGGCATTGCCTTCACCGTCATGTTCCGAATCATTTTTATTGTGACCGTATGTTTGCAGTTCTTTATGTGGGTTCATCCAACCGATCTGGCCCTGACTTTTGTCGCCTTCAAACTGCCTTATCGCTACGCCCTGCTGTTTGGGTTGTCATTGAGAACTTTCCCGGTGCTGGAACGTGAACTGGTTAGAATTTACGACAGCCAGGCGGCGCGTGGACTGGAGCTGGACGGCAGTTTGCGGAAGATCATCCGCCTAATTCCGGTGATGTTGCCTTTCGTCTTGCGGGCGCTTCGGCGCACGACCGAAGTCGCCATCGCCATGGAGCTACGCGCTTTTGGCCTCGATAAAACCCGAACCTATTTGCGCTCCATTCACTTCACTCGTAACGACTGGATAGCTTGTGTCTTGCTGAT
Source organism: uncultured Anaerolineales bacterium (assembly GCA_964431175.1). Classification (GTDB taxonomy): domain Bacteria; phylum Chloroflexota; class Anaerolineae; order Anaerolineales; family VGOW01; genus VGOW01. The sequence goes on from CAYSIV010000303.1 coordinate 5,648, forward strand.
GACCGCTTGTCTCGGTTATCTTGTCTGGTATTCTCAGACTTTTTGAAACCCTTTTATCACCAAGGAGAAAATCATGTCTTCTATTACCGATCTGCTTACCGACCTGGCCTCGGGCAAGGTCAAAGTGGTGGACCTCACCCAATCTCTCGGACCAGATACTCCGGTGATCGATCTGCCGCCGATGTTTGCGCCTTCACCTGGTTTGACCATGACCGAGATTTCGCGTTATGACGACAAAGGCCCGGCCTGGTATTGGAACACCCTCCACCTCGGCGAACACACGGGCACTCACTTTGATGCCCCCGTCCACTGGGTAACGGGCAAGGATTTGCCCAACAATTCCACGGATACGATCGAACCGCGCCGCTTTGTTGGCCCGGCCTGTGTGATCGATGTCCGGGCCGAAGTAGCCAAGGACCCTGATTTCCTGCTGTCCATTGACGGCGTCAAAGCTTGGGAAGCTAAAAACGGCACTATTCCGGCCGGAGCCTGGGTCTTGTTGCAGACCGGGTGGGCCAGCCGCGGCAACGACAAAGCCGCCTTCCTGAACGCCGATGGCGAAGGGCCTCATACCCCTGGTTTCCATCAAACCACCTCAGAGTTTTTGGCGAAGGAGCGTAATGTTCTTGGCGTTGGTGTTGAGACGATCGGCACCGATGCCGGGCAAGCCGGCAAGTTTAACCCGCCGTTTCCCAACCACGGCATCATGCATGGCAACGGCAAGTTTGGCCTGGCCAGCCTGTGTAACCTTGATCAACTACCGCCCACCGGAGCCATGCTCGTCACCGCGCCGCTGAAAATTGTGAACGGCTCCGGGAGTCCGTTACGAGTGCTGGCGCTGGTTCCGGCGTAGATGCAGGCAAGAAGTTTTCACCGCGAAGGCGCGACCCCGCAAAAAGAAGCGGGGCAGGCGGACGCAAAGAGGAAAAAGGAATCTTTGCGCTCACCTGCCCCGCTGTTAATGCGTTTATGAAAATTATCTGCTCCGACTGTTCTCACCTTGTTCCCTTTGGCGCAATGGGCCGATGCCCAAACTGCGGCGGCATCCTGCGGCCCGACTACGACGACGAAGCCGTCAACGCCCTCCGAACCGTTCAGCCGGGCCCCGGCCTGGATCGTTATCGCACCTTGATGCCCGTCTCTTCGCCCATCCCGTTTCTGGGCGAGGGCGACACGCCCCTGATTCGTTCGCGCCGAATTGGGCGGGCGCTCGGACTTGAAAACCTGTACTTCAAGAACGAAGGCCGTAATCCAAGCGGCGCGTTCAAGGATCGGGCGGCGGCGCTGGCGGTGGCGCTGGCAAAAGATGCGGGCGTGGAAGGCGTACTCACGGCTTCGTCGGGCAACACAGCCTCGGCGCTGTCGGCGTATTGCGCGGCGGCAGGTCTCAAGTGCCTCATCCTGCTCGAACCCGGCAACCCGCCCGCCAAACTGCGGCAGGCACTGGCAACCGGCGCGCAGGTGCTTCCGGTCAAAGGCATCTTCGGGCAAGGGCCGGAGGCGCTTCGCAACTTGCTCACTGACGCCGCGGCCCGGCTGAATTACTACCTTGGCTTTGTGTGGGCGCCGATCAACCCCTATATTCTCGAAGGCCTCAAGACGATTTCATACGAGATCGCCGCTCATCTGCCCGGAACGCCGGATGCCGTCGTCGCCCCGGTGGGCGGCGGTGACATGTTCACCGCTCAGTGGCGGGGCTGGCTTGAACTGAAACGGGCCGGGGTGATTGAAAAACTGCCGCGTATGATCGGCGTGCAATCGGTGAGTGCGCCGCCGCTGTTGAAAGCATTTGAGACCGGGGAAAGGCGCGTGACTCCTCTACCTTACGCCAACTCCAGAATTTCTGGGATCAATGTTGCTTTCACAGGCGATCATGCGCTGGCGGCGGCCG
>CAYSIV010000304.1:0-3688 GCA_964431175.1 uncultured Anaerolineales bacterium
TACGAGGAACATCACAAACTCACCATCACCGACGATGCCATTGACGCCGCCGCTCATCTCTCAGCCCGCTACGTGCCTGATCGTTTCCTGCCGGATAAGGCCATTGACCTGATCGATGAAGCCGGGTCGCGGGTGCGAATGTACAAAAGCCCCGAAGCCAAAAGCTTCAAAGACACAATGGCCGGCTTACGCCTGGTGCGCGAAGAACGCGCCATCGCCGTCGAAGAAGCGCGTTACGACGACGCGCAGGAACTGCTGGCCCGCGAAACTTCCCTCGAAGACAAACTTAGCCAACTGCGCGCCGGCTGGGATCAGGCCTCCATGCCGGTTGTCAGCGCCGCCGACATCGCCGAAGTGCTGGGCATGTGGACGGGCATTCCGGTGACCCAAATTGCCACCGAAGAGTCCGAGCGCCTGCTTCATATGGAAGAGGATCTGCATAAACGCATCATCGGCCAGGACGAAGCCATCAGCGCCATTTCTCGCGCCGTCCGCCGCGCCCGCGCCGGGCTAAAAGACCCCAAGCGCCCCATCGGCTCGTTTATTTTCCTCGGCCCCACCGGAGTCGGCAAGACCGAACTAACCAAAGCCCTGGCCGGCTTCATGTTCGGCAGTGAAGACGCCATCATCCAATTGGATATGTCGGAGTTCATGGAGCGGCACTCGGTCTCCCGTTTAGTCGGCGCTCCTCCTGGATACGTGGGCTACGAAGATGCCGGTCAACTCACCGAGGGCCTGCGCCGCCGCCCGTATTCAATTGTCGTCTTTGATGAGATCGAGAAGGCACACCCCGAAGCCCACAACATGCTGTTGCAGATCATGGAAGAAGGGCAACTCTCGGACGCGCGCGGCAAGAAGGTTAGCTTCCGCAATGCGATGATCGTCATGACCTCCAACGTGGGCGCCGACATGATCAAGCGCCAGGCGGCGTTGGGCTTCTCGATGAAGCGTGACGAGGCCAAGGCCGATCAAGAGTCGTATACCGATATGCAGAAGAAGCTCACCGAAGAACTCAAGCGCGCCTTCCGACCCGAATTCCTCAACCGTGTGGATGGCGTGATTGTGTTCCGCTCGCTCAACAAAGCCGAGATTGTTCAGATTGTTGACCTGGAGCTCAACAAGGTGCGCGAGCGATTGGCCGAGCGCGAACTGAAGCTGGAAGTGTCGGAAGAAGTCAAGCTGTTTCTGGCCGACGCTGGTTACAATCCCGACTACGGCGCCCGTCCTCTGCGCCGGGTGATCCAGAGCAAAGTCGAAGACGGCGTTTCTGACGCCTTGCTTCGCACTCACGTCACAGCGGGGAGCACGATTTACGTTGATCTCAAAGACGGCGAGGTTGCAATCCGCGCTGAAGGCGCGCCGGAAATCGAAGAAGGCAACGCCGAACCTGAGTCGGAAGTGGCTCTGCCAACCATGTAGGAGCGTGGCCTGGCATTCGCTCCGAATGCTTCGCCCTTCCACTATTGCTATAAACGGGTCAAGCTCATGGGCTTGACCCGTTTCTTTTACCTTCTATAATCACCCCATGGCAAAAACTAAAACTCAATGGGTTTGTCAGAATTGCGGCCGAACGACGCCGCGTGAAATGGGCAAATGCCCGCAGTGCGGCGAGTTCAACACGATGGTGGAAGTGATCGTCGCTGAACCGGCCAAGGGCGCCGATCGCCGCCCGCTGGGCGTGGCCGCCTCGCGCCCGCTCAAGTTTTCGGAGATCGAAGGCGACGCTGAAGCGCGGCTCCATCTGCCCATCGGCGAATTCGCCCGGGTGCTGGGTGGCGGCATTGTGCCGGGGTCGGTGGTGCTGGTGGGCGGCGACCCGGGGATTGGCAAGAGCACGTTGCTTTTGCAAGTGGCGACTGTCATGGCTGAACTGGCCGGGCCGGTGCTGTACGCGTCTGGCGAAGAGTCGGCGTTGCAGATTAAGATGCGGGCTTTACGGCTGGCGCAAAACAGCGACGGCCAAAAGGCAACGACCCTCTCCGAGAATCTTTATCTTGTCACTGAGACAAACGTTGACACAATTCTCGCCCACGTTGAGGCGGTCAACCCTAAGTTGCTGATCGTGGATTCAATTCAGACGACGTACACCGGCGAGATCGGCTCGGCGACGGGGTCGGTGAGCCAGGTGCGTGAGTGCGCCATGCGCCTGACAAGCTCGGCTAAGGGCAACGGCTTTGCCGTCTTCCTCATCGGCCACGTGACGAAAGAAGGCACGATTGCCGGGCCGCGGGTGCTGGAGCACATTGTGGACACGGTGTTGTATCTCGAAGGCGACCGCTACCAGTCGTACCGCTTGCTTCGCGGGGTGAAAAATCGCTTCGGCACCACGTCCGAAGTTGGCGTGTTCGAGATGCGCGGAAACGGCATGATTGAAGTGTCGAATCCTTCTGAAGCGTTTTTGGCGGAGCGGATGGTGAACGCACCCGGCTCGGCCATTGCGGTGACGATGGAAGGGACGCGGCCTTTGCTGGTGGAGGTGCAGGCCCTCACCAGCCCGACGGCGTTTGGCAACCCACGCCGCACACCCAACGGCGTAGACTTCAACCGCCTCTTGCTTATCACTGCCGTGCTCACCAAACGCATTGGGCTGAAGCTGTTTGACCAGGATGTGTTCGTGAATGTGATCGGCGGTTTGCAAGTGGAAGAGCCGGCGGTTGATCTGGCAGTAGCCCTGGCAATTGCTTCGTCGGTGCGCGATATTCCTGTCCCGGCCGATTTGGCGCTGGTGGGGGAGATCGGGTTGTCGGGCGAACTGCGGGCAGTGGGGCAACTCACAGCCCGACTCAAAGAGGCGGCCAAACTCGGATTTCGCCGGGTCATTATCCCCAAAACGGTGCGTCAGAGCGAGCCATTCCCTGACGGAATCGAGATTATCCAGGCGCGGTCGGCGCATGAAGCGATTGATATTGCTCTCGGCAAGCCGCGCCGGAATGACAATTAAACGCGACAGGGATCGTTTTTTTGACTTTTGTTCGCCGGTATGTTAAGATTAGGCAAGAGACGGCAGTTCCTTTATTGTTTTCACCCTTTTGCCCGTCCACCCGACCTTATTTTTTTTGTTTTGTGTTGATCGTGTAAGCTCGTTTGTAGCACTTCATTTTTTCTTCGCACGTCAAAACAAAACGTTTATTGTGGGGTGAGTCCCTCAGGCCGGGGTGCTCACCTTTTTTGTTTATCGAAAAGGCTAACTATGAGTGTCGAATTTATTTTTCGAATTATCGGAATGTTTGCTCTAGGAGTTGGCGGCGGTTTTCTCGGCTTTTCTTTGGCCGAAGCCGTCGGCGTGCCGCGTGAGTTGTGGGCCGTGGTGGTCGCCGCTGTTGGGGCGCTGGCCGGGTTAGTAGTGACGCCGTATCTGACGACTCGCCCGGCTCGCTGGTTGCGCAACCAAATCGGGCTTCTGCCAACGCGGGTGCTGGTGGCCGGGATGATCGGGTTGATTGTGGGCTTGGGCATTGCCGCCCTGATCTCGGTGCCGCTCTCACTGCTCCCCACCCCATTTGGCCGGGTTTTACCTTTCGTTGGCGTACTGTTGTTCAGTTGGTTGAGTATCTCGATCTTTGTGTTGCGTCAGCACGACATCTTCTCGCTCTTTCGCGAACGCCTGCCGGCCCAACGAGGTGACGAGAGCGCGGCCAGCGGCAGCCCGGCCGGCCCGGCCAGTATTCTACTTGACACCAGTGTGATC
>CAYSIV010000304.1:3698-4919 GCA_964431175.1 uncultured Anaerolineales bacterium
ATTGACGGGCGCATCGCCGACGTGAGCCAGACCGGCTTTATTTCTGCCCCGATGATAGTGCCGCGCTTTATCCTGAACGAACTGCAACACATCGCCGACTCGTCGGATGTTTTGCGGCGCAATCGCGGGCGGCGCGGGCTGGACATTCTCAACCGCCTGCAAAAAGAGTCAGTCGTATCGGTGCGGATCACCGATATGAACGTGGAAGGTGTGCGCGAAGCCGACGACAAGCTGGTCATCCTGGCCAAGCAACTTCACAGCGCCATCCTCACCACCGATTACAACCTCAACAAAGTGGCCGGAATCCAGGGCGTGACCGTCCTCAACATCAACGACCTGGCGAACGCCGTCAAGGCCATCGTTCTTCCCGGCGAGAACATGACGGTGAAAGTGATTCAAGAAGGCAAGGAGCAAGGGCAGGGCGTGGGATATTTGGACGACGGCACCATGGTGGTCGTGGAAGATGGCCGCCGGTTGATGAACCACATTGTTACCAAAGTCTTGCAAACTGCCGCCGGGCGGATGATTTTCGCCAAACCCGATCGTTCTTAGAAGGGTGAAGGATAAATTATGAAGGATGAAAAGCTTTCATAAATTCATCCTTCATAATTCATAATTTTCTATGGCTCTCGTCGTCTATAACACCCTGACTCGCAACAAAGAAGAATTCAAGCCCATCGTCGAAGACCGGGTACGCATATACGTCTGCGGCCCCACTGTATACGACTACTCGCACATCGGCCATGCCAAGACCTACGTGGCTTTCGACACCATCGTCCGTTATCTGCGCTGGCGCGGATTCAACGTCCGCTATGTGCAAAACATTACCGACGTCGGCCACCTGCTCGACAGCGGCGAAGACCGCATCCTCAAAGGCGCGGCCCGCGAGCGGGTGGAACCAATGGAGATCGTAGAGAAATACGCTCGCGCTTACTTTGAAGACATGGACGCCCTCGGTGTTCAGCGCCCCGACATCTCGCCCCGGGCCTCGGCTCACATTCCTGAGCAGATTGAGATGATCAAGACCCTGATTGAGAAGGGCCACGCCTACGAAGCCGACGGCTCAGTCTATTTTAACGTTTCATCTTTCAAAGACTACGGCAAACTCTCCGGGCGCAAAGTGGAAGAGTTGGAAGAAGGCACGCGCGAACAGGTCCGAAGCGACAAGCGCCACCCCGAAGACTTCGCTCTGTGGAAGAAAGCCGCCCCCGAGCACATTCT
>CAYSIV010000304.1:4929-7514 GCA_964431175.1 uncultured Anaerolineales bacterium
GCTGGCTCGGCCCGTGGGGTTGGGGCTTCCCCGGCTGGCACATCGAGTGCTCGGCCATGTCCACCAAATATCTTGGCGACACCTTCGACCTTCACGGCGGCGGCGTAGACAATATCTTTCCGCATAATGAGTGCGAGATCGCCCAGACTGAGGCCGCCACTGGCAAACCATTCGCCAACTACTGGCTCCTCACCGGTTCGCTCACTGTTGGCGGCGTGAAGATGAGCAAGAGTCTGGGCAACTTCATCACTGTCAAAGACATTCTCAAAAAGTACCGCCCCGAAGCCGTGCGCTTCTTCACCCTCTCCGGCCACTATCGCGGGCCAATTGATTTCTCAGACGAAGCGCTGGAAGCGGCCAGTAAGGGCTGGGAACGAGTTTCGGCCCCGGCCCTGGCGGTGCGCCAACGGCTCCGCGCCCCGGGCCTGGCCGGTGGAACCGACTCGGGGATGGAAACCGCCCTTGCCGACGCCCGCGCCAAATTTGCCGAAGCAATGGACGACGACTTCAACACCGCCGCCGCTATCGCCGGGCTGTTCGAGTTTAACAAGATCGTCAACACCCTGCTCAACGCCGACTCGTCCATCGCCCGCGGCGCACTCGAAGCCATCGACGCCTTCTACCGCGAAGTTGGCGGACAGGTGCTGGGCATTATTCCCGAGGCGGCTTCATCGGCTAAAGATGGCAACGCCGAGCGCGAAGCCGGGCTGATTCAATTTCTCATCGAACTTCGCGCCGAAGCCCGCAAGCGCAAAGACTTTGCCGCTGGCGACTCCATCCGCGCTCGTCTGGCCGGGTTGGGTGTGACGCTGGAAGATGGCAAGGATGGGACAACCTGGAAAATCTAAATCCCAAATCCCAAGACCCAACGCCCAAAACGCAGATGTTGGGGTTTTGGAAATTGGGATTTGGGATTTCTTATGAGTGAGTTCCTCTACCGCCGCAACGTCGTCCTCGAGACCCTGCGCGCCGGGCGGCGTGACCTACGACGGCTCTTCCTCGCCGACGACGCCGACCCCGACTCTCTGCGTGAGGTGCTGGCCGAAGCCAAAAAGCGCAACCTCAAAATTGATCGCCAACCCCGCAAAGACCTGAACGTTATCAGCCACGGCGACAACCATCAGGGTGTTGCCCTCGAAGTTGGCCCTTATCCTTACGCCGAGTTTGACGATGTGCTGACCCGCGCCGAGTCGGTTGGCGAGCCGCCGCTGTTGTTGTTGCTCGATCAGGTGCAAGACCCGGCCAACGTGGGCCGCCTGCTCCGCACCGCTGAGGCCTGTGGGGTGCATGGCACCCTTATGCCCGATAAAGGCAGTGGCGAGATCACGCCTGCCGTTGTCACCGCCTCGATGGGCGCCAGCGAACACATGCTGGTGGTTCGCCTCGGCAACCTGGCCCGGACGATTGACCTGCTCAAGAAATCCGACATCTGGATCGCCGGGCTTGACCTTGCGCCCGACTCACAAACACTGGGACAGGTTGATCTCAATCGGGCGTTGGCGATTGTGGTGGGCAACGAAGGCAGTGGCATCCGGCGGCTGGTGCGCGATAAGTGCGATCTGCTCATTCGCCTGCCCATGCGCGGCAACGTCCAATCACTCAACGCCGCCATCGCCGGCTCCATCGTCCTCTACGCCGCGTGGCAGGCGAGAGGGTTTGTTGGGGCAAAAGACTCGACAACGGATTGAACGAATGCAACGGATGAATATAAAAAATATCCGTTCACTTCGTTTCATCCGTTGTCAAAAACGATGCGGATAATCGAAACTGATCCCAAGCAACTTCACTTCGAAGGCCGCACGGTTTCTCAGCAAGGCTGGCTGTTATGGGCCGGGTCGTTTTTACCGGGGATGGCCGCCTTGTTGCTTCTACCCGAATCCTATCGTTTCGCCGGATTTCTAATCTGGATCGTCATCTGGCTGGCCTCTATTGGCGCTGTGCCGCGCTGGCTGGGCGAACTCGTCCGGGTCACAATTGATTCGCCGGCCCGGCAAATCATTTGGACGCGGGATGGGCGGGTAACCCGCACTGTGCCGTTCTCTGATATCAAGCAGTTTGGAGTTGCCCCACTGACTACTGCCAGCCGACCCTATAAAACTTTCCAACTCTTCGCCATCCTCAGAAATGGCGGGCGGGTGACCCTCGCGGTTGATCCCAAAGAAGCTGAAATTCAACGCGCCCTGCGACTGACCAGAGAACGCTTCCCCAAATAAGTCGGCCACAACATAGAACAACATAGGCACAGGCACTTCTAGTAGTCGGCCAACTTTATTTTGATGGTTTGTAGTAGCGACTTCAGTCGCTCGCCGACGACTAAAGTCGTCACTACGAACCCATCAATTTTGCATTGGCGGATTACTAGGACTAACAGTCGTTACGGCGACGATGGTTTGAGTCGTTTATGACACCCTGAAGAATGTCACAGCATTGAAAGTACATCCGGCACTACGGCATTTGGCTTGAATCGGTAGAATGGCGGCTATTCAAACAGAAAATATCCAATTCCACCTGTTTAATATCAACGGAGACGCCCTTTCATGCAATTCAACAATCTTTCACGCCGCAATTTTCTCAAGGTCGCCGGT
>CAYSIV010000305.1:0-7492 GCA_964431175.1 uncultured Anaerolineales bacterium
GCGGCAAAGCGGCAAAGCGGCAAAGCGGCAAAGCGGCAAAGCGGCAAAGCGGCAAAGCGGCAATGTCCCGTCAGGGTTTCCCGCGGGCAAGTCTTCTGAGCGCCTCGAGCTTCTCGAGGGCGCTGGTGCCTTTGGTCCCGGCGGCTGGGGCCACGGCAAAGAGGTCGCGGATGTCCAGCAGAATCTCGAGCATCAGCTGGTCCCGCATGTAGCTGTTTTCGAGGTCGGCCATCCGGCTGTCATCGGTCGCCTCCCGGGCGCGGTCGAAGGACTCGCGGTAGATGGCTTCCAGGTTGCCGAGGATCTTGTCGCGGGGGCGCATGGGCAGGGGGTAGGGAGTTGGGGAGCCAGGGAGCTAGGGGAATTATACTTCCGTGGCTCCCTAACTCCCTAATTCCCTAACTCCCTAGCTCCCTGCCATATGCTCACCGGCAAACGCATACTCTTCTTCGCCGCCGCGCTCTATGAGGATCTGGAGCTCTGGTATCCCAAGATTCGCCTCGAGGAAGAGGGCGCGGTTTGCGTGGTCGCCGGCCTCGGCGAGAAATCCTACGCGGGCAAACACGGATATCCCGTCACACCCGACGCCACAGTGGATGAGGTCTCGGCCAGGGACTTCGACGCCCTGGTGATTCCGGGCGGATTTGCTCCCGACAAGCTCCGCCGCTCGCCGAAGGTGCTCCAGCTCACCCGCGATTTCCATAACGCCGGCAAGCCGGTGGCCTTTATCTGCCACGCTGGATGGGTCCCGATCTCCGCGGGGATTGTTCGGGGCAAGCGCGGCACCAGCGTGGATGCGATCAAGGATGATCTCGTGAACGCGGGAATGCTCTGGGAGGACGCCGCCGTCGTGGTCGATGGGAACATGATCACGAGTCGCAGGCCGGGTGACCTGCCGGATTTCTGCAAGGCGATTATCAAGGCGCTGCGAGGGGAAGGGTGAAGAGGGAATGGGGAAGGGTTGTTCCCTCTCCCCCTTTCCCCCTTCCCCGCTAACCATGTCCCTCACCGAATCCCAGCAGCGCGTCGACGCCTGGATCTCCCGGTTCAAGGAGGGGTACTTCCATCCCCTCACGAATATGGCGCGCCTCACCGAGGAGGTAGGCGAGCTGGCGCGGGAGATCAATCACCGCTATGGCGAGAAGACGAAAAAAGCGGACGAGCCGGCCGGCGACATGCCGATGGAGCTCGCCGACATCCTCTTCGTGCTGATCTGCATCGCGAACCGGGAAGGAATCGATTTGCAGGAGGCGTTCGACCGGATGATGGACAAGGTGGACAAGCGCGACACCAGCCGGTGGACGCTGAAGGAGTAGTCTTCGGTCTGCGGCCTTATTCCCAGTCGCGCTTGGCGTCGCGGAGCTCGGCCAGCAGCGTCAGATAGCTGTCGTACCGCGCTCGCGCGATGCGGCCCGCTTCGACGGCGGCGCGCACCGCACAGCCCGGCTCCCCGCGATGGGTGCAGTCGGCGAACTTGCAGCGATCGATTTCCTCCCGCATTTCCGGGAAGCAGCGTGCCAGCTCGCGCGGCTCGATGCCCCAGAGTCCCACTTCGCTGAAGCCAGGCGTGTCCACCAGCCATCCTCCACCCGGCAGCGGCACGAGCACCGCGGCAACGGTCGTGCTCTTCCCCCGCCGGTTCTTCTCACTCACCTCCCCGGTGCGGAGGCGGAGTCCCGGCTGCAGCTTGTTGAGGATGGTGGATTTGCCGACGCCGGATGCGCCGGTGAGGAGCGACTCCTTTCCGCGCAGCTCCGCGAAAAGCGTGTCGAGGCCCATGCCGGAGCGCGCGCTCACGGGATAGACTTCGTACCCGGCCTTCCGGTAGGTCGCGGTGAGCTCTGCGGCCGGCGCGAGTTCGCACTTGTTGATGACGATGGCGACGGCGATCTCGTTCGCCTCTGCGATGGCGCAGAGCCGGTCCATGAGCTGCGGAACCGGATGGGGATCGGCCGCGGCAGTGACCACGAAGACCCGGTCGAGGTTCGCGGCGACGGGACGATTGGCGCGCCTCGAGGGAGTTCGGCGCTCCAGCAGGTTCCGCCGCGGGGCCACTCCTGCAATGCCGAACGTTCCTTGCGCATCGCCCGCATCGAGGGTCACCCGGTCGCCGACGACGACCCGGTCGTAGCGGTCGCGCTTGGCCTTGCCCCGAAGCACCGCGGAGACTTCCCCGCGCTCGGTGGCCACGCGGAAGGTTCCCCCCTCGCGCTCCAGCACCAGCCCGGTGAGCTCGCTCACCACTCCCCCGGCTGTGCGGCGATCGCCTCGTCGAGCGCAGCCTTCACGTCGTACAGAGAGAGTGCCTTCAGTCGCTCCTCGGCTTCGACCGGCGTCTTGCCCCATGCGAGCGGTCCCGATTCGACATGGCCCGCTGGAGCATCTCCCGCTGGGGTCCAGCGCACAAAGAGAAGCGAGGCACCGTAGCGCCCGCGGGCGTCGGGCTCGTTATCCACCCAGATGGCCACCGAATAGGCGTGACCATCGCTGCCTCCGAAAGCGGAGGCGCGTTCGTGCCGGGCCATGTAGCCGCCAAGGGTCAGTTCAGGGTCGATTCGCGAGATACGCCCTCCCGAATCACGCTCCCGAGGATAAAGGCGATGTTGGCCGGACGCTCGGCAAGGCGGCGCATGAGATAGGGATACCACTGCGTCCCGAATGGCACGTACACCCGCACGTTCCAACCGGCAGAGCGGAGTTGATTCTGCAGGTCGCGCCGGACGCCATAGAGCATCTGGAACTCGAATCGGTCCCGCCCGATCCCATTCGAATCGGCGAAGCGCTGAGCGTGGCGAATGAGGCGCTCATCGTGCGTCGCGATTCCAGGATAGTTTCCGGACACAAGCAATCGCTCCATCAGCCGCTGATAATGCGCGTCGACGTCCGCCTTGTCGGCATAGGCCAGGGTCGCCGGTTCAAGATAGGCGCCCTTACAGAGCCGGACCCGGATTGCGCGGGTTATGAGGCACTCGATATCTTCGGTGGAGCGGCGAAGGGCGGCCTGGATGACCACCCCCACTCCTGCGCCGTAGCGCGGATGGAACCGCTCGAAGAGGTCGAGGGTTCGCTGGGTGTAGTCCGAGGACTCCATGTCGAGACGTACGAATCCGCCCAGCGCGCGGGCGCGATCGAGGATGCGGCGGAAGTTGCGCTCACAGAACCCGGGGTCGAGATCGAGGCCCATCTGGGTGGGTTTGACCGAGACGTTCACCTCCACGTGCGCTGCGGCCATGCGCTCGAGAAGGGTGAGGTATTCGGCCGCGGCCGCTTCGGCGGCCGAGGCTTCGGTCACGCTTTCCCCGAGGACATCGAGCGAGGTGGTGATGCGCTTCGCCTTGAGCGCGACCGCGGCGGCGACCGCGCTGTCCGGCGCCTCTCCCGCGACGAAGCGGGAGGCGAAAAAGCGCGCCAGCCGGTTTTTGCGAACGAAGCTCCGGATACGGGGCTGAGTCGACAACCGGAGGATGGTCTTCCGCAGAATCAACGCGATCTCCGCAGGCGGAGCCGTGCGATGCATCCGCGACGGTCGGTCCGGTTGTGCAGGGTGAGCCCGCCGCCGTGCGCTTCGGCCACCTGGCGGGAAAAAACCAGACCGATGCCGCTGCCATTCGGCTTGGTGGTGAAGAAGGGCACAAACAGATTGGACATCGCCTGCAGCCCGGGCCCTTCGTCGCGCACTTCGACTTCTACCTGGTCGTCCTCTACCGTCCAGGTGACCTCGGCGCCGCCTCCCGTCTCCCTCGCCGCCTCGGCGGCATTTTTGAGCAGGTTGATGAGCAGCTGGTCGAGCTGATCGCCGTCCGCCTGAATCGACACCCGGGGCCCCTCGATGAGCCGGACCGGGGAATGGCCCTCGAGCCGCACCGACCGGCGCACCCAGTCCCCGACGTCGAGAGGGGCGAGGGTTGGCGGGGGAAGTTTCGCGAGCCGCGCGTATGTCGCCATGAAGCGGTTGAGGGCTTCCGATCGTGCTTCGATGACGTCGAGCCCTTTGCGGAGATCGTCCTCCCAGTCGGGCGGCCGCGGGGCGCGACCGAGCAGCGTCGTCATCGTTGCCGCGAGCGACTTGATCGGCGCGAGCGAATTGTTGATCTCATGGGAAAGAACCCGAACCAGCCGCTGCCAGACCTGCCGCTCTTCGGCACGGAGCACCCGGCTGATGTCGGCCAGCACCACCATCTCGAGCGGCAGGCCGCTCTGGCGGAAGGGACGCCGGCGGACTTCCCACTTTCCGGTGCCCGCGCCGGGCACGACCATCTCGAGAATGCGTGGCGTGTCTCCCTCGAGCGTCTGTTCGAGCCCGAGCTGCGCGGCGGTGCGTCCGATGAGCCGCTCGATCGGCTGGCCAAGGAGCCGCTCCGCGGCGCGGTTGGCAAGGCGCAGCGCGCTGCCGGAGTCGAAGGCGAAGACGGCGACATCGATTTCCTCCATCACGCGGCGGAGCAGCGCATCGGCCTCGAGCGCGCCGAGCCGCTGCTCCTTCAGCGTTTCCTGCAGGGCGTTGACTTCCCGCCGAACGGCGCCGAGGATGTCTTCGGTCTCTCCTTGACGGGCTCGCAGCGTGAAATGCCCCTCGCGAAGCCCGGCGAGGAGATTGGCGATGACCTGCAGCGGCCGGATGACGCGGAGCTGGGCGGCGCGCGCCGCGACGAGCCAGAGGATGACGAGGCCGCCGAGGACGGTGCCGCGCAGGAGACCGGAGGATGGGACCAGCCAGAGGAGAATCGCCGCCGCGACCAGCGCGGGGAGGCCGGCAAGGAGCGCGAGGAGGAAGATCCGACGGTCGTGAGCAAGCTTCACAGTGGAAACGTAAGCGGTGAGCGGTAAGCGGGCAGAGCCTTTCCCGCTCACTGCTCACCGCCCACCGCTCACAACCCGTACCGCTGCAGCCGGCGGTACAGTGCGCTGCGGGACAGGCCGAGCGCCTTGGCAGCCAGGCTGACGTTGCCGTCGTGACGGGCGAGCGCCTGGCGGATCGTTTCGCGCTCGAGGTCTTCGAGATTCATCCGCGACGCGGCCGGGAGACCGGTGCGCATGGCGGGTTGTGCCAGCGAGAAATCGACAGTGTCCAGATTGTCGAGCTTGGCGAGGAGCACCGCGCGCTCGACGGCGTGATCGAGCTCGCGGACATTGCCGGGCCAGTCGTAGAAACGGAGGAGCTGCGCCGCCTCGTCGGAAATACCGGCCCGCTGCTTTCCGTAGCGCGCCGCGTGGTGGCGAAGGAAATACTGGGCCAGGGGGAGAATGTCCTCCCGGCGTTCCCGGAGCGGCGGGAGATGCAGCTCGATGGTGTTGAGGCGGAAGAGGAGATCTTCGCGGAAGCGGCCCGCCGCGACCTCGGCGCGCAGATCGGCGTTGGTGGCGGCGATGAGGCGGACATCGACCCGCCGGGTCTGCGACGAGCCGACCCGCTCGAGCTCACCGGTCTGCAGAATACGGAGGAGACGGGACTGCTGCGCCAGGCTGATGTTGGCGATTTCGTCGAGGAAGAGGGTCCCGCCATCGGCGAGCTCGAATCGCCCCGCCCGATCGGTCTTGGCGTCGGTGAAGGCTCCGCGCACGTGGCCGAAGAGCTCACTCTCGAACACCCCTTCCGAGAGCCCGCCGACGTTGACGACGACCATCGAGCGCTCGCGGCGGCGGCTGGCGGCGTGGATCCAGCGGGCCACGACTTCCTTTCCGGTGCCGTGTTCGCCGGTCACCAGGATGTTGGCGTCGCTGGGCGCGACCCGCTCCATGAGCTCGAGCACGGGCCGCATGGCGGGCGATTCGGCGACCAGGTCGGGCAAGCCGGTCCGGCGGAGCAACTGATTCTCCTGCTCGAGCCGTTGCGAGACGCGGAGGGCGCGCGCCAGTTCCACCTGGGTGCGGAGGGTGGTGAGCAGCCGGGCGTTGTCCCAGGGTTTTTCGATGAAGTCGCGGGCGCCGAGGCGCATCGCCTCCACCGCTTTGTCGACGCTGCCCCAGGCGGTCATCACGATGACCGGGAGGGTGGGATCGAGCGCGCGGATGCGAGAGAGGAGGTCGAGGCCTTCCCGGCCGGAGGTGGTGTCGCGGGTGTAGTTGAGGTCGATCAGCGCGGCGTCGGCCTGCTCGCGCTCCAGCAGCGCCATGACCCCCTCGGGGACATGGGCGGTGACGGTGCGGTACCCCTCGGCCTTGAGAAGGAGGCGGAGGGCTTCGACGATATCCGCTTGGTCATCCGCGATCAGTACCAATGGCTGACTCAAGGGAGTGGCGAAGCGCGAAGAGCGAAGAGGAACATCAACGAGCTTGGTGCATACTGATCAGACGCCGATGCAGGCCGGTCAGAAGCCTGCCCACCTGGTCAGCCACCGCGAGCAGCGCTTCCAATTCACCCGCGGAGGCGAGTTTCCGTCTCTGGGTCAGCAGAAGGTGGGTCTCGAGTTCGCGAAGTGATCCGTTGGCAATCGACACGAACCGAATATACTCTCCTCTGGTGCGGCGGCCGTGACCTTCAGCAAGATTTGCCGGTATGGAAACGGCCGCACGCCGCATCTGATCCGCCAAGCAAAACGTCTCCGGCCGTCGAAGCCCGCTCGCCAATTCGAACACGCCATCCGCCAGGTCCATTGCCTTCTGCCAGGCGATCAGATCGCGGTAACCTCGGATAACAGACATCCCGTACGAAACACTGGCGACGCGCTGGAGCAGCAATCCTTTTCTTGCGACAAGGAGCCTCTTCGCTCTTCGCCCTTCGCCCTTCGCTCCTCGCTACTCCCTAACCACCCATCCATCCTTCACCTGCACGATCCGGTTGCTGTAGCGCGCATTCTCTTCCGAATGTGTCACCTGCACGATCGTGGTGCCTTCGCGATTGAGCCCCCGGAACAGCTCCATGATCTCCCGCGCCTGCGCGGAATGCAGGTTGCCGGTGGGCTCGTCGGCCAGAATCAGTCTCGGCTTGGCGACCACCGCGCGCGCCACACCCACCAGCTGCTGCTGGCCGCCGGAGAGCTGATTCGGATACAGATCCTTCTTCCCGACGATCTGGAACCGGTCGAGGGTATCCGCGACCATCGCCTGCCGCTCGCCCTTGGGCACGTCCCGATACGAGAGTGGCGTCTCGATATTCTCGTAGACGGTGAGATCATCGATCAGGTGATACTGCTGAAATACGAACCCGATGTATTGCCGATTGAGCTCGGCCCGCTGCTTGGGCTTGAGCTGGTGCACCGGGTGACCGGCAAAGTCGTACGAGCCGGTCCAGCCTGCATCCAGCATGCCCATGATGCCGAGGAGGGTGGACTTTCCCGCTCCGCTCGGCCCCATGATGGTGACGAACTCGCCCTCCTCGATGGTCAGATCGATCTGCCGAAGCACCCAGGTCCGCGAAGGGCCGGTCTGGTAGAATTTTTCGACATTGCTGAGCTGGATCATGGGGGCCAGGGAGACAGGGACTAGGGAGCTAGGGAGCTAGGGAGCTAGGGAGCTAGGGAGCTAGGGAGCTGGAAGAATGTAACGCCCCCGG
>CAYSIV010000306.1:0-7420 GCA_964431175.1 uncultured Anaerolineales bacterium
ACACGGCCAGGCCGTAAATCACCAGGATAAAGGTCCAGAGCATCATGGAGCCTTACTTGCGAGACGCAAATATTCCGACGACGTTTATGGAGTACGGCTTTCACCGCACGCCGCAGTTGATGACGCCGGCCCTGCAAGAAGAGTTGGATCGGGTGACCGAGCCGTCGGTGTTCATCGTCGGCTATGGGTTGTGCGGCAATGGTCTGGCCGGCTTGCGCGCCGGGCCACACACCCTGATCGTCCCGCGCGCCGATGATTGCATCACGCTCCTGCTCGGCTCGTACGAAAGCTACATCCGCGAGTTCACGGCCGAGCCGGGGACCTACTACCTCACCAAAGGCTGGTTGGAGAGCGGCAGTCATCCACTGAAAGAGTACCGCGAACTACTGGAGAGGTACGACCCCGAAACCGCCGATTGGATCATGGACGAGCAATACAAGAATTACAAACGTCTCGTGCTGGTCGCGCCCAATCAGGAAGAACTGGATGCCTATCGGGCAAAGGCGCACGAGATCGCGGAATTTTGCGCGGAGCGGTGGGGCTTTCAATATGAAGAGATGATCGGCTCGGATGAGTTCGTGAAGACGCTGGTCACCGAGGCCTACAAGCTCACCGAGTCCACCGATGATTTTCTCGTCATTCCGCCCGGCGGCGAGATTAAGCAGGAGATGTATTGGAGATAGAAA
Source organism: uncultured Anaerolineales bacterium (assembly GCA_964431175.1). Lineage (GTDB taxonomy): Bacteria > Chloroflexota > Anaerolineae > Anaerolineales > VGOW01 > VGOW01. The sequence goes on from CAYSIV010000306.1 coordinate 687, forward strand.
AACCTCAAACTTCAAATCCCAAACTCCAAATTCAAAAGTTTGGCAATTGGCGATAAGCAATACGCGATTCGCCGAAGGAGGCCTTAATGCGAGTTAACTATCAAACGAATGCAACGCCGCAGTTGCGAGTGCTATCTAACGATCAAATCGAGCAGATTGTCTATGCGGCAATGGACGTTTTGCAAGTGACCGGCACGTGCGTGTATGAGGACGAGGCGCTGAAGCTTCTGCGTGGCGCGGGCTGTGTCGTCCAGGATGACAATCGGGTGTTCATCCCGGCGGCGCTGGTTGAAAACAGCCTGAAAACCGCACCGTCGCGCATCGTGCTGGCGGGCCGCAACCGCAGCAAATACATCGCGCTGGAGAAGAATCAAATCTACTACGGCACCGGCTCCGACTGCCCGTTCATCCTCGATCCGTATAACGGCGAGCGGCGGCGCTACACCTTCGAAGATGTGTATCGCGCGGCCAAGATCGCCGACGCCCTGCCGCACATTGATTTCCACATGTCGCTTGGCCTGACCTCTGACGTGCCGATCGGAACCTACGACCGCCATCAATTTTTGGCGATGTTGAAAGGCACAACCAAGCCATTTGTGATCACCGCCAACGACCGCGAAGGCCTGGCCGATCAATTCGAGATGGCCTGCGCCGCCATCGGCGGCCGAGACGAGTGGCGCAAACTGCCGATGTTCGTCATTTACATCGAACCCAGCTCGCCGCTCAACAACTCAAAGGAAGCGGTAGAGAAACTGTTGTACGCCGCCGAGAACGACATCCCGGCCATCTACACCCCGTGTCCGATCAGCGGGGCGACCGCCCCGGCGACGATGGCCGGGGTTCTCGTGCAAAGCCTGGCCGAGTTTTTCACCGGCCTCGTCATCTCGCAGTTGAAGCGCAAAGGGGCCGCCGTCATCATGGGGGGCGTGGTCTCGCTTCTGGACATGTCGACGACGGTGATGGCTTATGGCGCGCCGGAGCTTTCCCTCCTCAGCGCGGCGATGACGCAAGTGGCTCAACACCTGCATTTGCCGATGTTCTCAACCGCCGGTTGCTCCGACTCGAAGATTTTGGATCAGCAGGCGGCGATTGAGGCGGCGCTCTCGATAGCCATCTCCGGCTTGTCGGGTGCGAATTTGATTCACGATGTCGGCTACCTCGAATCCGGTTTGAGCGGCTCGTACGATATGCTGGTGATGTCGAACGAGATCATCGGCATGGTCAAGCGAATTCTGCGCGGTGTGCCAGTGGATGCCGAACATTTGGCCGTGGACGTGATTGATCGCGTCGGGCCAGGCGGCCACTATTTGATGGACGATCACACCCTCACTCACTTCCGGAGCGAGTTCTGGATGCCGGAGCTGCTTGACCGCACCAACTGGGACACGTGGGAGGCGGATGGCTCGAAGACTTTGCGCCAGCGCGTTCATGAGAAGGTGCTGTACCTGATCGAAAACTACCAGCCGGAGCCGATCCCGGCCGAGATCGAATCGCAGTTGAAGCTCATCGTCGCCCGAGCGGACGAGATTCACGAGGGCGAGGAACAGGTAACATTAGTGTAACCTGTGACTGAGTCTCTTGCCCTCACGATCACCAAAGCGCGGCGGGGCTACTGGCTTGTCCTCGCCGCCACTTTTTGCTGGGCGACCTCCGGCACGTTCAACAAGATCATCGTGCAGAGCTATGGCCTCTCCGCCTGGACGCTGGCCTTTTGGCGTGACCTGCTCACGTTCATCATTTTCCTGGTCATCACCGCCTCGATGGGTGTGGAAAAATTGCGCGTCGAGCGGCGCGATCTGATCCGACTCTGGGTGATGGGGGCGATCAGCATTGGCATCTTTCACGTGTTGTGGGCGCTGGCCGTGACGATGATCCCGGTGGCAGTCGCCACCGTATTGAACTACACCGCGCCCGTCTACGGGGTGCCTACAAACTAACCGACACGGAGATGAATTGGCCCGGTTTGCTGGTTGGCCTCTCAACCGGCTTGACTTATGGCCTGTTCACCATCATCGGCAAGCCAGCACTTAAACGCTACGACTCGTGGACGGTGCTGACTTACGCCTTCGGCTTTGCAACGCTAACGCTGTTGATTTTGCAACCCGGCGCGACGCTGGCGATGTTTGCCGTGCCGCTCAGCGCCTGGCTGTGGGTTTTGACTCTAGTGCTCATCTCGACCGTGATCGGCTTTGGCCTTTACATGAGCGGCCTGAAACACCTGTCGGCGAGTTCAGCCAGCATCACCGCCACGTTTGAACCGGTGATCGCCACTGGCTTTGCTTTCGCTCTGCTTGGCGAAGTGATTGGGCCGGTGCAGATGATCGGCGGGGTGCTGGTGATCCTGGCGGTAATTCTGTTAGCCGGGAAGAGTTGATGGAAAATCGCTCGATGACTCTTGCCTCCTATCCGTGGACGGCCTTTGCCATTTTGCTGGCTTTGGGCTTCATCGCCACGCTTTTGGCACTGCCGCTCCCTTTCAAGCTTTCCTTTATAGAACATCAACGAACGCTTGACGAGTTCGCATGTATCGGCCGGCCTCAGTCAAACAACGATAAGCGCTGCAGTTACAAAGGACATGGTATACATTCCAACGGGCAGGTATTGCTCCAGATTCAATTGGCATTTAGTGACGGCGGTAATACTGCATCCAGCAATCGTCTCAGTGCAACTGTTTGGAACAACCGTTGACGATCACGGTCGAAAACTTCCGGCGCAAGGCCAAAGGCTACGCGGATCGCGTCTTCACGGCGGCGCGAGATGAGACAGCGGCGCTGACGGAGGCAATTGCGAAGGTGGAAAAAGAGATTGACGAGCAGGTGGCGGGGCTGTATCGGTTGTAAAATTAATTCTTCGAGGGAAAAATGTCAGTTCCCGGTATTGCATTAGAAGCGTGTTTGATAGTTGACAACAATGTGCTTTCGATGCTAAGCCATTACTTTTGCGAACGCAAATTGGCGCAGATACCTGGCAATGCCCGGTTAAACGCTTACAAGGGCTGGATGCGTGACCAGGTTAGTCTGCTTCAACAGTTCACGCCTGACAAGGTGGTGCATTGTACCGATTGTGTCGCGCAGGAATTTGCGCCCTCGGGTACATTCTTTGCTCAACTCAAGCCGCACGAACATCAAGGCCTCAAGAATTATGTAAAGTCTTTGGTCAATCAGCACGTTGCCAACATGCAGGATGTGCATTATTTGCGGGGCCTGTCCGGAGCGCCCAAAAAGCTGGTCGGTGCTGGCGGCGTAAGCGACAACGATTTGTCCTTGGTCGTTCGAGGTTTGGAAATGACAAGCGTTGGGCAACGGATATATATCCTCTCGAATGAAGAGGATTTGCGCAACTTCATAACTTGGATACGCACTAACCAGCAAGTAAATCAGCGCTGGCCCGGCGTCAAGAACATCGAGGGACTTCACAGCTTGACATACTTTGAAAGCATCCATCGACATTGCGCAATGAAAACAGAAGAAATGGAAGATTTGCTTCACTTTGTAATGTTTGATCATTACAATCGTGTCCAGTTAGCAGGTACTCAAAAAGGAAATTCGCTAGTCACGCAGATGTTGGCGGTGATGCGGAATCTAAGAGAATCGGCTGAGATAAAGCATGCCACGAAAGAGGCCGCTCTATGAACGAATCAAAGAACGACTCATTTGATGACTTTGTCGCCGAGTTCAGTGCTTCGTTGTCGGCGCCTCAAAGCGAGGCGGTATTACGGCGCATAAATACGGAGCGTATGGTGCGTTTGATTGCCGACGACTTGATCGCATCTCATACCGCGCAACGGATTCGCGTCCTGGCCGATAGCCGTTTAGCTGGCGAAACTGGCGCAGATTTCTTGATGCAGATTGACGATTATGATCTTCGGCTTGAAATTGTCGATACGGCAGATGGCACAATCGTCATTCGCAAAGAGCAATTAGCGAGTGCTAGGCAACTGCTCGAAGACAACCCCAGTACCGTCGCTCTCGTCTTGGTCTGGACCACCAGCGATCTGAAAGCAGTCCACTTGTCTTTAGCTCGCCTCCGCCATGTCGAACAAGATTCGGATGGTGTTGCCAAACTAATTCAAAAGGCTAAGTCGCTTGCAGAGGTGCTCCCGGATATTATTGCGCATCATGTGAAACAGTGGGAATTTGTCTTGCAGGCATCTCAAGAGTCAAGTTCTTTGCGCCGGGATATACGGCAATTGTTCGAAAACGCGATTGGCTCCGCAATTGAAGAAGAGCGCGAGAGAGCCTATAAGAACTTGGAACGTAAGCTAGCGGCCCGTCAATTTCCTGTAGAAGAAGAAAAACGCCTGATCTTTGCAGTCTTGAAAGATGCATTACAAGGAGTTCCGGCGAAAGAACTTCAGCCGCGGCTAACCCGATTACCTCGCAGAGGTAGGCAATGATCAAAAGTGTTGAAATGATAAACTGGCGGGCTTACGAGCAGCGCCAAATCATCTTCAAGCCCGGCTTAAACTTCCTGATGGGCGCCAATGGAGTTGGCAAAACCTCGGTACTGGAAGCCATTGCATACGCATTGACGGGAGAGCCGTCCACCGTGAACGACCGCGCCAAACTTCTCCGCGACCCAAACAAAGACGCCACGGTACGGTTGATATTTATGGCGGGTGAACAAGAATACCTTGTCGAGAGATCGCAATCATCTAAGAAAGCGGAAGGGGCACGATTAAACCTTATAGGTGATCGCAAGGCATTGGCCTCAAGCCAGTCGCGCGTGACAGCCAAAATAGAAGAGCTATTAGGCGTCTCGGCTGACTTCTTACAGAGAATAATCTACATGGCCGAAGGCGACGTGTTCCGATTCCTGGATCAACCGCCAGGCGAGGCCATTGACGCACAAATTCGGCAAGTGTTGGGCCTGACACAAATGGACGAGTTCCTAAAGGCAACGGAAGGGGCCGAAAAGGAACTCAAAACTCAAATCAAGAACGTTCAAGAGTTGTTGGCCGATTTGGAAAAACAAAACATAAGAGATGCTGACCGTTTTGATTCTGTATTGCGCACATTAAGTCAGCGTCGAGATATAGTGCTTGCTCAACTGCGTGAGGCGCAAAGGAATGCCGATGAATTCCGGCATAACCAAGAAAGCATCCTTCGTTTGAAGCCAATGCTATCTCAGGCGACACAGGCCCTGAAGCAGAGTCCCGATTTATGGAACGAATCGGAGAGCCTATCGGCTATCGAAATCTTCCAGCAATTGGAAAAGTCTCAACAACGAGTAAGCGCCACTGCTCAAGAGGGTAGTGTGACTCAGGCGCGCCTGCAAGGTGAACAGGCCGCTTCACAGCGTATTTTGGATTTGTTGTTGCCTGTCGCCGATCGCTCTGAAACTTTGCCTTGCCCTGTTTGCGGAAAGCCAATGACCAAGAGTGAGCGGGTGGCAATTATTCAGACGATTGAGGCTGATATTAGCAAGCTTGATAATGAGATTGATCTCTCAAAACAGCAGCAACAGGCGGCTACCCAAGCCCTTGCTCAGATTACTGCCAGTTTGACGGGAGTGCGTGAATTGCGCAACTTTCTGGTACACGCAGGTGGCGTTTCAGTCAACATCTCACTCCCTCTCAGGCAGTTAGCAGAGGAGGTTGGGCGCAGTGAGGACGAGTTTCGTAATGAACTAGCACAACTTGAACAGAGACTGGAGACTACAAACAAAGCCCTCGCCGAACTGGAAACAGAAAGATCTGGCGTTTTGGCGTTGCAGACTCGATTGCGGGATATGGACTATGCCTCACCTGAGTCTGCCAGCGAAGCGCTTGTGGGTTTAGAAACACGGGCGCTGACGATACGCGCCGCCAAAAATGCTGCCGAGGAAACATTGTCAGTTCAGCGCAACATCGATCTTCACTCTGTTTACGAACAAGTAGCGCAGGTCTGGGCAACATTTTTGGGCGAAGAACGTTGGCAGGTGGAACTCGACAAGGAAGGTATGCCGGTAATGAAAGATCGCAGTGGACGCGAATATGATCTTAGCCAATTCAGTGGCGGAGAGAAAACTGCGCTTTTGATCATGCTTCATACAATCATCGCGCATCACTTTTCAAAAGTTGGTTTCCTCCTGGTTGATGAGCCGCTAGAGCACTTGGATGCCATCAATCGCCGTTCGCTAGTGCACTTCTTGGTCAACGCCTACAAACATAGCGCATTCAAGCAGGCTATTGTCGCAACATTTGAGGAAACTTTGATTCGCAAGTATATGTCTACTGAAGGTGTACAGGTAATTCATATTTGACGGCTTCCATTGCGAGGCCGAGCCAGTAAATCTCGCTTTCACTACGAGGCGTGATGAAACGGCGGCGCTGACGGAGCAGGTTGCGAAGGAGGAGAAGGAGTGTGACGAGTGAGTGGCGGGGTTGTATGGGTTGTGAGTGGAAATGCCGGTTGAGCAAAGATTACGAAGAGGGTGAGGAATGAAAAATCGTGCCAGTCGCGCTGATATTTTTGATAAACTGGAGTGTTCGCGTGGTCCAGAGGCGTAGACCGTCATCGGGCAAGTACTTGCTATTTTGGATGCTGGCAAGAAGGACAGCGCTATTGCAACTCTTAAAGCCTATGATGTTACTATCGATGGCATCGGCCTGCCCCCATAATGGGCAAGCCGCCGGGCACGTATCGGTCATTAGGCTACGTTGAGTTCTTTCTGCACAATGACTATCCTCGTGAGATGTCTCGCTTCGTCATCGATGCGGCCTGCGGCCATATTGAAAATTTGTTGAAAGGGTG
>CAYSIV010000307.1:0-3654 GCA_964431175.1 uncultured Anaerolineales bacterium
TTCGTTCACAACGGCGCGTTGAGTCACGAGGTTGTACACGTTGGTGGACCAGTTTTGGATGGTGGTGTAGCGGCAGCGCGCGCCCTTCTTCACGATGATTTCGATCACGCCGGAATGGAATGAGTCGCGGCTATAGGTCGGCGCAGTGCAACCCTCGACATAGTGAACCTGCGCGCCTTCGTCTACAATGATGAGGGTGCGCTCAAACTGGCCGGTGCCCTCCGCGTTCAGCCGGAAGTAAGCCTGCAAGGGCATCTCCACGTGTACGCCCTTCGGCACGTAGACAAATGAGCCGCCCGACCACACGGCGCTGTTGCAGGCCGCGAATTTGTTGTCGGTCGGCGGAATCACTTTTCCAAAGTGCTCGCGAAAAAGATCGGGATACTGGCGTAGACCGTCGTCCGAGCTCAAGAAAATGACGCCCAACTCTTCCAAATGCTTCTGAACAGAGTGGTACACCATTTCCGACTCGTACTGCGCCCCGACGCCGGCCAGGAACTTGCGCTCGGCTTCGGGGATGCCCAATTTGTCAAAAGTGTTCTTGATATCCGCTGGCACATCGTCCCAATTGCTTTCGGTCTTTTCCGACGGGCGGGTGTAATACGTGATCTCGTCCAGGTTCAAATTGATCTGGCCGCCCCAGGTGGGCATCGGTTTCTTGTTGAAGATTTCCAATGCCTTCAAGCGAAAATCGAGCATCCATTGTGGCTCGCCTTTGATAGCCGAAAGTTCCCTGACCACATTGGCGCTCAGCCCCGGGCGAGTCTGGTAAGTGTAGTGGACGTTGTCGCTGAACCCGTATTTATAGTCGCTTAGTTTTTCCAGTTCTGTAGCTTGCGTAGACATCGATCAAGCCTCCACTTTTTCTTGGTGTTTCTCGCGAACCCAATCGTAGCCTTTTTCTTCCAGATGCAAAGCCAGGTCTGCCCCACCTGATTCGACGATCTGGCCGTTGAGCATGACGTGGACATGGTGCGGTTTGATGTAATTGAGAATGCGCTGATAGTGGGTGATGACGAGCACTCCCAGAGTCGGTCCGGCGAGCGTATTCACGCCCGAGGCCACGATGCGAAGCGCATCAATGTCCAAACCGGAGTCGGTTTCATCCAGCACCGCGATCTCCGGCTCCAGCGCCGCCATCTGCAAAATCTCGGCCCGTTTTTTCTCTCCACCGGAGAAACCGTCGTTGAGATATCGCCCGGCGAAATCGTGCGACATCTGTAACAAATCCATTTTCGTTTTCAATACTTTGCGGAATTCTGGTATGGAAATGCCTTTGTCGGCTGGGTTGGTGGCGCGACGGCGGGCATTGAGGGCGGTGCGGAGAAAGTTAGCGACCGATACGCCGGGGATGGCAACTGGATACTGGAAAGCCAGAAACAGACCCAATCGCGAGCGCTCATCTGGTTCGAGTTCGAGCAAATCGACACCCTTGAAAATGATCTGCCCGGCAGTGACGATGTACGACGGATGCCCCATCAGGGCGTAAGCAAGGGTGCTCTTGCCGGTGCCATTCGGCCCCATCAGAGCGTGTATTTCACCTTGTTTCACCAGAAGGTTCACACCCTTTAGAATTGGTTTGTCTTGAATGCTGACATGCAAGTTTCGGATTTCGAGCGCGGTAGTCATTCGGTATCAATTTCTCCTTTGGTCTTTCTGGCAGGATTATACTACTTGTCACAAGCAGTGTCAATAATTCAGATAACTATATTCTTTATATTGACATACTGGCAAACGCTGTGTTATACTCTTTACCAAGATGTCTGTAACCCGTGATTCCATTCTTAACATTTTACGCCGCCGTGGCTCTTTGGGTGTGAACGATTTGGCCGACACTACAGGGGTGACACCGGTTTCTATTCGCCATCATTTGTCGGCCTTGCAGGCGGAAGGATTGGTAATTTCAACCGAGTCACACTCCAGTGTAGGCCGCCCCAAGTTGTTGTACTCGCTCACTCAGACCGCCGTCGAGCGCTTCCCCACCAAATACTTGCTTTTCACCGATCGCTTGCTGGATGAACTCAAGACCGCCCTGCCCGGTTCGATGATCGATCGGATTTTTGAGGCGATGGCGAATGATATTGCCTCTGGGCATGCGTCAAAACTCGAAGGTAAAACGCTGGATGATAAACTAACTTTGCTCGTGGAAATTCTGGGTAAGGAAGGCTTTATGGCTGAGTGGAACAAAGTCGGCGAGGCCTATCACCTGACCGAGTATAATTGCCCTTACTTTGTTATCGGTCAGCATCACCCTGAGGTATGCACCATTGACCGGACGTTGATCAGCAAGATGTTGTCGCGGCCTGTGGCTAAGAGTACCTGCCTGCTTAATGGTGACCAGAGTTGCGTCTTTGTGATTGGCAATGCCGAAACTACACCTGTTGAGGGATAATATGACTGACAATACGATCTCCAAAGTTGCCTGGCTGGCTGAAGCCGAAAAACCCGAACTTGCGGCGCAGGTAAAAGATGCTCTGCGCGAAGTGGTTGATCCGGAACTTGGCTTAAATATTATCGAATTGGGCCTGATCCGCAATTTGGATGTTCAGCCGGACCGGGCTACGGTGACGATGATTCTCACCACGCCGTTCTGTCCTTACGGTCCAGCCATTATGGAAGAGACACGTAAGAAGGCTCAGGGTGTTGTGGGTGTTCCGGTGGTGATGGAAATGGGGATGGAAATGTGGAGCCCGGAATTAATGGAAGAGGGTGCAGGGGCGGACTGGGGACTTTTCTGATTTTAGATCTGGGATTGCAAATTAAAAAGACCTTCGCGGGCTAAATGCCTCGAAGGTCTTTTGTTTTGTGTCCGTCTTTTGGCAGGAGAGGCAATCCGTCGTGAGCTTTTCCTACATGGATGGCTTATAATCTGGCGCAAGGTATTTCTCCGGCTCTTTCTTGAATGAGTTCAGACACCCTGGCGCACAGAAGTAGTAGGTAGTGCCTTTGTACTCATAACTTCCGGTGGCCTCACTGGCTGTTACCGTCATCCCGCAGACCGGGTCAGTATAGGTGGGTTCGTGGGGGGTGGATTGGTGAGAAAGGTTACGCCTGCCTGTTCAGCGTGAGGTTGAGGCTCTTACTGGACTGCAGGTAGGTGGCATTTCGGCTCTGGCTTTGCTCAACCGGGGTTTTCAAATTTGTGTGGATTGCTCGGCGCAAGCGCATTTGCATATTCACATTAGTGGCGGCCAGCGCGGGCTGAACTTGCGGCTGAGGGTGGCTGACCTTATTGGGTTGACGAAGGCGTGATGGGTGGAGGTGATATGATAGGCTCTTCTGTTGTGATGTCTGTGCCACGACGTGTACTCTCTATTGTTCACGATCCGGTTTTAGATGGGCGTAAGTTGCATCAATTGTTTGGTTGGAGTGATCCTGATTTTTTGGCTGAATCTTATGTTCGGGATGTTCGGGATGGTGGTAGTGCCTACGCGAATTTCGAGATCGCGGAACGGATTGTCGTTGACGGTTTTCCAGTGAAACAGGATGGGTTTCGTTACACCATTGACAACTATCTCAAGTCTTGGCGCTCACGCTCCGGTTTTCATCAGCCCGACCTGGTGAATTATCACCGCCTGCTCGACGAGTTTGACGTGGTTCGCAAAATCAACAGTGGCGCGATTGACGAGGTGTGGCTATTCGGGTTTCCTTACG
>CAYSIV010000307.1:3664-7413 GCA_964431175.1 uncultured Anaerolineales bacterium
ATCGCCGAGAAAGTCAATCAGGGCAAGATTGACGAGGCCTGGCTCTTTGCCTTTCCTTACGCCGGGTACTACGAGTCGATCATGGCCGGGCCGGGCGCGTTCTGGTGCAATGCGCCGCCGCTGACGGGCACAAAGGCCAGCCGGCGTTTCGTCATCATGGGCTTCAACTACGAGCGCGGCGTGGGCGAGATGCTGGAAGACCTGGGCCATCGCGCCGAGTCCATCATGAGTAAAGTGTTCGAAGGCAAGCGCGGCGAGGCCAACGTGTGGGAGCGCTTCACCCGCTACGACAAGACGCACCCCGGAAAAGCTGAGTGCGGCAATGTCCACTTTGCGCCGAACAGCGAGCGCGACTATGACTGGGGCAACCGCCGTGAGGTTGTCAGCAAGTGCGATGACTGGTACAACTTTCCGAATTTCAAAGGCACAATGCGCCGGATGAATTGCAGTGAGTGGGGCAACGGCGACATTCGACTCCACCATTTGTGGTGGTTCAAGCACTTCCCGCGCGCGGCCGGCGCGACGAATGGGATTTCCAACAGCTGGTGGCAGTATATAATCAATCCCAACTACGACTCGTGGAGCGCAGGTGTCGGATATGAATAAGTCTCAGTGTCGTCAACCTGCCCCCCGCGCACGATCCAACGCAGGGTGAGCGTATAGGCCAGCACCGACCCGCCGCCCACCAGGGCGGCCGCGATCCCGCCCACTCCGGCAGTGTTCACCAGCCAATAGAAAAATTGAAAGATGGGATATTGCATCGGGAAGTTCATCATGGGTTCTCCATAAATTGAGGCCGACAGTCGAGACAGTAGTCCAACCACGCGGGATGGCCGATTTGCCCGGCTACAAAGTTAAGTTCGGCGCGGCTGACGGTGGGCCGCCCGCAAACCGGGCAGGCAACACGCGGCGATTCGCGCAACGCTGTCCATCCACCCAAAGGTTCCGAACTCTCGGTTGGTTGAGTCATAATCATCGCCTGGGTCTCGCACACGCGCTCGCATTTACCACAGCCCGTGCAGATGGCGACGTTCAATGCCAGCATCGTCCTGGTGGCTGTCTCGCGCACGGCCAACGCGCGCGTGGGGCAGACTTGAACGCAAAAGCCGCAGAGGCTACAGGCCTCGGTTTGTGAGATGACAGGTAAACGGCGCGCCTCTTTCCTTTTGGTGGAGGGCGTTGAGCCAGCCTTGTGCGACGTCGAAGGGGCGAGGGCTTCTTCCAGCCAATCCGCCAGTAGCCGGCCGATTGGCGCGTACACTTCATCGCCGGAACGAGCCAACCCGCGCCCTAATTCTGGCAACCAGCGCCCGGCGTGTTCCTTTATGAATTGCCGTTCGTAGGATAAGTTGCCAACTTGTCCCACACCAGCCAGATGGGCGAGGAAGGCCAGTTCCAGCGAGGCGTGATCGGGCAATTCGGCGCCGGCTGTCTCCAGCCCGGCGGCGCGATAGAGTTGCTCCACGACGAACGTCTCCGGGCCAAGGATGCGCCCGGTGAGGAACGCTGATTCGTACAACCAGAAGCGCGGGCGGCTTGGCCCGGCAAAGAGCGCGGTATAGCGAGCGCAGCGGGCCGGGAGCGACTCAGCCGGGATGTTGGCCAGCGACTCGACAGCCTGGCGGGCGGCCTCCGACTCTGGCGCGAGACGTACGACGATATCAAACAGCGGCCAGTCACACCCCGGCGCGGATAGCCAGCCGGGCGGCTCGGCCAGCGTTTCGGCCAGCGCCTGATACAACTCAGCGCAGTCGGTTGGGCGAGATGCCATCTTGTCTTACTTCATCGCTCCCGCGAACTGGCGAATAATATCCAGCGGGATGGGCAGAATGGTAGCGTTCTTCTCGCCAGCCATCTCGACCAGCGTTTGCAGATAGCGCAGTTGCAAACTGGCCGGGGAGGCCGCCAGCCGCTCCCCTGCTTTCGCCAGCGCTTCGGAGGCGATCAGCTCGCCCTCGGCGTGGATGATCTTGGCGCGCTTTTCGCGCTCGGCCTCGGCCTGCCGCGACATCACCCGCTGTAACGTCTCCGGCAAGACCACGTCTTTGACTTCGACGATGTTGGCCTTCACACCCCAGGGCTCGGTCTGCCCGTCAATGATATCGCGCAGGCGCTCGTTGATCTTGTCGCGGTGCGACAGCAGTTCATCCAGATCCGATTGGCCCAGCACGCTCCGCAGTGTGGTCTGGGCGATCTGGCTGGTGGCTTTGCCGTAACTCCCTACTTTGACGATGGTATCGGTGGCATTCACTGGCTGAAAAAACACCACCGCATCCACCTGCACCGTCACGTTGTCGCGGGTGATCACTTCTTGCGGCTCGACCACCAGCGTCTCGACGCGCATATCCACTTTGATCATCCGGTCAACGTAGGGGATGATGAAGTTCAGCCCCGGCCCGCGTTCGCCGACGAGTTTGCCGAAGCGGAATACCACGCCGCGCTGATACTGCCAGATGGTCTTAACCGCCGGGACGATGAGAAGCAGCGCCACGACAGCGCCCACGATGAAATACAAATATTGTGGCATCAGAGTCTCCTTGATTCTCGTTCACGCCGCAGTTCGCGAAGCGTGCGGCGCGTACCGAGTTTGCTCAATTTCCGCTTACTTGAAGCGGTACTTTTCTTCCTCAGCTTGCTCGCCGCCGCGCAATATCCAGCGTGTGAGCAGGAAGTAAACAGTGGCCGCTAAACCGATGACCGTGACGACTATCACGCCGCCGGGGCCGGCCGAAGTAAATAACGATCCGATCCATTCACCAATCTGCATTTTGTGTTTCCTAAATCGCGCCTGCAAGGCGCTCCTGCTCTTCAGCGCGGCCGCCCCACCCCGAACACCCGGCGGCGCGGCTGGACCGGCGGCGTGCCTGTCTTGAGCCCTGCCCTGAGCGAAGTCGAAGGGGAAGTCGAAGGGTCAGCTTCCACGACTTCCGCCGTTTCCCAGATCGGCACAATAGGGAAAAGACGGGTGAACACCGCGTAAAGCAACACCAGCCCGGCGAACAGCGCCGCGGTGATCGCCCCCTCCACCCACGTCGGCTGATAGTTCCCGATCCCATCCATCAACGTGGAAACCAGACGGGGACGGGTCTCGGTCGGGACGATGACGATGAAACGCTCGATCCACATGCCGACATTGACCAGCACCGAGGCCGTCACCATCCAACCGATGCGGTTCTTGCCCAGAAATACGAAAATGATCAGCGGCAGGACGAAGACCGTGAGAAACATCAGCCAGAAGAGCAGGGCAAACTCGCCGGTAAATTTCTGCCAGAAGACTTCCATCTCCTCGGACAGGCTGCCGTAGAACTGGGTGAGATGCTCGGCCACCATCATGTAAAACCAGCCCAGCGTGAACACGATCAGCAGTTTGCGCAGTGAGTTGAACAGGCTGACGGTCAGCACTTCTTCCATGTGATACACACGGCGCAGGATCGCGAGGACAATCACCACCGCCGCCGTGCCGGAGAAGATCGCCCCCAGCAGAAAGAACGGGCCGATGAGGGCCGTGTGCCAGCCCGGCTGGACGGTCATGCCGAACACCCACGAAACGACGGTATGTACCGTGACCACCAGCATGGTCATGAAGATCGCCATCCCGTCCAGCACGCGCTCGAGGCGGTGAAACTGCTCGGGGCGTCCCCGCCAGCCGAGGGCGAGGAGCTCGTACATGCGCCGTTGCCACAGTGGGGACTCGGTGAGCCGGTCGCGGCAGAGCGCAATATCGGGCAGGAGCGAGAGATAGAAGAAGA
>CAYSIV010000308.1:0-7406 GCA_964431175.1 uncultured Anaerolineales bacterium
TCCTCGTCCTGTCGCTGATCCCTTCCCCGGGGCCTCTCGGCCAGACCAAGGAGTGGTATGACTACCACGACGAGGCGAAGAAGGTCATCGAGAACGAGAAGGCCACGGACAGCCAGCTCGAAGGGGCGCGCAAGAGCCTCCAGCAGGCCGTGAAGATGAAGGACGCGGAGGGGAACTTCCCCACCTACAACCCCAGCGTGCGCGCCGACTACATGCCCTACTTCTACCTCGGCTGGGTGAGCGTTCGGCTGAAGCGGTACGACGACGCCGAGAAGTTCTTCAAGAAATCCGACGACCTTGGGTTCATCAAGAAGGGCGCCCCGGCGGATCTCAAGACCCGCTTCGAGAAGCTCCAGCCTCTCGTGAAGCAGCTCAAGCCCGCCGGCGACGCTCTGGATCAGGCGCGGAGAAGCGCCCTCGCCGGCCAATGCGTGGCCAGCCCATCGAGCGCCTCGGGGCCGCGCATCAAGGACGCCATGGCCAGGATCGAAGCCATGCTGGCCAGCCCGAGCGACGCCTCGGCCCTCAAGGCGCTGGTGGACGCCCTCAACGGCTCCGTGGGCGACTGCGTCAAGGAGATCAAGGGCGCGCAGATCGCGCGGCTCGTCGGGGATCTCCAGGCGGCCCGCGACGAAGTGGCCGTAGAGGGGATCGCCGACCTCATCCAGCCCGAGACAAAGAAGGACCTCGATGGCGCGGTGGAGGCAGGCAGGAAGGCCGAGGCGGAGGGGGACGAGGAGGGTTTGAAGGGCGCGACGGCGCGATGGAAGGGCCTCCTGCCGAAGGTGGCCGGCGATCTGGACAGGCGCATCGGCGGCCTCTCCCAGGAGGCGGACAAGATCGCGAAGGGCAACGAGAGCGCCCTCAACGAGCAGAACAACCTGGGCTCCAGGCTCATCGAGGAGGCGGGGAAGGTGAAGGCCCTGAAGGCCTCCGGCAAGTCGGGCCGGGATCTGGCGGCCGTCGCGAAATCCGTCTCGGATCTGAAGAGCCTGGTCGCCACGGCGGGCGGCTCCCTGGCCCCGATACTCCAGGCGAAGAGAGCCGGTCTCACGTCGGCGAAACGCGATCACGACACGTGGGCGGCGTCGCACGCCTGCGAGGTCGACGCCGTGGAAGCCCGGGAAGCCGCGAACCGGGCAGGCAGGGAATCCGACGACGCTCTCAAGGGCGAATCGGGGGACGTCATGGACGCGGCCGCCGTAAAGATGGCCGCCATCCGACCCAACGTCGAGTCCAAGATGAAGGAAATCCTCCCGCGCAAGGAGGAAGCGGCGAAAAGCTACGTGCTGGAGGCGGCCGATCTCATCTCCAAGATCCCGAGCGCCTCCGATCAGGAGCGGGGCAACACGCTCAAGCGGGCCATCGAGGCCGCGGTCCAGAACAAGGACGTGTGCGGTATCGACAAGTCGATGTCGGACCTTGTGGCCTTCATCGTACCCAAGCTCAAGGTGCTGGAGCCCGCGCGCAACCAGGCGATCGCCAAGAACCGGCCGGCGCTCGAGGAAGGGCAGCGGCTGCTCGCGGGGTTCGGCGGGATCCTCAAGCCCGGGACCGTCTCCGCCCTGCGGGGGCCGGTGGAGCGCCTCGCGAGCCTGATCAAGACCTCCTACGACGCTCCGGCGATGGATAAGACGGGGCAGGAGGTCCGCTCCCTCGCCGAGAAGGCGTCGGGCGAGGTGCGCGGCCAGATGGTGGAGACGGTCCGGATCATCAAGGGGCTGGTTTCCGACCCGCTGTGGGCCGGCGTCACGCCCGCCCGCCGCGGCTGGCTGAAGGACAACCTGCCCGCCGTCGAGCGCGCGGTGAACGACATGTCGAACCCGGACCTTCTCCAGCGTTTCGCCCGGGAAGGGCCGCGCGCGCGCGTCGAGGTGGAGCTGGCCCGGGCCTTCAAGGCGCTCAACGAGGAAGGGGACGCCGCCCGCGCGGCGGGCACCATCGAGTCTCTCGGCGAGGGGATGCGTTCCGGGAGCGCGGCCCTCAACTACGCGCTCTCGTACTTCTACTGGTATCAGGGGCAGGCGGCCTCCGGCGGCGATCAGGAGGGCCTGATCCAGAAGGCACAGCAACGGTTCGACGACGGGGTGAAGTTGCTCCGAGTCGATCTCGCAACTCTGGGGGGGCCGCTCTTCGCCCCCAGGTTCATCGAGGAAATGTCGCGGCGATAGCGCCCGGTGGGGGGTTCGGATGAGGCGGATCGGTTGGGGAACGAAGGCGGCGGCCTGGCTCTTCCTGGCGATCGGTGTCCTCGGGGCGGGTCCCGCCTGGGCGCAGCAGCCGGTGTTCCGGAGGCAGGTGCTCCTGACGGACGCCTCTTCATTCAGCGCCGGCTCGCAGGACATCAGGTTCGAGGGGCTCACCTCGAGGGCCGAGGCCGGCTCGGCCGTGGCCTTCGGCGACTTCGACGGCGACGGATTCCAGGACCTCGCCGTGGGCGAGCGGAAGACGAACCAGGTGTACATCTTTTTCGGCCGCGTCGCGCTCGACCCGAACGAAGTGGACGCGACCGATCCGAACGTTGCCTACGTCGTCAGCCCGAACGTCTCTTCCTCCAACGACGAGCCCGACGTCACGCTCACGTGCGGCAACTGCCAGAGCGACCCCAACAACCTGACCGACTCCGAGTTCGGCTTCTCCCTGGCGGCGGGCGAGGTGAGCGACGACTCGATCGACGACCTCGTCATCGGCGCCCCCTTCGACAACAACGGGGGAACCGACAGGGGCCGCGCGTTCGTCGTCCTGGGACGCGGCTCCTGGCCCTCCTCCGTCGACGTGGACGCCGCCTTCGGCACGAGCCAGACGACGATCATCAGCAGCGGAAGCGTGAACAGCAACAATTACTTCCTGGGCTTCGCGGTGGCGGTGGGGGACTTCGACGCCGACGGCATCAACGACGTGGCCGTCTCCTCTCGCAACGCCAACTTCCCGCTCTACGCCGCCGCGTTCACCAGGGGCCAAGTGGGCGCGGTCCATCTCATCGAGGGGGGCGACCCGTTCCCCAACCCGACCGTCTTCCTCGCCACCGACCCGTCCGTCCGCCACGTCATGGGGCGCAGCGGGGGCGACTTCCTCGGCGAGCACATGGCTTTCTGCAACGTGGACGGCACACCCGGCGAGGAGCTTCTGGTGGGCGCCATCGGCGTGGACAGGACCACCGGCGCGACCAACTCGGGGGCGATGTTCATCTTCCGGGGCGACCGGCTCGTTTCCATCACGGCGGGAGACCCCAACGACGCAGACCTGGGGGACCCGAACTTCGTCACGCTCGTCCCGCGCATCATCGGCGCCGACAAGGACGACTCGGTGGGGTTCACCGTGGCCTGCGGCGACGTGAACGGGGACGGCTTCGACGATCCCGCCACGGGGGCTTTCTTCGCGGGCGGGCGCAAGAACAACAAGGCTGGCGCCGGGGAGGTCTTCCTGTTCTACGGCCAGACGACGATCCCGGACCCCAACTTCCCCTTGGTCCGGGATCTGAGCGTCGACCTCCCCTTCCCGGGCGACGGCATCCCGGACGAGGCAGAGCTGTGGATCCTGCCCTCCACCGCGGGCGACCAGCTCGGGTTCTCCCTCTCCATCGGCAACGTGAACTGCGATCACGTGGATCCGAACGATCCCAACAGCCTCCCGCTCGAGGACATCATCGTGGGGGCGCGCCGGTACGACCCCCAGGACACCATCACGCGGGTCAACACCGTGAACGCCGGGATCACGTATGCGATCCGTGGGAGCGCCAACAGGCAGAAACGGTTCATCGTGGACCTGGGGCAGGGGACCTACGATCCGAACAACGCCGCCGTGAGGCCCGGAAACTTCCCCACCGCGCACAGCGACCAGTTCCCCGCCGCCTGCGATCCGAACAGCCCGGACGACCCAAACGCCCCCTGCGCCGTGATCGGTATCATGATGGGAGGTGTCCAGCACTCCCAGACCGGCTTCGCGAACGCCGTCGGTGACTTCAACGGTGACGCCTGCGACGAGATCGCCATCGGCGCCATCGGTGATCCGACCCGCTCGCCCACCAACACCTATGACGGTCGTGCCCTGGTCGTGAGCCTGCGCGACAACGAGCGGGACGGCGTCAGCGACCTGAGCGACCAGGACAACGACAACGACTGCCTGCGGGATGTCACCGAGGACGCCAACAAGAACGGCGTCGTGGACCTCGGCGAGACGGACCGCCTGGTCTCCGACACGGACGTGGACGGCCTCCAGGACGGCACGGAGGCCGGCGTCTCGTCGGCGCCGTTCCGCGGGGAGTTCTTCGCCTCGAACTGCGCGACGATCGACCCGAACGCACCCACGTGCTGCCTCGACCGCGACACGGGCGACCAGCCCCCGGCCGGGAGAACCACCGACCCGCTCAATGACGACGACGACGGCGACACGGTCCTGGACGGCGACGAGGACACCAACCACGACGGCGCCATCGCCGGCGACACGGATCTTGACGGCATGCCCGTGCCCGGTGAGGTCTTCCAGGAGACGGACCCGAGGAACCCGGACACCGACGGCGACCTCCTCGATGACGGTGAGGAGAGCTTCGGAGGCTGCCCATCGCCCCTCGATGCCGACTCCGACGACGACGGCATCCCCGACGGGTGCATAGACGGCGCCAACGGGGGGGGCGGGGGCGTCTGCGCGGATCCCCGTGAAGGGGAGTCGCTCGACGGCGACACGACGCAGGACACGGGCGAGACGAACTTCTGCGACGCCGACTCGGACGCCGACGGACTCCAGGACGGCACGGAGCTGGGGCTCGCGGGGGTCGGGTTCGGCGTGACGGGGCCCAACACGGCCTTCGACTTGGGCCCTAATGAGGACGGTACGGATCCGAACATCCGCATTGTGGACGCCGATCCGAACACCACGACTAACCCTCTGAACCCCGACACCGACGGCGACTGCCTCCCCGACGGCTTCATCGCCGGCATCAACAGCGGGGGGACGTGCGCGGTCGTGGCGGCCGCGCCGGTGGGGCGCCAGGGCGAGGACCTGAACCTTAACGGCCGCGTGGACGGCACCGTCCTCACCGGCGGCGCCGGCACGGGGGCTTCTCCCTCGGCCGTGACGGAGACCGACCCCGGCAACGGCGACACCGACGGCGACCTGATCGCCGACGGCGTGGAGTGGGGAGTCCCGAGCGACCCGGTCTTCCCGGTCCTCGACCCGGGCGTGTGCATGTCCGACGCCGATCCGCCCACATGCACCGACCCGCGCGACTCGGACACCGACGACGGGACGGTCCGGGACGGGTTGGAAGACATCGACGTGGATGGGCGCCAGGACTTCAACCCCGCGGCGTTCGCCTGCGACCCAAACGGGAACCAGGCCCTCGACGTCAACAACGAAACGAACCCCAACACCCGCCTCGACGACCGCGGGGCCGACTTCTCGAGGGCGCCGCTGCCCGACTTCACCGAGGCCACCGCGGTGACCGTGACGGCATTGCTGCAGAACAGGACGCTGTTCGTCCAGCTCACCGATTCCGACGAGAATAAAGATCCGAACACGGCCGAGGCGATCACCCTCCTGTTCAGCGACCTGGTCGATCCGATCATCGCCACGCTCAGGCAGGGCCTCTCGTGCCTGGTGGACGACCCGGCCGTGGCCGGCAACGTGGACAACGAGAACATCACGTTGACCGAGACGGGGGCCAACACCGGCGTGTTCAAGAACCTGGCCGGCGTGCCGATGAGCGTCGCGGCGGGCGCAGCGGGGAACGGCACCGTGAACTGCGTCGAGGATGACCGGATGCGGTTCGCCTATCGCGACGACGACGATCTATGCGATCAGCGCACGGCCTTCGCCGACGTGACCTTGACGCAGATCCGGTCCGTGAACCCGGCACAGGGCGCGCCCGCCATCACGACGCCGGTCACCACCGCCACCACGATCTTCGACGAGGACGTGAACTGCGCCAGCGTCACCACCGGCGACTTCACGGTCGCCGGGACCATGGGCGCGGCCGGTGGGGCGCTGACCTGCGATCAGGATCCGAACCAAGTCCCCTTCGGCAACCGCCGGATCCGACTGACCTTCGGCGCTCCGCTTCCGGATGACCTGTACACGTTCAGCGTGGACTGCAACGCCCCCTCGCCGAACATCCAGGACGGGCAGACATTCCTGGCCGACTGCGAGAACCCGTGCGTGCTGCCGCTCGGCGGCCATCCGGCCGGCTACTGCACGGGCGTGCTGTCGGGCGACGGCGTGGCCGGCGGCACGTTCGGCTACTCCTTCACCGTGGACCTGTTCAACAGTCCGTCCATGACGGCCACGAACCCGAACACCAGCCTCGCTCCGGGAACCATCACGGCGACTCCGGTCTCGTCGGTGACCGCAACGTTCTCGGAAGCCATGGACGCCAACACCATCGATCCGAACACCGTCACCCTTTCCGGGACGGTGGGGCCGCTCGTGCCCGTGAGCGTCACGTACAACGCGGCCGCGAAGGTGGCGAGCTGGAATTTCGGTTCGTCCCTCCCCGACGACCAGTACACGCTCACCGTGGAAGGCACCGGCGGCGTGGTGGTCCGCGACTTCAGTATCCCGAGCGGCAACGCCCTCGACGGCGAGTTCGCCGGGACGTTCCCCACGGGCAACACGACGGCCGGCGGCGACTTCATCGGCTTCTTCCGGATGGACGCCGACAACTCCCCGTCGGTGACGGCCGCGAATCCGGCCGCCGGCTCCACGGTCACGGCCTCGGCGCCCACGGCGATCACGGTGACGTTCAGCGAGGCGATGACCGAGGCGAGAGTGGAGGACCCGAACAACTGGTTGGTCGCCGGCACCATGATGACGGTGACGCCCGACAGCGTGATCTACAACCCAGGTCTGAAGACGGGCACGTTCAACTTCGCGGGCGGCTTGCCGGACGACGACTACACGGTCACGCTCGACGGGACGGGCGGTGCGGCCATCCAGGACCTCTCGGGGAACCTCCTGGACGGAGAGTGCGCGGGAGGCACGTGCGACAGCCCTGCGGAGTTCCCCTCGGGCGACGGCACGTCGGGCGGGAACTTCGTGTACTTCTTCACGGTGGACGTGGACAGCAGCCCGTCGATGACGGCGACGAACCCGGCGACGAGCCTGTTCCCGGGGACCTCGACCGGCACGACGCCGACGGCGGTGACGGCGACGTTCAGCGAGTCGATGGACGAGGCGACGGTGGAGGATCCGAACCACTGGACGCTCACCGGCACGATGATGACGGTGACGCCGAACAGCATCGTGTACAACCTGGGCACAAAGGTCGGGAGCTTCAATTTCGCTTCAGGGCTGCCGGACGACCGGTACACGCTGACGCTGGACGGGACTATCGCGGGCGGAGCGGTGATCGACCGGGCGGGCAACGCACTGGACGGGGAGTTCCCGGCCGGGACGTTCCCGACGGGCAACAC
>CAYSIV010000309.1:0-7406 GCA_964431175.1 uncultured Anaerolineales bacterium
AGTGCAATCACAACTAAGAACTTATGCCTTCACCGTTTACAGGGACACTACCAAATTTCAGGAGCTTGCGGATCTCCGCTCAATGGCGCTTGATTGAATGCCCGCTCCAATTGAATTCATATCAGACGTCTTATAGTATTCAACAGATAGAATCAGTTGCTGGGTCAGGTAGGCGACGACTTCGGCGGGTATTTCGTTACATCGTTTTGCCGACCAGAGGCCGGTCACCCAAGGTTTATGAAATTTTCCTCCTTCGAGGAGGT
Source organism: uncultured Anaerolineales bacterium (assembly GCA_964431175.1). Taxonomy (GTDB): domain Bacteria; phylum Chloroflexota; class Anaerolineae; order Anaerolineales; family VGOW01; genus VGOW01. The sequence goes on from CAYSIV010000309.1 coordinate 264, forward strand.
TTTTTGAACCGTAGATCGCAAAGCTAACAAAAACACCGCAGACTCACTTTGTGAGTCTGCGGTGTCTCTTAGTAGCGGGGGCAGGATTCGAACCTGCGACCTCCGGGTTATGAGCCCGACGAGCTGCCACTGCTCTACCCCGCACCGATAAAAACGCGCCGATTCTTTATTATCTCAGCGCGGCCAAACTATAACACACGCCCTCCGAGGCGTCAAGGGTTTGCGCGCGCCTTCACGAGCGTGTCCAAAAATTTGTGATACCATCTTCGGCATGTGCCGCCCATCACTCAACACGCATTGCTCATCGCCCATTATTTCATTGCCTCATTGTTTATTGTTCATTGCTCCATTGTTCATTGTCTCATTGTTCATTTCATCGTGTGCGCCATCGCTGACCCCGCCGCCCGCCACGCCGCTCAAAGTCACTATTGTCGCTGACGGGAAAACCGTCACCCTCTCCACTCACGCCCTCACGGTGCGCGATGCTGTTGCCGAGGCTAATCTCGCCCTGGGCGAGTTGGACAAGATCACCCCGTCCGAGTTCACGCCGCTTAATGATGGCCTGGCGATCCGGATTATCCGCGTGACGACTCAGACTGAAATCGAGGAAGTTGCTCTCTCGTTCGAAAAACAAACTCAGCCGAACGAGGGCCTGCCTGCCGGCCAGACGCGGCTCCTCCAAGCGGGCGTCAACGGGGTGGACGAAATCACCTATCGCGTTGTTTTTGAAGACAACGTCCAGGTGTCGCGCACCGTCGTCCGCCGGATCACCCTCAAAGAGCCTTTGCCCGAAATCGTCATGGTCGGCGCGCAAACATCTTTCACCGCCATTCCCATCACCGGCGCCCTCGCCTACATTTCAGCCGGCAACGCCTGGCTCATGCGCGACTCCAGCGGCAGTCGTAAGCCGCTCACCACCTCCGGCGATCTCGACCGTCGCATCCTCAGCCTGTCGCCCAATGGCGATTACGTGCTCTTTACTCGCAACGTCGCCGATCCGGCTGCGGCCCGGCCCGTTGGGCTTTCCAACAGCCTGTGGGCGATCAACACCCGCGAACCCAACGCCAAGCCGTTCGATCTCGGCGTCAAAAATGTTTTGTGGGCCGACTGGTCCCCTGCCGCCGAGCGCACCCTCGCTTACACGACTGCCGAGCCAAGCTCAACCGCTCCGGGCTGGCAAGCCAACAACGATCTCTATATTCTCACTTTCGATCAACGTGGCAATCCGGCTGAACCCCGCCTGGCGCTCGAACCGTCCTCCGGCGGCCTCTATGGTTGGTTCGGCACAAACTTTGCCTGGGCGCCCGACGGCTCACGCCTCGCTTTCTCACAAGCTGATCAACTTGGCCTCATCGACCCGGCCACCGCTTCGGCATTCCCTATCGCCGGATATTCAATCTTTCAAACCTATAGCGACTGGGTGTGGAATCCCTCGGTATCCTGGTCGCCCGATGGCAAGTTCATCTACACCGTCTTGCATGGCCCGCCAATTGGACTCGAAACCCCGGAAGACAGCCCGGTCTTCGACGTGGCCGTCGTCGCCGCCAACGGGGCGTTCGACGCCTCGCTCATCACCCAGGCCGGAATGTGGGCCTCGCCCACGCCCGCTCCTGACGGCAAACGCGTTGCCTACTTGCAAGCCACCTCACCGCTCGACAGCGTCACCAGCCGCTATCGAATCATGATCATGGATCGTGACGGCAGTAACGCCACTGCTCTCTTCCCGCCACCCGGCCAAACCGGCCTCAAAAAAGTTGACACCACTTTCTATTGGTCGCCCGATGGCGCACAACTGGCCGCCATCCACAATGGCAACCTGTGGGTAGTGGACGTGGTCACCGGCCTCAGCCAGCAACTCACGGGTGACGGTCAGACCACCAATCCATCCTGGGTCAAATAACATTGCGCCGCATCATTCTCTTTATTATCCTCCTCGGCCTTTGCCTGCTGACAGCCGCCGCGCTTCTCGCCCAAGCGCAAACGCTAAGGCGCGGTCTTGATTTAGGTTCGCCGCTAAACCGCCCCGGCATTTACGGTATCAATATTGATCCCTTCGGCAACGCCGCCGACCAGGCCCAACAACTGGAGACGGCCCGACAAACCGGATTCACCTGGGCCCGTCAACCTTTCAACTATCAAACAAACGATTGGGCCGCCTCTGATCGATTAGTCGCTTCTGTCAATGAACAGGGTCTTCGCCTGGTCGCCGTCATCACCGGGACGCCGCCGCCTGATCCTGAAGCCTACACTCAATTCACAACGGACTTTGCAACTCGCTACGCCGATCAAATTGATGTCTATCAAATTTGGGACGAGCCAAACCTGGAGTCCGGCTGGGGCGGCCCGCCGGACCCGGTAGAGTATGTCCGGCTCCTGCGGTCGGCCTACACCGCGATTCACAATGTCGATCCAACTTCCACCGTCATCCTTGCCGGACTCGCGCCGACAATTGAAACCGGCCCCAAAAATCTCAGCGACATTCTTTATCTTCGCCAACTCTATGAGCTTGGGGCAAAACCTTACTTTGATGCTGTGGCTGGCAAGCCTTATGGTTTCAACGTCTCGCCCGATGATCGAACCGTTGATCCGAACCTCTTGAACTTCTCGCGCCTGATCCTGCTTCGCGAGGAAATGACAGCCTACGGTGACGGCGAAAAGTTTTTGTGGTCGTCTAACTTCGGCTGGAACACCCGCCCCTCAATTTGGGGCCGCGTCAGCGCAGAAGAGCAATATGGCTACACCCGCGACGCTTATGCTCGCGCCGCGAACGAATGGGCCTGGGCCGGGCCGTTGTTTTTAGAAACAAGTTTGCTCCACTCGCCTTCAGTTGATCCGCATGAAGGATTCGCGATGCCAAATATGTCTGGCCTCATCTCTCGGCCAACAAATGTTGTACTCCCTGGCACATACTCTCCGATTCAGCTAACTGCCTACGCCCAGTTTGAGGGGGACTGGAGGTTTTCTGATCTCGGCGCCGACATTCCCCAAACCGGCCCGGCGAACATCTCCTTCACTTTTCAAGGGACTGAGCTGGCCCTCACCCTTCGCCGCGATAACTATCGCGCTTATCTTTTCGTCGCCATTGACGGCCAGCCAGCCAACGCCCTGCCCCGCGACTCAAACGGCGACGCCTACGTCATCCTGACTTCGCCCGACCTCGCGCCACACACCGACACGATCACCCTCGCCTCTGGCCTGGCGCCTGGCGCGCACACCGCCGTCATTCGCGCCGATCGCGGTTGGGATCAGTGGGCCATCTTCAACGTCAACGTCGGCCCCAACGTCGCTCCGCCAGATATTCGTCTGCCACTGGCGCTCGCCAGCTTATTGGGCCTCGGATCATTCGTCGGCCTCCTCATCTCCTTTCGTCGCCTCACTTTCAACTCCCGTCGCGAACCGCCGCCTCGCTGGGTTCGCCTCGGCGATCTTGGCCAGACAATTCTCGCCACTGCTGTTTCTGTCTTACTCTGGGCCTCAGCCTGGCTCACCTGGGGCAGTGACCTGGCGCAAGCGACCCGAAAATATGGCGACGCCGCGCCGCTGATCATCACCGTTCTCACCGCCGGGCTGTTCTACTACTCGCCCTTCTTCATTCTGACTCTCCTTTGCCTCGCTCTTCTCATTTTATTCTTCTACCTTCGGCCCGACCTCGCCCTGCCCCTCATCGCCTTCTGCGCCCCCTTCTATCTCATCCCTCGCCCCCTCTGGGATCGCGCCTTCTCGATGGTTGAAATCCTCACCGCACTTGCATTTGTGTCTGCCATTCTCCGCCTTGTCCCAAGATTACGCCTTCTCCCCTTCTCCCCTTCTCCCTCTCTCCCTCTCGATCTCTCCGTCCTCTTCTTTGTCATCGTCTCCACCGCCAGCATCTTTGTCGCCGATGTGCGCGGCGTCGCTATTCGCGAATTTCGCGTCATCGTGCTTGAGCCGGCGCTCTTCTACTTGCTTTTGCGGATCACCCCGCTCGATCAAAAACAAATTTGGCGCATCGTAGATTTCTTTTTGATCGGCGCCGTAGTGGTGGCCGCCATCGGCCTGGGCAATCTGATGGCCGGCGTCAACCTGATCACCGCCGAGGGCGGCGTGGCTCGAATCCGCTCGGTGTTTGGCTCACCGAACAACCTCGGGCTGTTTCTGGGTCGGGCGTTGCCCATTGCAGTGGCAGTTGCCCTGTTGGGCCGCCAACGCGCGCGACGAGTCTTTTACGCCCTGGCCGCCTTAATCATCGGAGTCGCCATCGTCTTGAGTTTTTCAAAGGGCGCATTACTGCTGGGAGTCCCGGCGGCGATGGCGGTGATTGTCATCTTTTGGGGAGGCCGCCGGGCTGTGGTGGCTTTGGTCGGGCTGGCCGCCGCTGGCGGGGCGGCCCTGATCCCGCTCTCGCGCCATCCACGTTTTGCCAACCTGCTCAACCTGACCAGCGGCACATCCTTCATCCGCGTTCAACTTTGGCGCTCGGCCCTGGCGATGTTTGCCGACCACCCGATTCTGGGTGTGGGGCTGGACAATTTCTTGTACGCCTATCGCGGCAAATACATTTTGCCCGAAGCCTGGCAGGAACCGAACCTGCCCCACGCCCACAACATCTTTCTCGATTCGCTCACCCGCCTTGGCCTGTTGGGCTTTGTGGCAACCATCGCCATGCTCGCTTCATTCGCCGCCCTTGCCTGGAAAACCGTGGAAGCGGTTTCCAACCGCGACTTGCGCGCTCTGACAATTGGCCTGATCGCCTCCATGGTGGACATGCTGGCTCACGGCCTGGTGGACACCGGCTACTGGTTTGTGGATTTGGCATTTGTGTTTATGATGACCCTGGGGCTGATGACAGCGATCTATAAGACCTGTCAGGTTTTCGCGAAGCGGACCTGACAGGTCTGCTCTATACCTCATGGTACAATCCAACCCGCATTTCACTTTTGGAGACTGATACCTCATGCGCGTCCTAATTACTGGCGGAGCCGGATTCATTGGCTCGCACCTGTGCGACCGATTTTTGGCCGACGGTCACAGCGTCGTCGTCGTGGACAATCTGATCACCGGCTCGACCCGGAACATTCAACACCTGGCCGGGCGCGACGATTTCCTCTTCATCAAGCACAACGTCTCGAACTACATCTTCGTGGATGGCGAGATTGACGTGGTGATGCACTTCGCCTCCCCGGCCAGCCCGTCCCAAACAGCCACCACCAGTTACCTGCAACTGCCCATCCAAACGCTCAAAGTGGGGGCGCTTGGCACTCACAACGCCCTGGGCGTAGCCAAGGCCTTCGGCGCAAAATTCCTCCTCGCCTCCACGTCCGAAGTGTATGGCGACCCGCTCGAACACCCGCAGAAGGAAACCTACTGGGGCCATGTCGATCCGGTCGGGCCGCGTTCGGTGTACGACGAAGCCAAGCGCTTCGCCGAGGCCATCACCATGGCCTATCACCGCACCCACGATGTAGACACCCGCATCGTCCGTATCTTCAACACTTACGGCCCGCGCATGCAACTCGACGATGGCCGGGTCGTCCCCAACTTTGTGGGCCAGGCCGTGCGCAAAGAGCCGCTCACGGTCTATGGCGACGGCTCGCAAACCCGGAGCTTCTGCTACGTGAGCGACCTGGTCGAAGGCATTGTCCGTTTACTCAACTCGGACGAGCACGAACCGGTGAACATTGGCAACCCGAACGAGATCACGATCCTGGAATTTGCCGAAGCCATCAACCGCATCACCGGCAACCGGGCCGGCATCAAATTTGAGCCATCAGGCCGCACCCAGGGTGACCCCCAACGCCGCCGGCCCGACATCTCCAAAGCCAAGCGCATCCTCAATTGGGAACCGTCCATTCCGCTTGAAGAAGGTATGCGAAAAACCATCGACTATTTCGCCAAGCTGGTTTGAGTTATTCAAAATTTTTCACCGCAGAGACCACACACAGCGCAGCGAAGAAGCATTTACTTTCTCTCCGTGATCTCCGTGCGCTCGGTGGTAAACCTCTCTTGGCCCTCATCGCGGTTGGCTTCGGCCTGCTCATCGCGCGCCTGCCGCTCGTCATGAGCCTGGCCCTGATCGGCGGCGGCGGGTTGCTTCTTTTTGCGCTCGTCGAGCCGCTGGCCGGGTTGGCCCTCATGCTCCTGCTCGGCCCGACAGAGCCACTGCTTTACGCTGTCTACCCGACCCTCCCCATCCCCTGGGGCCAGATCGGGGTTGTCATCTTCGTCGGCGGGTGGGCTTTGCGCGGTTTGGCCCGGCGCAAGCTTCGCTGGCCGCTCATCCCGATCACGTTTCCCTTTGCTGTTTATCTGTTTGCCATCACCCTCTCATTCACCGCCCAACAGGTTCGCTCTCCGTTCGCGGCCATGCAAGAGCTGGTCAAATGGATAGAGATGTATCTCGTTGCGGGAATTGTGGTCGAGGTAGCCGGGCGCAAAAAGCTGGGCTGGGTCATTGCGATTGCGTTTCTCGTCGGCGTGGCGCAGGCGGGAATTGGATTCTGGCAGTTTCAGTTTCGGGGCCACGGCCCGGAAGGGTTCAGAATTTTGGGCACGCACTTCCGCGCCTACGGCACGTTCGAGCAACCCAACCCCTTCGGCGGCTTCATGGGCATGGTCTGGCCGATTGCAACTGCATTAGCCGTCGCCGCCTTTCTCAGCTTCATCAATGAACTTCGGTCGCGGACGAATGCAGGTTTCCATCGGCAGAAAAAAACCCGCGATTATCTGCCCGCCAGAGCGTCTGCGCCCCAAAAATCTTTCCTGCTGGCATTCGCTGGCGGCGCATTCGTCGCGACGGCTACTCTGGCCGCCCTCTTCCTTTCGTTCTCGCGCGGCGCGTGGCTTGGGGCCGCCGCCGCCAGCGCAGTCTTGCTCATCTTCTGGCCGCGCCGCCGCTGGCTCGGAGTCGGATTGGCCGCCGGCGGCCTGACGACGTTTCTCGTCTTGTATAATCTGGGGCTGTTGCCCGTTGCCGTCTCCGCCCGTTTTGCCGATGTAGGCGACTTTGTGCAAGTCTACGACGTGCGCGGCGCGCATATCAACGACACCAACTTTGCCATCGTCGAACGGCTGGCCCACTGGCAAGCCGCTGTCAACATGGCCAGGGCCAACCCGGTCTTCGGCGTCGGCCTCAACAATTACGAATACGCCTACGACGACTACCGG
>CAYSIV010000310.1:0-7382 GCA_964431175.1 uncultured Anaerolineales bacterium
GTCGTCAACTGCTCAGGGTCGTCGTGGAGTCACGTTACCGCTTCCGGCGGCGATTGCCATCATTCTCATCTTTGTGTCGATGGGCGTGGTGCTGATGTTGGGGGCAACGGGCGTAATTCCGATCTTCAAAGAACCGACGCCGACGGCCACCCTGCCTCCAACCGCCTTGCCGACGCTGACTCTTGCGCCAACCGCAACCGAGACGACGGCGCCCAGCCCCACGCCCCTGCCGCCGGTTGAATATACAGTCGCCTCAGGCGATACGTGCATCAGCATCGCCTTCAACGGGAACATCGGTTTGCAGGCTCTGCTCGAAGCGAATGGGCTCTCGCAAGCGTGCCCGCTAATAGTGGGGCAGAAGCTGACAGTGCCGCAACCCACTTACACGCCAACCTCGCCGCCCACCAACACGCCCGAGGCTGTCGCCCTCACCGAGACGGCTCGACCGCGCCAGTATCACACCGTGGCCGCTGGCGACACGCTCTTCAGCATCGCCGCGTTTTACAACGTGGACCCGGCGGCGCTGGCCGCCGAGAATGGCATTCCGCCGCCCGATTATGCGATTACGGTTGGGCAGGTGCTAACGATCCCGCTCGACCGGCCACCGCCAACGGTTGGGCCGTCGCCGTCGGCAACACCCTTGCCGCCGTACCCGGCCCCGGTTCTGCTCGGCCCGCCGGAGGGCGCGGCCATTTCACCCATCGAGCAAACCGTGATTCTGCAGTGGAGCGCAGTAGACATTTTGCAGGAAGGCGAAGTGTATCTGGTGAGCATTGAAGACGTGACCTGCAACTGCGCCCAGCGCAAGTTGGACACGACGACGGCGACACGCTACATTGTAAACGTAGACTTGAAGCCGCCCGAGGCCGCGCCGCATGTATTCAAGTGGTCGGTGGTCACCGCCCGGCAGGCCGGCACCAACGACAAAGGTGACCCGATCTACGAGCCTGCCGGCGCGACGAGCGAAGTGCGAACGTTTACCTGGACAGGGATCGGGGTGCCGGCGACGGCGACGCCGTCACCATAAAAATTGGCTATCAACAGAAAGCAAGAGGGGCAAGTCTCAGACTTGCCCCTCTTCTTTTTTGACAAACTCTAATATCTTTCGGTGGTGGCTTTATCAAGCCACTGCTTCGACAGGCTGGCGCTCATACAGCACCTTTCCTTTGCGGATCACTTCTTCAACGATGAAGGGGTTGTTTTCAGCCACCATCTGGGCAAACTCGTTTGGCGTGTAAACGAGAAAGTCAACCCCAACTCTCACCCGGCACAGCAACGCAACTTCCTTGAGGCGTTCAAGGAATGGGAGCGACGTATCCTTGATAATGACCAGATCAAGATCGCTCCACTCGCTCACCGCGCCATGAGCCATAGAGCCAAAAAGAATCACCTTGCGCGCCTGATACTGCGTGGTAACAGTCCGCAAGATTTGCTCCAGGGCCTGGCTCAGTTTTGCCTGCCGTTCGGTGTTCATGGCTGAATTATAGCGCCAACAGGCCTTGCCATTTGCCGGGCGACGACCCAGGCCCGTTCGCGACGCGCGGCGGCCTCCCGGCGGCGGTGGGCGGCCTGCTCGCGGGCGTGTTTGAGGTAGGGAGCGTAGTCTGGCGCTGTTCGAGTCGTCATAGCTGGCAGTATAAGCCGGGGAGGGGAGATTTGCAACAAGATAGGATTGTCGGTCACTTGCTATCCTGTAATTCATGAAGATAATTGGTCAATATGAAGCAAGATGCAAAAAGCTTGCATTACAAAACACTGGCTGCCCTTGCCCGATATACAGGGCAAGTAATGCCTGCCGCTTTCTTCAAAAAAACATCAGACCACACTCCTTCTCTCAGCATAGAGCGTTTTCACAATCTTGTGACTGGTATTTTTAAACCTGCTTGGTCAGATTATGCCTTGTGCATCATGTTATTGCCTGGTTCACGTTACGAGCAAAAAGATGAGGTCATACACCTAAGTGATGGAAGGTGGTTAATGAGATACTCGCCACGATCTGGTGGATTGAATCAATCTGATAATCGTGCGCTGATTCGTTGCAAGGACGATCATGTGCCGTTCGGCGTGATTCAACAAATTACGGACAAAACACGAGGATCAACTTACAAGATTCTAGGGCTGGGCATTTTGAGCAATTATGACCCTGCGCGGGACGAGTTTGTTGTGGAAAGTGCTGATATGCCGGCGCTTTTGGAAGTAAGTGAAGCTGTCGCAGATGAGGTGGGCAAGTACGAAATGGTGCTATACGCCCAACTTACAAATGACTTTCACCCAATTGTCGCTGAAGAGCGGACAGAGTATGTCACCTCAGCCCCCAAACGAGATCAGGCGTTCAGAGAGCTGTTGCTTCGCGAGTATGATTACGCTTGCGCTGTTTGCTCAATGAAGTTTCATTTCGACAATCTTTATGAAGCTCAAGCGGCACACATTGTTCCAAAGAGACGTAACGGAACAGATGACCCACGTAATGGGCTTGCGCTCTGCCGAACCCATCATTGGGCGTTTGACGTTGGTTTGTTTTCGCTAACACCTGATTACGAGATTCTTGTAAGCCCAATTGTAGAACGCGCGGAGAGCCGGAAGTTCGAATTACTATCATTGGCGGGTCAAACAATTCGCGCGCCCGAGCGTGACGTTATCAGTGCACATCCAACGGCTGTGAATTGGCATCGTGAGAATGTGTTTCGACAATAAAGAATTTCTGGGTATTCCTGAAATTAAACCGCCCCAAGCTGAGAAGCTTGGGGCGGTCTTTCTTGTTCGGCGAAGACCTGACAGGTTTTTGGAAACCTGTCAGATCTTTGTGCTTTACAACTTAACCCTCTCAACCTCAAACTATTCGTCACCACAAAAACCGAACTGAACACCCTCACTCCAAATGCTGCCGCCGCCACTCGAACAGGGCTACGGCGAGCGCGTGAGTCACATTCATCGAGCCATTCACGCCGAACATTGGGATGTGAACGGCCTGTTGGCACTGGCTAAGCAAGGATGCAGGCACGCCATGCTTCTCACTGCCGATCACAAAAGCGCATACTACGGGCAATTCCACCTCAAAGATGCTGGCCGAGGTTGTCGTCAACTCCAGCGCGATGAGCGGCTGAAAAGACGAAGCCCGCTCCAGGAATTCAGCCCGGGTGAATCGCTCCCAGCGTACCAGCGTTTCAGTGCTGCGCGCTGTCCGCCGGATGCGCGTTAAATCCGGCGCGGCCTCGTTGACGAAGATCACCTGTGGCGCGCCAACGGCGTCGGCTAACCGGAGCACCGCGCCGATATTTTCTGATACTTGCAGACCGGCGGCCACTACCGTCGGGCCGGAGAGAAATGACTGCCCGGCGCGCAGTGCTTTTTGCCGCTCGTATAACTCCTGGCCTTCAAGCTGTTCGCCAGCGGGGGATAAAGTCTCGATGCTCATATCCGTTTTGCGTCTGCGGGTAAGCCAGAAAAATAAACCGCCCCGAGCCTCTCAGCCCGGGGCGGTTTCTTCTTTTTTCTTCGCGTTCTTCGTGCCTTCGCGGTTCAACCCCCTCTACAACTTATACCCTCTCAACCTCAAACTATTCGTCACCACAAAAATCGAGCTGAACGACATTGCGCTGGCGGCCAACACCGGAACCAGGAAGCCGAATGCCGCCGACGGGATCAGGATAATGTTGTAGAAGAAGGCCCAGAACAAATTCTGTTTGATGGTGCGCATCGTCTGTTTGGAGAGGCCAATGGCGCGCGGCACGCCGCGCAAGTCGCCGCTCATCAGCGTCACCGGGGCGGCGGCCATGGCCACGTCGGTGCCGGTGCCAATGGCGATGCCCACGTCGGCCTGGGCCAGAGCCGGGGCGTCGTTCACCCCGTCGCCTACCATCGCCACGAATTTCTTTTCAGCCTGCAATTGTTTCACTATCGCCGCCTTGTCGCCCGGCAGAACTTCGGCAATCACCCGATCCACCCCGGCGGCTTTGCCAATGGCTTCCGCCGTCTTCTGGTTGTCACCGGTCAGCATCACCACTTCGAGTCCGAGTCGATGCAGTTCGGCAATGGCTTCGACCGAGCCTTCCTTGATCGTATCGGCGACGGCGATGACGCCGGCCACTTCGCCGTCCACGGCGACGAGCATCGGCGTTTTGGCCTCAGCCTGCAAGCGGGTCATGTCTGCGCCCAGGCCGTTTACCGACAGCCCGCGCGCCTCCATCAACCGCAAGTTACCCACCAGCACCTCGCGTCCGGCAATGTGAGCCGTGATGCCCTGACCGCTGACCGAGTTGAAGCCGTCAACCGATTCGAGCGATAGCCCGCGCTCGGTGGCGGCCGCCACGATGGCCTCGCCCAGCGGGTGCTCACTGGCCTTCTCGGCGGAGGCGGCGAGTTGGAGTAATTGGTGATTAGTCATTGAAGAACTACCAATTACAGAATTACTAATTACGATGTCGGTGACCGTCGGCCTTCCCTTCGTAATCGTCCCCGTCTTATCCAGCACCACCGTCCGAATCTTGCCCGCGTTCTGCAAAGCTTCGCTCGACTTGAACAGGATGCCGTGCTCTGCGCCCTTGCCGGTGCCGACCATGATGGCGGTTGGCGTGGCCAGGCCGAGCGCGCACGGGCAGGCGATGACGAGGACGGCAATCGCATTGATCAACGCCGTTGTGAAATTGCCCGATACAGCCCACCAAACGAGGAACGTCAAGGCAGCGATGGCGATCACTATTGGCACAAATACCGCCGAGACTTGATCGGCCAGCTTCTGGATCGGCGCTTTACTGCCCTGCGCCTCTTCGACCAGCTTGATGATCTGGGCCAGCGCCGTCTCCTTGCCGACCTTGGTCGCCTCAAACTTGAACGACCCTTGTTTGTTGATCGTGCCGCCAATCACGGGGAGGCCGGATCGTTTTTCGACCGGCATGGATTCGCCGGTCAGCATCGACTCATCCACGGTGGACCTGCCCTCAAGCACAACACCGTCTACCGGAATCTTTTCGCCGGGGCGGACGACGACCAGGTCGCTCACCCGCACTTCATCAATCGGGATGTCGGCCTCTGCGCCGTCGCGAATGATCCGGGCGGTCTTGGCTCGCAAGCCCATCAGCTTTTTGATCGCTTCGCTGGTGCGGCCTTTGGCCCGCGCCTCCAGGAATTTACCCAGCACGATCAAGGTGATGATGACGGCGGCAGTTTCAAAGTAGACGTGGCCGCTTAACCAGCCTAACAGGATCGGCAGGGAGTAGAAGTAGGCCGCCGAACTGCCCATGGCGATCAACACGTCCATGTTGGCCGAGCCGTTGCGCAGGGACTTGTACGCGCCCACGTAATACTGCCAGCCGACGTAAAACTGCACCGGCGTTGCCAGCGCAAACAACAGCCAATTGAACCAGGGGGCGGCCTCTTGTTTCATCCCCGCCATCGCGACCTGAGTCGCGTCGAGGAAGAGCGATGGTAGAACTCCAAAGTCGCGCGCCATCGAGAGGGTGAACAGCGGCACTGACAGAATCAAACCAACAATGAGCAAATGCCGTTGGTGATTGATCTCTTTCTCGCGCGCCTGCCGCTCGGCGTCTTCGACGTTACCTTCGGCAATTACCGCCTCAAATCCCGAACTGCTGATGGCCGATCTCAAATCGCCCTGGCTCACGAGGGTGGGAATGTAACTCACCGCCGCCTTCTCGGTGGCAAAGCTGACCTTTGCCGACAGCACGCCTTCGAGCTTGCTCAAAGCTCTCTCCAAACGGCGGGCGTCGTTGTCGTCGCTCATCCGTTTGATAGGCAGAACGGCCTCGGCGACGGCTACCCCGTAGCCGGCCTTTTCAATGCGGGCGATGACCTCAGCCTGCGACAGCGAGGCCGGGTCAAATTCCAGAGTTGCCCGTTCAGAGGCCAGGTTGACGTTGACGTTGGCCGCCGTCGGCAGTCTCTTGAGGTTGCGCTCAATCGTCGCCGCGCAGTTAGCGCACGTCATCCCCGTGACGGGGAGAGTGAGTTGTTTAGTAGGCATACACGATTTCCTTCTCTCTCAAAGTTTCCGTGCCTTGTACAGCGAGAGCGTTCCAACGACAGTTGTAAACCGGGCCGGTTCCTCAACTTGGGTGAATCCGGCGCGGCGCATCATCTCCGGCAACAGGCCTTCGATGTTATCAGCCGCCCGTTCGAGTCGGCGGGCAAACCGAGAGATGAAGTGAGCAAACGCATTGTGCGGCTTGCCGAAGTCCACGAGATGTAACTCGCCGCCGGGCCACAGAATCCGGAAAACTTCGCCCAGCGCGCGTTGCTTGTCTTCCCGGCTCAGATGATGAAACACGAGGCTGGAGAGCGCCCGGTCGAATGAAGCGTCAGGGTAGGGCAATTGAAAGGCCAGGCCGTGATCCAGCTTGATGTCCACCCCGGCCTTTGCCGCTTTGGCCCGACCGATTTCGAGCACCTGCTCATCGCCATCCAGCCCGACGACCTCAGCCTCAGGGTGAGCCTGCTTGACGAGAATGGTGAGCGTGGCCGTGCCACAACCTAGATCAAGCACGCGCTGGCCTTGCCCGATGTTGGCTTGCTTAAGTAGGGCGCGCTTGAACGTCTCCTCGCGCATGACCCAACTGAGCAACGGGTCGTAGAGCGGAGTCAGGCTTTTGTGCCCCAGCGCCGGGATGTACTTGTCGCTCTGGCTCATGGCGAGGTTTACTTTTCTACCGGATAACCAATCTCGGCCATCAGGGCTTCGATCTGTTCTTTCGTCGCCGGGTCGTCGAAGGCAATCGTCACCAGTTTAGTGTCTTGCGCGGCGACGACATTCTTCACCCCGGCCAATTCGCTCACTTCGCCCTGGATCGTCTTCACGCAGTGGCCGCACGAAATGGCGGGAGCCTTCACAGTAATAGTGTTCATCTTGTTGTTTTCTCCTTGGGAGTTTGGATTTTGGGATTTGGAATTTTCATACTTTCGTCGCTGTCTCAAACACATCGGCGATCTCGGCCAACACCCGCTCACGTTCGTTTGGGTCTTCGCCGCGCACGGCAGTGATCACGCAGTGGTGCAAGTGCTCGTCGAGTATTTGAGCCTTGATTTTGTTGAGCGCGGCCTGGATGGCCTGAATCTGGGCGATGACTTCAATACAGTAGGCATCCTCCTCGACCATTTTTTCCACGCCCTTCACATGCCCGGCCACACTTTTCAGCCGCCGCAGGGTGTCTGCTTTTTTCTTGCTGTCGTCCATGGGCCTGCCCTTTCAGATACCCCCCCCAGGGGGGACGGGATAACTATGGGCATTTTACCCGGCTTTTTGGGGTAGAGTCAAGTATGAAGTTCATTAACGGCCAGTGCCGAATGTCATGGCTTTTAAAAAGAGACCGCTTCCCCTAGTAGTCCGCCAAGCCTGTTTTGATGGGTGGCAGTTGCACTGCCGCCCGCGC
>CAYSIV010000311.1:0-7364 GCA_964431175.1 uncultured Anaerolineales bacterium
AACCACCAATTGTGCCAGTTTCATGAGCATTTCGCAAAGTGTTAGCTACTCAGTCAGTTCCCCCTTGATTTGCCGGATCTTTGGATTACAGCGCAAACAATTGTCCAGTTGCCACCTTTGCCAGTCGACACCCACCAGATCAACCCTCAAAATTACTATGGTCTTGGCCCCTTGCAATTACTCTTAGCGGGAGTATTGCTAATTCACTTGCTGATACGGCGGAGGAAGCCAGATTTTTATCGTGTAGCGTTCTTTGAAGTGACGTTGATCTTGAGTCTCCTACTGGGTAATCCGCTGGCCCGATATCTCTGGGATCATACAGCGATCCACTTTTTGCAGCAGCCATTTCGCTTGCTTGTTCCCGCCACATTAGCCGTTAGTTATCTTGCTGGTTGTGCCACCCATAGTGTTGCAACCAATCGCCTTCGGTTCCAGGAATTTGGCGCAGCGATCTTAATTCCCTTGTTCATGATTCAGGGCTTGCCATGGTCCTATTCACTTGAGCAGGTTGGACAAGTTAGTATGATTGATTTACCTGAGCTTGCGCGCCGAATGAATCCAAATGTGGGCTGGTTCGTTACAGATGCCGGCGAGTTTCTCCCTATATGGGCTTCAGAATTTCCTGATACCAGCCGTCAAAGCGAGGCATACATTAGAGGAGAGTCGATTCAACGCATTGACTTGAGTTCGGCACCTTCCGAAGCAGTGATCGAGGACCTACAAGATGAGCCAGGAAAGGCCCAAGTTGTCATCAATAGCCCTACTGAGTTTGAGCTTCTTTATCGCACCTTCTACTTTCCAGGCTGGCGAGCAATTATTGACGATCGCGAAGTCAATATTCGTATAACGCCAAACACAGGCCTGATCGCCGTTTCAATTCCTCCGGGTCGCCATAGGTTGCAACTAGAGTTTACAGTTACGCCTATTCGAGTAATTTCTAGTACATTTAGTTTAGTCACTTTGGGATTGCTTTTGTGGTTTTTGAGTCGTGAAACACTGAAACAGATGACATCCGGAAGACCAACGCAAGTAGACATCTCCCTACAGTCATTTGAGTCACCGCCGCGGAATACTTCGAGCGTAGGTCTACCTCTTGTAACAGCGGTAGCCACCGTCGGATTGATATTCGGCGTCATAGATCGTGTAAATAATCCGATTCGCGCAACACGACGGCAACCAGATGGGTTCGTAGGCGTGCAACATCCGGTGAGAATCAACTTCGAGAACGAGCTAATGCTAGAGGGATATGACCTCGCGTTGCGGTCACTCAATACCGACCGACAATTGGCTGTGGTGATGTACTGGTCGCCTCTGCACAAACTTGGTGTCCCTTATGGGTTTGGCCTGCGGCTTGTAGACTCGGATGGAATTATCTGGGCGACCGTGCGGCGGCCACGCTTCTTCATCGGTGGGGTACCCTCGGAGCAATGGTCTGAGATTGGCTTTTATCGGGATGAGTTGCTACTCGACCTTTTTCCAGGCACGCCGCCTGGGCATTATTGGCTCGAGGCCGAGGTCTTCCGGCGAGACATAGTGGCGAACTTGATACACCATGGCAGCTTTGAGGGGCCGGATCCAGCTTGGGCGCGGGTAGACCAAATTCAAATTGGAAGCCAAGCCCTGAGCGCCGTCGACATCACGCCGGCCATAGAGAATGTTGCCAATTTGCCTGTAAACGACACGGCGATTTTGGTGGGCTGGACCCTCCAGCGGCCCGAAGTGGCCAGTTCTGGCGACGTTCTATTATTTGAGGCGCTATGGCAGGCCAAAGTCGATCGGCCAAACATAGATCCTGGTCTACTCCGATGGCGAGATTCCTTTGGGCAAACTTGGAGTGCCAGCGCCTGGATGCCAGGAAGCCAACATTATCCGCCGAGCGATTGGCAAATCAACCAAATTGTGCGCGATCAGATCAGATTAGTTGTGCCGCCTCAACTACCTTCCGGATCGTACACATTGGAGGCCGAGTTAGGTGGTCAAACTATCACGTTGGCTAATGTACAGGTGAAAGCACCGGAACATCACTTCAGCCTCCCTTTGATAGAAACCTCAACTGATGTCAGATGGGACTCACTAGCGCGACTGGCCGGTTACTCCGTTCATAGAAGTGCGACAGGCAGTAATGAACTGATTGTAGGGTTAGTGTGGGAAGCATTGGGGACGGCTAATACAAGTTTTAGGAGTTTTGTACACTTACAGAACAGTGCTGGAGTGTTGATTGCTCAAGACGACACTATTCCAGCCGGCTGGACTAGGCCGACTACAGGCTGGCTTGCTGGCGAATACATCGTTGATAGTCACCTGCTTAACCTGCCAGCGGATATCCAATTAGGGACATACAGACTTTTTGTGGGGATATACGACCCAGTCACCCGGCAACGAGTTACGACTCCAGAAGGTGATTATGTATTTCTGACATCAATCGAAGTCAAGTAGCATCTCCTTTCTCCCGACGACACGTGTCAGAAGAAAGTTCGGGGGTGATGGCCTTTACGGCAGAGTCACCGTGTAATCAAACGTCTGCGTGCCGGCTTCATAGTCGGCGGTGCCGTCGTTGATCTTCTCGTCAAACGTCACCACCGTTTGCAACTTGGTTTCGCCGCTTGGCCAATGGAAGGCGACGACGTAGTACGACTTGCAGAACAGGCCGCTCAAGGCGCTCTCGGCAATGTAGAACTTATCGAGATCAACCGGCTGGCCGTTGATGGAAAACTCAAACTTGAGGTGCTCGTAGTTCTGATTCAAAATCACCCGGCTTGTGGCGCACCAGCCGTAATACCACACCAGCCGGGCATCGCTGTCCAGATTGACGGTGTAAGTAAATGTCCCGCCGATCTTGGCCAGTTCTTGGGCGGTGTATTGCTCCTGAGCCTGTTGCTCCAGGAAGGGCGTGCTGGCTTCCACGGCCGTTTTGGTAGAGGCGGGTGAACCAAGAGTCGGGCCGCCCTCAATCTTCACATCATCCGGGCTGACGCCAAGAATGGCGTCCTCGGCCGCTTTCAATTCCACATCGTCAGTTGCCAGCACGGTGGCTTCGGTAATCGGCACTTTCACCGTCGGCTGGACGCCCGTGCCTTCGAGGAAGAGACTGCCATCGGGGTTGGTCATTCGCGTGGTAGGAATTTGCAGGCTGAGGCCTTCCGGCAAAACATATTGGCCGCGCAGAACATCGGCGAAAATCCCAGCGGAAGGGTACATGCCAACCACCATCGCGCCCGGCACTTGGGAGAAGGAATACGCTTCCTGATCGCAAGCGCTGGCGCAGGCCGGGCTGACCAGGATGGCTATCTTGTCGAAACGATACTGCTCTTTGTTCGGCAAGACCCTGTCGCGCACGCCCACCGGCTCGAACTGACCGGTTTGCTCACTATAGCTTTCCTGTTGGCCGAGCGGGATTTCCTGATCGTAGAGGAATCCGGCCAGGCCCAGCGGGTTGCCGCCGCCGTTGTAGCGCAGGTCAATGATCAGGTTGGTGACGCCGCCGCCCTGAAACTGTTTGAGAGCGCGCTCGAAGAGGGTAATGATCAGGCTCAGGTCATCGTAATACGAGTTGACGGCGATGTAGCCGACGCCCGAGTCCAGCACCCGGTAATCCACCGGCAGGAGGCTGTTGGGCGCATTGCGATAGATGGAGGTGGCAAGGAAGCTGTCGCGTTCGGACACCGAAGTGAGGGTGACGGTTTGCGGCTTGCCGTTGGGATTCGTAAAAGTGATTTTGGCGTCCACGCCCAGCGGGCTGCGCAACAAGTACCGGGTTTGCTGGTAGCGCCGGGACGACTCCAGCGAGAACGGACCGCTATAGGGTTTAACTTTGCCAATGACAACCTTGATCGGCTGATCGTTGAACTCGGTCACTTCCGCGCCGACTGTCATTCCGGCCGCCTCTGCCGGGCCGCCCGGAGTCACAAACACCACAATCACCCGGCCATCGTCCAGCTCGCGAACGGCGAAACCGTAACCGCCTTCTGCCTTGGCCTGGAAATCTTGCTGGCCCAGATCGCCGCCGCTCACACCGGTATGACCGTCGGGGATGGCGAGGGTAAAATCGTGAATGGCCTGATAGAAAGCCAGAGTATTTTTGTCTTTCTCAGCCTGGGCAACACGGGGGGCAAGTTCGTCGTGCAGCGCCGTCCAGTCCACTTCTTTGCCCGGCGCGCCGTTGAAAGCCCAGTTAGTGGAAACGCTCTTGAAAAGTTCATCAAAGGCCTTCGTGTAGCTCAGGCCAGAGTAGTCTTTGATGGCCGCTTCCTTAGGCTCATAAAGCTCAACCTGCGGTTCGACTTCCTGCGAAACGTCAAACGGCGTTTGATCCAGGTCGACGATGGAGTACCCGGCCGGGATCGGGCCAACCGGGTCGTCGGCGGTGAAGAGCAGGCCATCGTCGCCGAAACCGGTAGGGAACTGTTGTTCATTGTCGGGCGACCACACCACCAACTTGCCGCCAATCACTTCGTCTTTGTTCTCGCTGTCGGCCTTCACCGAGGCCAGGTAAGTGGGCCAGCCAAAGGAAGGATCGTCGCCTTCAGAATATGGCCCGCCGGTGAGGTTGGGCGAATAGGCAACGGCAAAGATTTGCACCCCGGCGTTGGCGCTTCCGTTGTTGTCCACGTCGTCGAACGTGCCTTCCGGCTTGGCAGGCAGATCAATGAAATATGTGCCGACCTTGGTTTCGGGGTTGATGTCGAGGAAGCCCAGCGTTTGCGACTCGACCGGGATTTCCCATTCGAGGTCGCGGGTCACGAAGCCGTGCATGTCGGTGAGGGCGACCGCTTGCTGAGCAAAGTAGGTGGTGATGATATCGTTGGAGTAATTGAACGTTCCGGTGATTTTAACCGGTCCAGCCGGGAGGGCCGACACCAACCCCGGCCCGCTGGTGGGCAGAGGAATGGTGGTGGAGCCAGGGGCCTGGGTGGGTTGCCCCGGCAAACCTGGGATTGAGCTACAGGCCAGCGCGGCCAGCGTGAGCACGAGGAAAGCCGAGAGGATGCGATAACGTTTCATGGGGTTCTCCATTTTGGTTTCGTGAGTTGTGGAGGGTTGGGCCATTGCGATGTTGCAAACGGGGCTTATAATGATTTGAAGTTTGGGCAGTGAGTGGTTGCGGCAGTTTCGTCCTCAAATTACGGCAAGTTGTGGCTTTTTGGGCCGCTGGGCCCATTTTACCGCAAATGGTTGCCAGCTACTAATTATGTTAGGCGACGACGCCCACGCCTCAATCGACCGTCGCAAAAGACTCATTGCCATATACTCATGCGATAAGGAGTTGCGCCTTGACCATACGACTCATTGATCTCATCTGTCGTTTCGATACTGGCGAAATTCTTCTCCCCATGATGCAGTGGGACTACGTCTCGAAGCCGGCTAAAGTCGTGAAGCTGCTTGACTCCCTGTACCATCACTGGCCTTCTGCCCAGAAATCACCCTCCTAACTTGTCATAGTCTGGCGATATGGCTATACTGTTATCATGCATTTTGAATGGGACGAAGAGAAAAACCAAGCAAACATTCGTAAGCACGGCTTTGATTTTGCCGATGCTTGGGAAATCTTCTTGACGCCCATTCTTGTTGCACTGGATGACCGCGAAGATTATAGTGAAGACCGCTGGATTGGTATCGGCATATTCAGAACGCGAACTGTCGTTGTCCTATACACCGAACGCGGCGAAGATGTCATTCGTATTATTTCACTCCGAAAGGCGTTGACCCATGAACGAAGCCAATATGAACAATTCCTCAAAGACCCATTGGGAGCGGATTGATACCCTGACAGACGACACGATTGACACGTCGGATATTCCGCCTCTGTCAGAGTCTTTTTTCGCGCGCGCGACTCTGCGAAAATTGCGCCCACCGATTGCTGTCACGATACATCTAGACCCGGATGTTTTAGCCTGGTTCAAGGCACAAGGGGGTGAATACGAGCAACGCATCAACGCCGCGCTTCGTATCTATGCTGAAATCCATAAAGCCTACAGTAGTTAAATCGCGCACGCCGCCAGTGTTCCAGTGAGTCTCGCTCTTCCAACGGACGGGAAGCGGAAAAGCGGATAGAACGCCAGCATCCGCTTTCGCGTAGTGGCTTGAACATCCGTTGAAAGCTGGTTGATCCCCTCGGTTATTTAATCTCAAACTGATAACTCGCCACTTCAGTAGTGAACTGGGTTGCGCCAGACACAACCAGCACGGCCTTTTCGCCATTGGCAAGATCAAGCGTGAGGCTGCCGATGTTGGCCTCATCCAGTTTCATCCGTTCCACCGTTGTCTGCAAGCTATCCGGGTTCTGCTTGATGACCTGCACCAGGAACGTCTGCGGCAGGATGTTGTCGATGCGCACAAAGCCCGCGCCGTCCCAGCCGCCGCCGTCAGTCTCAAAGTCGGCGCTGTAGTTCAGTTCGGGGACTGAGACGTCGTCTACCAGAAACCCGGCGCGGTTGACGCCAGGATCGGTGACATATTCAAAGCGGATGAGAATTTTCTTCCCGGCATACTTCGACAGGTCAACCGTCTCTTCCACCCAGGCCGGAGTCGCGCCTCCGCCCGAGTTGTCCGTGTAGCCCCAGCCGAAGTTGCTGAGATTCGGATCGGACTCCGTGCCGGACGGGGTTTTCAGCATGTCCCAGGTTTGGCCGTCGTCGGCGGAGGCCAGGACGTAAGTGTAATCAAAGTCGGCTTCAATCGTCCACCAGGCCCAATAGCTGAGGGTGGCCGAGGTCAGGCCGGTCAGGTCGAACTCGCGGGTCAGGGTCGTGTCGCTCTGGTCGGTGCGGTTGCCCCAGAAGGCGTAGCGCCCGCCGTGCGGCGTGGTGGGCAGGACGCTGATTTGTTGTGAGCCGGTGAAGTTGAGGGTGATCTGGCCGTCGCAGTTGATCGCATAGTAATCCGCGCCGAACTGATGCACTGTGGCCGATTGGGCGGAGACGGGGCAGCTGTAGAAAGACTCGGTCGGGGCGCTGACGGTGGGCGCAGTCGGGTAATTGCTGTAGTCGTAGCGGCCATCGGCCACACCTGGGTCGCCCAGATAATTGGCGATAACCCAGTCGGCGAACACGCTCACCATCGTGATCGGCTGGCCGGTGAGCGAGTCGGTGATGTTCTGCTCTTTCAATACATCTTCCACCGAGCGCAAGCCGTTGGCCGGGTCGGCCACTAGCGCTTGCGTTGCTTTGTCGCCGAAGCGGTCGAGGAAGTAGGTTATGAACAAGAAGCCGGCGCCGTAGTGAGCGAAGTTGTCGCCAGCGACGCCTTCCGCCCAGGTGTTCAACTGCAAGTCGGGGTTGTTGACGTAGGCAAACTCCTTGCCACCCGAGCCGTAGCCGTTGAGGAACTCGGCCATCACCGACGAGCCTTCGTTCATCCACGTCTCT
>CAYSIV010000312.1:0-7311 GCA_964431175.1 uncultured Anaerolineales bacterium
CGCTCAGGCGGTTCTGGCTGATGAGCACAAAGGTTGAAAGGAAAATCGCTTCCAGGGACACGACCATGGTCAAAAGTCCGTAGGGGAATGGGTCGAAAGGATGCCCCCCGAACCACCCAGTGTTTAGAAGAATCCAAATCCCAAACCAAACGATATGCACATAAACAAAAACCATGCGCCCTGAAAAAGAGGTGGCGGCGTCGGCGATACGGTCTTGCAAGTTTCGCTCACGCGCCGCCTTCAGGCGCAGGCGGACAATGGTGCGAATGTTCCGTTCAATGACGTCGCTCAACGCCGGGTTATCTTGGGCGTGGTCTTCTGTGTCTTTTGGGTTCAGATGGCCCGACTGCATAAGACGAATGTCCTTCCGTTCCCTGGCGGCTGCCAGTAAGCGAGCCTGGGGAGGGCTAGGACCACCAAGACGAGGTCCATGATCCGCTTGGCCGCGTGATACGCCCGTCCCGTAAGTAAACGCCCATCCGGACGGATAGCGGACAGCCATTCCTGCCGGGCCGGGAGTAACGTTTTACTCCCGGCCAAGGTAATCTGGGTGCTCATACAGCACTCAAGTTACTCAGTATGCTGTTCACTACTCGTTCGATGGGTGACGGCCACCGGCGCTTCACGCGGGCGGTAGAAAATCACCCAGACCACTCTTTCAATCGCCCAGAACACCAGGGCGTACACCACCATGGCGATGAAGGAAGAGACCTCCAGCACCATCGCGCCGGCCGTATAACTGGACGTCAACCCCGTAAAGGGGAACAGGAAAATGTTGCTGAAGTTGTAAATCAAGACGGCAAACCCGCTATTGGGGTTGGCCCCGATCAGCTTCAGTCCAATGCGGAGCGCGATGAGGCCTTCGAGCATGACCAATACCAGCCAAATCGCGTAGGTCGCTTTGAAGGTGAAGAGGCGATTTTCCCGGCCCGGTTCTCGTTGTGACGTTCTGACTTCTGAAACTTGACTTTCTGACATGTTGACCTCGCCGAGCATGATCCCTGTTGAACGCTGAGGGCTCAGCTCACTTGGGCACAAAGGCCGGTTGTTCCGCGCAACTCTGCAGCGCAACCGGCCTCGTTACCGGGGAATCTTGTGATCCTAAGGTAAAGCAAAACCGTTAGCGCAGGCGCAACCCTCTCCCGCGGACGAGTCTGACGACGGCCAGCAGGATGAGGGCGCCCACCAACGACACTGCCAAAGCCGGGAGGCTGAAGTTGTTTTGGTTGATCGTGCCAACACCAACCAGCGGGGTGATGAACCAACCAGCCACGAACGCGCCCACGACGCCCACCACGATATCGAGCAGTAAGCCCTGTTGCCCATCCGTCCCCATGAGCCGGCTGGCTAGCCAACCGATGATCGCCCCGGCAATGAGCCATACAATAAAGTTAATCATTTTGTTTCTCCTGTGTGAGTGTTTGCGAAGCACGGGTTACCCGTGTTTGCATTACCGTTCTTGCCCCTTCCCGATCGAGAAGGGCGACATGCCAGCTAAGGCAAAGCCTGGCCTTCAGCCCACCGAATTACGGCGTCGGGCTGCTGCTCTTCTTCTGATTGGCTTCAAATTTCGCCATCCGACCGTTGAATTCCTTTTCGACGCGCTCGCGAGTGTAGCCATACTTTTCCTGAATCACGCCGATCAATTGGTCGAACTTGCCGCCGACCCGCTCCAGGTCGTCGTCGGTGACGCGCCTAGCGTGCCCCACCACACTTTGACCTGGCCCCGCATTTGCTTCCACTTGCCTTCGAATTCATCATTGTTCATATAGGTGATCCTCCTGATCCTTCGGTTAAGCTGCCCAATTTCACGCTGGCGCTCGAGCAGCATCGTGCGCCAGTCAGTCTTCGACCCTCTCTTTGCCCATAGGCTCGTCCCGTGTTTTGAACCCATAGGTTCCGATTCGGCGCAGATGTCAACTGCCAGCCCTCGAAGAATGCGTCCACTCAAAAAGCAACTCTTGATTATGAATGGGCGATATTTGCTGCGCGAAATGTTCATACTCGGCCAGGTTGATACCATGTAGCTCCTGCACTTGCTCCCGATACCAACTGTCAAACGGAAGAGCAGAGGTGAGGATCTGGCTCAACGCCTGACCCACATCCTGGGCTTCGACGGTGGTCACGGTCGCCGACCCAAAAGCGGTTTTCACCAACACCAACCGTTCACGCGTAATGCCCAGCCGCTGGCGAGAGGCTTCGTACATCTGCAGTCGTGAGCCGGACATCTCCTGGCAAAACCGCCGCCAGGCTTCCACTTTACCGGCCACGATGGGGAGTGTTAGAACTATGCCAGACATTGAGGGCACCCTCCAAGCGTCAGCTCCCGCTCTTTTCGCTGGCAGGGCGATCGGCCTTGTCATTCTTCTGGCTAAGCGTGCTGGTCTGGCCAGAGGGAGAGCGATGATCGGTGGAATACCAACCGGAACCTTTGAAGACAAGGACCGGTAACTGGGGAACACGCCGCACAATACCTATATGACATTCCGGGCAACGCTTTAGCGGCTTGTCTAAGAAGGCTTCCTTTTGCGTGAGCCTGGCGCCGCACCTCTGACATCTATATGTGTAAACGGGCATTTTGAAACCTCGATATGAACTCTACTCTTAACAATGAGTATAATCAGGTAGAGTCTCAAGAGCGTCACAAGGAACGTCAGGAGGCCAGCCCGGCGCTAGTGGAATGCCCCGGTCACGCACTCCTTAGAAGCGGAGCCCCAACCAATAGGGATCCACTAGCGTCAACAGAACCCCCCAGACGGAACCCAGCGCTGCCCCGCCGACGACATCGCGCGGATAGTGAGCGCCGACGTACATCCGGGTGTACCCAACCAGTGCGGCGACCCCATAGAGAGCCACGGCTCCCCAAATACCCGGCTGGAACCGCACGCATAAAAGCGTCACCAGGAAAAATGTCTGGGCTGTATGCCCACTCGGAAAGGACCGCCCGCGTTCCCGCCAGCCAATGATCCGCGCCCCTTCGAGAACCCGAAATGGGCGGGCCCGATCGGCTAATGCCTTGACGGTCTCCACCAGTAACCAAAGCGTGATTGTGCCGAGGGTTATCCCAACCGCCAGGTCGCGATAGTTCAGCAGGAAGAATAGGAAGGCCGCCGTAAACGCGGTGACAATGTTGCCGAGTTGTGTCGCCAGCCACATAGCGCGATCCAGCCACTTGGTGTGATAGCCCCGCAGGTTAAAGAATAGAAAGATTTCGGTATCCAGACGCTGGCCGGCCGCCCAGACCATGGACAAAACGATTAGCGCAAAGAGGATCAGCAGGCCAACCAGTGTCCAATGGGCGCGCAACGCGGTCAACAGCGCTACCCGGGACCCGCTCGGCAGCCAAAGGAGAAACAGGATTAAACCGGCCACCAGGCTTACCAACAACACGCGCCGGCCGTAAGTAGACCCAAAAGGGGTGATGTGCTCCGGTGGTAAGCGCACATCTTCGATGGGCTGAATCTCGCTCTCGCTATTCACCGGATATCGCCTCGGGATCGAGCACCAGTGAAGCGACCGGCTCACCCCCAAGCACAGCGCCAGCTATGACCGTCAGGGCGTGCCGGTGTATTTGAGCTGTGAGGCCGCCCTGGCCCAGCGGCACACCATCGGCTTGAAGAGCCATGGGCGGGTCGGAATCGATTGTCAGATGTTTGACTCGATAATGCTTAATCCGGGCATCCTCTGCCGCGCCCCCAGTTGATTGCATCGCGTAACCGATCAGGTTCAGCTTACTCATATCTGAAAATACAAATACATCCAGGCGGTTATCCTTGAAAGATACATCGGTGGCAATCTGAAAGCGCGGCCCCAGAAAAGGCATGTTGGCAATTAATACCAGGTGGGCTGTTGTATCAATCGGCGTATGCCCGTCCAGAATTAAACGTAAATGCGAGGGGATAGCCGTGACTAAGGTGGAGAGCAGCCCTCCAATTTGCGCCAGATTGCCGTGTTGAATATCGTCCGCCACCGGATACAGATCGGACAGGAGACCCATGGACGCGGCTTCCAGGAACCAACGCTTAACCCGCCCGCTGGTCACCTCTCCCACGTCAATCTTCATTCGCCGGCCATGGCGCAAGAGCGCGACAGCTTCAGCTATTCCTGTAGGAATTCCCAGGTTAAAGGCCAGATTGTTGCGCGTGCCGGTAGGGATAATCCCGAGGACCGCCGATCTGCCTACCAAAGCCCTGGCGACACTGTCAATCGTCCCATCGCCTCCTGCTACGACGACCAGCTTGATGCCCGCCTTAATGGCGTTATGCACCACGACTTCAACCTGGCTATCCCGCCGCACCGTATAGACTTCCGGCAAGATCTGCTGGTCCTGCATCTCGGCCAGGATATTGGCCAGCTGGTGCGGCGATTCCTCGAGCCGACCGGAAGTTGCATTGAAGATGAGTTTTGCCCGCAGCGGGCGCATTGTCCTGTGTGTGCTTGATCTTGACATTTGTGTATTCCCTCTGTCAACCGATCCAATCTTCAAAACTGTTTTTCGAACCAACCAAGTTGCCCAAAATAATAAGCAGGGCTGTGCGCTTCTAGGAAAGTTTGAGGAGAATATAGGTTAAGAATCAGAGGAATCCAAAAAACGCTGTGTATAAAAGCTCGCCAGCGGCAGCGGCGGGTTGGCTTGATTTTGGTTGCTATCTTTGAGTATAATGACGCGGAGTCTCAAGAACGTCACAAGGAGCACTAAGATGGCCAGCGAAGACTTACCATTGCATATCCTTGTGCAGGGGCCGCCCGAAGTGCGCCTGGGCGAAAAACTGCTGACGTTTCCCACGCGCAAGACGCTGGCCCTGTTGATTTACCTGGCGCTGGAGGGCGGGCCTCAACCACGTGAGCACCTGGCTACGCTCCTGTGGCCCGAATCAAATCCCGAACGCAGCCATGCCTCGCTCCGCAACACCCTCGGTCATTTGCAGTCGGCCCTGCGCCAGGCCAGCGGCCAAGCCCAAACTGCCTACCTCTTAATCACTCATTCCACGCTGGCTCTGAATTCGAGCCCCGACATTCACCTCGACCTGCATACCCTGGAACAGGCCTACGCCCTGGCTCGCGCCGACCGTTCGAGCCGGATGCCCCCGGAAGGTTCGGCCAGTCTGCCATTGTTGCAGTCGGCGGCTGCCTGCTATCGCGGTGATTTTCTCGCGGGGTTTTCGCTCGGCGATGCGCCCGGCTTCGACGATTGGGCTGCCGTCCAGCGTGAAGTCTGGCGTCGCCGCCTGGGCCTGATCCTCGACCGGCTGTCCGAAATCCAGTTTGCGCAAGGCGAACTCGCCGGCACCGCCGAAACCGCCTCCCTCTGGATCGCCCTCGATGCGCTTAACGAGGTGGCCTATCGCCGCAAGATGCGCGCGCACTTCGCGGCCGGCGAGCGGGGTCAGGCTCTGGAAACCTATGAGGCCTGTCGCGCCGTTCTGGCGGCTGAGTTGAGTATTGAACCCGAGCCAGACACCGAGGCGCTGGTGGCGCGCATTCGCACGCAACACCCCCTCCAACGTCCTGCGCCTCGGCCACACCCACCCGATACCCCAGTCACCTTTTTGGAAAACCAGTTTACGGGACGCACCACCGAATATCAGGCGCTGGTTGAGCGCTATGGCCGTGCCGCCGAAGGCCGGCCCCAGGTCGTGACCCTGCGCGGTGAGGCTGGGATCGGCAAGACACGCTTAGCGAAGGAATTCCTGGCCTGGGCGGTCGCCCAGGGTGCCGAGACGCTCCACGGGCACGCTTTTGAGAACGGCAATCGGATGTCGTACCAGCCGTTGATTGAAGCCGTCCGCCCCCGGCTCGAGCGGGAAAATGCACTGAGGAATTGGCTGGGCGAGGCGTGGTTGGTGCCGTTGAGTCAGTTGTTGCCGGAATTGCGCGAGCGCTATCCTGAACTGTCTCTCACTCATCTGGAGAGGCCAGCCGACCGAACGCAGCTGTTCGAGTCCCTGGTGCGCTTAACGTTGACCCTGGCCAATCGGGCGCCGCTGGTGCTGTTCGTGGACGATATGCAATGGGCCGATAGCGCGACGCTGAACCTTCTGCAATACGCCGTCCGACGCTGGCGCGAGAGCGCCGCCCGGATATTATTATTGGTCAGCCTGCGGTCAGAAGCCTTACAGCCGCCGACTCAACCCCAACGCGCGAGCCTCATCGAGTGGCTGGCGCAGGTGGAGCGTGAATTGGAGCCGTATCATCTGGCGCTGGAGCCATTAGGTGAACGCGATACGGTACAGATGGTGCTATCGATGTTGGCGCCGCCGGCCGCTGACTTCGCGCAGTGGGTGTTCAACGAAACGCGCGGGCAGCCATTCTACTTGATGGAGACCTTGAAGGATTTGCTTGAACGAGGCGCACTCCACCCCAGGCGACAGGCGGATGGCAAATGGGCATTTGAGGTGGACGCCGAGCACGATCTCGGCCAAGCGGTCCGCGTCCCGTCAACCGTGCGGGCTGTGATCCGCTCGCGGCTGAATCGCCTCAGCCCGAATGCCCTCACCCTGTTGGCCGCCGGAGCCATCCTCGGGCAACAGCTCAAGTTCGAGCGTCTGTGCGCTATCGCCAATGTAGCCGAAGATAGGGGATTGCCTGCCTTGGACGAATTGGTGAGTAGCCAACTCTTGCTGGAAGCGGAGCGACCTGACGACGCCAGCGCGTACGTATTCGCGCACCACATGATCTGGGATGTCGTTTACACCGAAGCCGGGGATGCGCGCCGGCGGCTTTTCCATCGGCGAGCGCTGGACGTGCTCGAAGCGGCCAGGGAGTCTGCAACCGTATTGGCCTATCATGCTCTGGCCGCCGGGCTGGCAGAGGCCGCCTTCCGTTACAGCCTGGCCGCCGGGCAAGAAGCACTGCGTCTGTCTGCGGCTGGCGAGGCTGTGGTTCATTTGGAGAAGGCTCATCAACTGGCGCAAGAGGGTTCGCTTGCCGGCGTGGCGTTCGAGCCGCACCTCCATGATTTGTATTTGCAATTGAGCCAGGCCTACGAACTGGACGGCCAGCCCGAGAGGGCGTTAGCCGTTTATAACCCATTGTCGAAACTGCCCTGACGTCGAGGCGCTTCCGCGTCTGGGACGCTAGCCGACTCAAGCAACTGTGACAAAACTGCCGCCGAGCGGAGCAAGCGCTGGAGGCGATCCACCGTCGGCAGTTCGATGTGCGGTAGCGCCTCCATCCGACATTGTTGGGGAATGACAGCCTCACACAGCCAGGTCGTCAAAGACTGAGTATCCTGAACAGTCGCCTCACGAAATTTCAGGTAGTGTCCCTGTAAACGGTGAAAGCCTAATTTGCTACTCACCAACTTTGCTT
>CAYSIV010000313.1:0-7288 GCA_964431175.1 uncultured Anaerolineales bacterium
ATGGGATTGAATGGCTGGAGTAACAGTATGAACCTTCTATGGCTCGGCGATCCCAAATCTTTTGACGTGGCCCTGGTGGGTGGCAAGGCGGCCAATCTCAGCCGCCTTGCCCGCCTGTATCACCGCGTGCCGGATGGCTTCTGCCTGTCGGTGGCGGTGATGGACGAGACGCATCCGCTGGGCGGGAGATGATTTTTGGTTTTCTCAAGCGGGAACGAATAGGAGCGAGTTTGCCAACATCGATAAAAACCGCATCTTGCTTGGGCGCTTTCTTGAGCACGTAATTTGTATAACCTGAGTCATTGCGATCCAACAAAATGACCTCCGCTCCCATTGGAATATCTTCACCAAAGTCTGGATGCGTGATGAGGTAGCGCGTGAACTCCATGAATAAGTCGTTGAATTTTGCGCGATAAAATTCATTCATTTTTTCATCTCCTTGATAAAACGCTTTCGATAGGCAAGCCAGTTCTCCATAATGTCTTTCTGTCCAATGGTGAGAACATCTGCCACTGAGTAACCTTCGAACCAATCTTTTGTTTGCTCGCCATCGGGATGAAGAATATCACGATGGGGTTTTCCGTGTGCTGTGTCATATCGAACAACGGGATACCATTCTTCATCCACTAAAATTTCAAGTTGAATACGGAACTCAACGATTTCCTTGCCGTTTGAAACATGATAATGCCTGTACCGACATAAACGGGTTTCGGGGTCAAGATAAATCAGAAATTCACGTTCGGTCATGGCTAAAATTATACTATCATTGATAGACTTACAACGCCATAGCTGGCACCGCCATAAAATTGCAACGAGCAGAAAGATGATAAAGGTCGAGTTCGCCACAGCCTCGGCCGTTGTCACAGACACCGGCGGGGTGTTGTGCCACAGCGCCGTCGTCGCGCGGGAATATCGCATCCCGGCTGTGGTCGGGGCGCGGGCGGCCATGGCGACGATCCGCGACGGGCAGATGGTCGAAGTAGATGGAAGCGCGGGCGTGGTGCGTGTGTTGAAGTGACCGTTCATTCAGCCCTGCGCCGCCCCCAGCGCGTAAGCGACCGCCTGCTCCAACGTCATCGCCCGGCCCTCGGCCCAAGCCGCCGCAAACGCCGATTCGCCGAGTTGGGTACGCACGGTTGCCACGTTGCGGTCGTAGTCCGCGCGGTCGAAGTCGTCGAGGCGGAGGCCGCTGGCCTCCAGCAGTGCCTCGGCTGCGCCGAACAGCTGCGCGGCCTGCTCCACTTGCCCCTGCGCTCCAGCCGCCCCCGCCAATCCTTCCAATCCCCAGGCAATGGTCCACTCGTTCGGCAACTCCTGCCACAGCGTAAAGCTTTCCTCAAAGAACGAGCGCGCCGCTCCATAGTCGCCCCGCCGGCAAGCGGCGTACCCCAAATAGCCAAGCGATACAGGTAGGCACAACTTGTCGCCTGATTCCCGAAACAGGGCCACGCTCTGGTTGTAAAGGGAGCACGCCCCCACATCGTCACCCTGCGCGCTGACGACACTCCCCAGCCAGGCGAGCGACAGCGCCAGCCCCCATTTGTCTCCCACCTTCCGAAAGATCGCCACGCTCTCCTCTAAATGATGGCGCGCGGTTGCGTGATCACCTTGAGCCCGCGCTACCTTCCCCAAGAAGGCCAGCGAATGTGCCAGTCCCCGCCCGTCTTCCACAATTCGCCATATCGCCACGCTCTTCTCGTTCCAGGAACGCGCGGTGACATAGTCGCCCTGAGCCCGCGCAAGTCCTGCGGCAGCATAAAGCGCCTGCGCGTACTCTTTGGTCTCCTCCAACGGCCCAGTCAACGCCGCCGCTTTATCCAACCATTTGCGTCCTTCGCTGACAAAGCTGAGGTGTTTCCAGAACCAGAACAAAGCGCCCACCAATCGCAAGCCTATATCGGGAGCGCATTCCAATGCCCAATCAGACGCGGCACGCAAGTTGTCGTGCTCTGGCTCTAGCCGCTTAAGCCACACGTATGCCTCGGCGCCGGTGAGGTTAGGCTCTGCCTTCTTCGCCAGAGTCAGGAAGGAGTTCGCATGACACTGCCGCAAGGCGGCCACAGCCTCTGCCCCGCTGGCGGCCAGCCGCGCCAGTGCGTACTCGCGGATCGTCTCCAGCAGATGATAGCGCGCTTCCCGGCCGGTCTCCCGCTGCGCGATCACTAACGATTTGTTCACCAACTGGGTCAAGAAATTCAGAACAGCCTCCTGTTCGATACCCTCGCCGGCACACACGGCCTCGGCCGCCTCGAGCGTCCATCCGCCCACAAACACCGAAAGACGCCCAAATAAAGCCCGCTCGGCTTCTGAAAGGAGGTCATAACTCCAGTCTATCGCTGCTTGCAGGGTCTGATGCCGGGGCAGCGCCGTGCGCCTCCCGCCTGAGAGCAAGCCGAAACGGTCGTCCAGCCGGGCGGCGATCTGCTCCACGCGCAACATCCCGACGCGCGCTGCCGCCAACTCAATCGCCAGCGGCATCCCATCCAGCCGCTGGCACACCTGCGTCACTGCAGACGCATTCTCACCCGTCAACGTGAAGCCCGGCATCGCCGTCATCGCCCGATCAATGAACAACTGCACCGATTCATATTGTGCAAGACAGTCGAGAGGGGGCAGGTGTCGGAAGTCGGGCGTCGAGAGTGGCGGGACACGCCAAACGAACTCGCCTGCGAGGCCGAGCACTTCGCGGCTGGGCGCCAATATCCGCAAGCCCGGACAGGCTTGCAACAGCATCTCCGCCAACTGGGCGCTCGCTTCAATCAGATGCTCGCAGTTATCCAGCACCAGTAACAGACTTTTCTCACGCAAGCGATTCGTCAGCGTAACCGTCAGCGTCCGGCCCGGCTCCTCGCGCACGCCGAGCGTCGAGGCCAGCTTTTGTGGCACGAGCGCGGGGTCGGCGAGCGGGGCAAATTCGACGAACCAGACTCCATCGGGATACTCCGCCACTACCTCGGCTGCCACCTGAAGCGCCAGCCGAGTCTTGCCGCAGCCGCCCGGGCCGGTCAGCGTCACCAGCCTGTGTTCTGACAACAGCCGCTCGATCTCCGTCATCTCGCGCTCTCGACCGATGAAAGTGGTCAATTGAATAGGGAGGTTATGGTGGGGAGATGCCTCGGCCGAGACGGCGAGTTCTAATAGACGTGCCACCACCTCCGGCTCGTGTTCCAGGTGGAGAGCCGGAACGAACCGGGCTGTGATGGTTGCCAAGTCAGGCAGGCGCTGGTTTTGCTCCAGGCGGCTGATCTGGGCTTCGCTGTAGCCGACAGCAATAGAGAGTTCGCGCTGGGTGAGGCCCTCCCGGCGACGTAAGTAACGGAGCAGATCACCATAAGTGGCGAACTTGTCCAATCCGACAGAAGTTGCGGTAAGCATGGACGCCTCCTAATAAAACTGGCATTGCGTGTCTTTTACCTGAGTATAGGGCAAATCTCGGCTATCTGGTGAGTATTGGTAAGAAATGGCAAGTTTGGGAGGGGGTTGGGTGATAGGGTGGCAGTCAAATGGCCGGCTCCAAATCGAGAGAGCCGCCGGGGAGGTTGCCGTGAAACTATCACTCATCCGACATTTCACCATATTTACACTATCCACAGGCTGGTTTACTGTCACGCTCGTGTGCGCCAGCCTGCTCGTCGGATTAATCTGGAGTGATGGATTGGTGCGGTATCCCGCGGCAACGCGCGTGAGCGAGGACTTCCGGCTGGATACTTTGCTGAGAGGCTACATCAGCCAAAATGGGCTGTATCAGGCAAGAGAAGAGTTGCCAGCCGTGATGAAATGGTACACACAATCTCAAGGCCTCGGCCTGGACGGTTTATCGCGGGCGATGGGGGAGTGCGTGACATTACATCGGGACGATAACTGGCTTCTTATTCAACACATGCTTGGCATCACCCTTTGTGGTCAATCGAAGGGCACACTGATCTTCGTCAACCGGAGCGTGGCTATACACTGGTGAGGATAAGAACGCTATCTTTTCATCCCTCCGCCATCTTCAACGCCGCCCGCAATAACACATTGGCCCCATTCACACAATCATCCCATTCGCTGAACTCCAACGGCGAGTGGCTGATGCCGTCGCGCGAGGGGATGAAGATCATACCCGCCTCGGTGATGGCGGCCAGGGATTGCGCATCGTGGCCCGCGCCAGAGTGCAGGGCGGTGTGGCTCAGGGCCAGCGAGTCGGCGGCGGAGGCAATGGCGGCTTGCGCCCGTTCGCTCATCGGCGCCGGTTCACAGCCGCCCACCGACTCCACCGTCAGCTTGAGTCCATACTGCCGCCCGATCACCTCGGCCAGACTGAGCAGTGATGATCCCAGTTCTTTGAGTTGCCCGGCCTCAGGCGCGCGAAACTCCAGCGCGAACTCGGCGGCGCCGGGAATGATATTGAACGCGCCCGGTCTCAAGTTCATCTGCCCCACGTTGACCACGCACTTTGAAAAATCGCGCACCACAAGTTCGCGAGCGGTGAGGATGAAAGTGGCCGCGCCGAGCGAGGCGTCGGCCCGCGACTCCATCGGCGTTGTCCCGGCGTGGTTGGCCTTGCCACGATAAGTGAGCCGGTACGACTTGATGCCCACAATGCCCGTCACCACCCCAATCGCAATCGCCGACTGAACAAGCCGCGGCCCCTGCTCGATGTGCAGTTCCAGATAACCGGCCAGTGTTTTGGGATCGCGCTTCGCGGACAGAAAACCAGAGTCGGTGAGACCGGCGCGAGCCATGCCCGCTTCCAGCAAGTCACGCCCGCCGCGCGGCTGAGCCAACGTCTCAGCCGTCAACTGCCCGGCCACTGCCTGGCTCCCCAAAATCCCAACCAGCGTTCCCTCTTCGTCGGTGAAGTCAATGACTTCAAGATGCACCGGCAGGCTCAGCCCGGCCTCTTGGATCGCGCGTACGGCTTCGAGCGCGGCCACAATGCCCAGCGCGCCATCGAAGCGACCGCCGTTGGAGACAGAGTCGGTGTGTGAGCCAAGAAGGAGAGCGGGAGAATTAGAGAATTGACGCTTCGCGCGGAGAATTGCCGAGTGATTACCGGCGCTGTCCACCCGGGTCTCAAGTCCGGCTTCGGCGGCGCGGGCCAGGAACCAGCGGCGGGCTTCCAAATTGGCTTCGCTCAACGCAGGGCGATGCACACCGCCATCGCCGGTAGCGCCAATTTGAGCCAGGCCGTCGAAATCTTGTTTGAAGCGGTCGGGGTTGATGAGGAGGGTCATGCCGGG
Organism: uncultured Anaerolineales bacterium; assembly: GCA_964431175.1. Classification (GTDB taxonomy): domain Bacteria; phylum Chloroflexota; class Anaerolineae; order Anaerolineales; family VGOW01; genus VGOW01. Next base: position 5,223 of record CAYSIV010000313.1, read on the forward strand.
ATTATAACCCCAGCGGCTTGACCCTCGGCCAGGCGTGGCTGGCAAACAGCGCAACTGACAGCAGTTCGGCCAGGCGGCCCGCAAACATGATCGCCGGTGGAGCCGCCAACGTTCCTCCCAAACCGACCGCCAGCACCCCAATATTAATCAGAGCGTAAGCCAGCCAGGCCAGCGTTTCATTGCCTCGACCGCTCAGCCCGAAGCGCGGCAGGATCCAGAACGCCACGCCCATCGCCAACTGCACTGTCCAGCCGACGAGCACGCACTCTATATGCAAAGGCAACAGCCGCCACATCAGCGGGCTGAGCGGCAGGCCTTTATGAAACAACAGCAACATGCCAAAGGTGAAGCCGCCGGCCAGGTAGATGAGGGCGGTGCGAATGAACCACACACTCAAGCGCGGCATACGCGCTCTCCGTCCGCGTCCCTAAGCGAAGCACCCTTTAGGGCGCGGACGGCCCGCGGGGACGCGGGCCAAGAGCGAGTGAGTATCATGTCACTTCTCCTTCACCCGGCCCCAGGTGTTGATCACAAATCCCATCCCGGCCAGCCACTGCAAAACTGCCGAGGCGGCCAGCGCCCAGCCCAGAGCCGGTTGCGATTGCAGAGTCATCACCGGCTCGCTCACCACGCGCATTACCAGACCCACATTCAACAAAATGTAGGTGGCTCGCCCCAACCACTCACGGCCACCCGGCTGATCCCTGGTGAGTTTTGGGAACATCCAATAAGCCATGCCGAAGAAAGTCACGCGATAACACGCGGCGTATTCTGTTTTCTGTCAGCCTGCCTCTTGACGGGCAACCCTCGAGCGGTGGTGCATTGGCCGAATCGTTATAGACATCGGCGGGTGTGCCCGTCAGGACACGATGAGGCTCAAGACCGCAGTCTGAAGCCTACTGTCCGTCAGGTAGTAAGCCCAAGAGGCCGTCATCTCGGCCAGCGGGCCGCTGTTGTCGTGGGGATAGAAGATGGTGTTGCCAGAAGCAGTAGTCGTCAGCACGACATTGCGTTGGGTAAGATCAAGCATGTAGCTGGTGGTCAGGCTCATGCCACCCTGCCATCCGATCATGCTCACCCGCTCGCCCAAGTCGTTGTAGACCATCTCGGTTTGCGGCGTGTAATTTGTGCTGTCGTGCGTTTCGGCGCGTGTAAGGAAGCCTGCGGCGTGGTAGCTGTAGCGGTGCATGCCGGAAACAGCGGTTGCGCTTTACGCGCGGCATCCTCTCAGTCGGCAAGGCACGAGAACTGGCCGAGTTGAGCAAATACGAGTTTGGCCTCTTGCTCGGCAAACGCGCCATCCCTCGTCATTACACCGCCGATGACCTGCACGACGATATGACCTATACCCATCGTTAGCAACACTTCACCTGCCCGACGCAGTAAGGGAGCAGGGCTTTGAGGGCCAGCAGGTTATCGCTCTGCACTAGCAGGTTGCCGGAGTCCGGCTCGCCGACCGAGCGTTTGGGGTCGGCCCGGAGAAGATGGAAGGGGGCTTCTTTGTGATGGTTCTCAACGGCCTGGCGGCCAATCCAATCGAGGGCGGGCATAAGCCCAAGTATAGCGAGAGAGAGTTTTGCCAAGTTGACAAACACTGCGCCGGGTCTGACGGGACAATGACGGGCTGGGAGATGAAAGCCTGCATCGCGAACAGCAGCCCTTTATCAACGAAAAGCCCCGGCGCGGTGCCGGGGCTGGGAATGAGAGGATGACCGTGATTGATGCCGAAGAATGGGATACGTCAACCAGTCTCACGGCAGCCAGTTGGATAACACTGTCAATGTCCTGTCCGGTTGGGCCGGATCATTTGTTGGTAGATGGACGCGAAAATCATGCATGCCGCCCATGTCGCCGTGCATCATGAAACTCATCGAGACCGTCGTCGTTTCACCAGGGTTGAGCACCATCGAACCGATGGCGGGCGTGGGCGGTCAACACCCCTCGACAACTTCCACGTAAGGCGTTTCAGTGAAGCGCAACTGCTTGTCGCCGACGTTGGCGACGTTGAACGTGACCTCCACCGTCTGGCCGAGGCGGAGGTTGCCGAGATCAACCTTCTCTTTGTC
>CAYSIV010000314.1:0-7205 GCA_964431175.1 uncultured Anaerolineales bacterium
TGACGGCGAATCGGTGGGGGTGATTGATGTGCCAGGACACCGCGACTTCATCGAGAACATGCTGGCCGGGGTGGGCGGCATTGATGCCGCTCTTTTCGTGGTGGCCGCCGACGAGGGCGTGATGCCGCAAACCCGCGAGCATCTGGCCATCCTCGACCTTCTGCAAATCAACAGCGGCGTGATTGCCCTCACCAAAGCCGACTTGGCCGAGTCGGATGAATGGCTTGGCCTGATCTCCGAAGAAGTAAAACGACTGATTAAAGGGACGGCCCTGGATGGAGCCCCCATCATTCCCGTATCGGCCCGCAGTGGCCGGGGACTCGACGACTTGCGTTCCGCTCTCGCTCAATGTCTGGCCGCCCGTCCGCCTCGCCCTGATCTGGCCCGCCCGCGCCTGCCGATAGACCGCGTCTTCACCATCGCCGGTTTTGGCACCATTGCCACCGGAACGTTGATCGATGGCTCACTGTCAGTTGGCGATGAAGTTGTTGTTTTGCCCTCCAATCGCCCGGCCCGTGTCCGCGGCCTGCAAACGCACAAAACCAAACTCAACCGGGCCATGCCCGGAAGCCGCGTGGCCGTCAACCTCACTGGCGTCCAGGTCGCCGACATCCAGCGCGGCGAAGTGGTGTGTTACCCGGACACTTTGCGCCTTACCGATTTGCTCGACGTACAGTTCCGCCACCTCGCCGACGCCGATGCGCCCCTCAAGCACAACGCCGAAGTCAAATTCTTTGTTGGCGCTTCAGAGACAGTGGCCCACGCCCGGGTGTTGAACGGCGAGGCCCTGCCGTCCGGCGAGACGGGCTGGTTGCAGATTGTGCTATCCGCTCCCGTCGTCGCCGTCAAAGGCGATCGATTTATTTTGCGCCGCCCCTCGCCCGGGACGACCCTGGGCGGCGGCGTCATCGTCGAGCCGCACCCGGCCCGCAAGCACAAGCGGAACGACCGGACTGTACTCGACCGCTTGCAAACGCTCTTGCGTGGCACGCCGGGTGAAATTCTTTTGCAAGCCGTGGACGCGCTCGGCCCCGGCCCGCTCTCGGCGGCGATTGCCAAAGCCGGGCTGGATGCCACCGCCGCCGCCGAAGCGCTGGCCGAACTGTCGCCGTCAGACGATCTGGTTGTGCTTGAGGGCGTTCTGCCCTCGGCCACCGCGCTCATTCTCTCGCGGGCCTCCCTGGCCCGCCTGATGCGTGAGATGACCGACCTGCTCACGGCTTACCACGCCTCGCACCCCCTCAAGATTGGCCTCTCGCGCGAAGAACTGAAGAGCCGTCTCAAGCTGGCCCCCAAAGTCTTCAACGCCTTCGTGACTCGCGCCGTTGCCGAAGGCCGCGCGGCCGAGGCCGGGGCCTTCATCCGGCTGACGACGCACGAGATTAAACTCGCTCCTGCCCAGCAAACCAGCGTCGACTCGCTCTTCGCCGTCTTCCGCCGCGACCCCTACAACACGCCTTCGATGAAAGACTCGGCGGCGATGGTGGGCGACGATGTGTTGGCTGTGTTGATGGATCGAGGCGATCTCGTTCAAGTCTCACCTGAGGTGTCCTTCTTGCGCGACACTTACGACTCACTTTTAGCCGCCGTTCGGAAACATCTGACCGCCAACCCGTCCCTCACCGTTGCCCAGTTCCGCGATATGTTCGGCACCAGCCGGAAATACGCCCTCGCCTTTTTGGAGCATTTGGATGCAGTTGGGGTGACGGTTCGCAGAGGCGATGAACGGGTGCTGAAGTAAATCCCAAATTCCAAAAGCCCAATCTCCAGGTAGTCGTGTGCACGCAAAACATGTCAGCGTGCTCTTCGCCCGCGTCCTCGCGGGCCCCTTCGGGCAACCGCGAGGACGCGGTTGGCGAGCATCTTATTCCCTGACAACCTTTACGTGCACACAGGTAGCCCGTCTGTGGCGCAGACGGAGCTGAAACAGGTATAATCCGCATTAACCAACTCTGAAGTGGAGAAACCGATGTCAAAGAAGAAAAACAAGAACAAAGCCGCCAGGCGGAACAAAGGCGCGGGCGGAGGCGGCCAAGCGGCAGAGCCAATCAAAGTCAACTGGTGGGTGGTCGGCGGGGCGGTGGTGATTGTGGCCGGGCTGATCTTTTATTCGATCTCGCAACAGCAGAAACCAGCGACGACTGCTACCGCGAGCGCAGGCGCCGGGGCAACCGACTGCTCCAACGGCCCCACGTCCAAACAGTACGCCTCGGCCCCGGCCATGGCGGTTGACCCTGCCAAGAAGTATACCGCCACGTTCGAGATGGCCAAGGGCGGCGAGTTCACCGTTCAACTTTATGCTGATAAAGCGCCAATCACCGTCAACAGTTTTGTGTTTCTGGCGCGAGACGGCTACTTCAACTGCGTGACCTTCCATCGTGTGCTGGAAGGCTTCATGGCTCAGGGCGGCGACCCGACCGGCACCGGCTCCAGCGGGCCGGGCTATGAGTTTGTCAACGAAGATAGTGATTTGAAATTCGACCAAGCCGGAGTGATGGCAATGGCCAACGCCGGGCGTGACACCAACGGCAGTCAGTTCTTTATCACCTTTGGTCCTCAGCCCAGCCTCGACGGTGGTTACACTATCTTTGGCCAAGTCATCAACGGGATGGATGTCGTCAACGCCATCACCCTCCGCGATCCCAACACCAATCCAAATTTTACTGGCGATATGATTCAGAGCGTGACCATCACCGAAGGCTAATGAGTCGATCTAAGCAGGACGCAGGGAAAGGAGCACATGGCCGAGATAACACGCACTGAACTGATACTGGCTCTGATTGGCGCTGGAGATCACCCGCGGTTGGCGGGCGTTGATCTCAGCGGGCTGAATCTTACCGGACTTCGGCTGAAGGGCGCTCATCTTGAATATGCCATTCTGACAGGCGCGAACCTGACGGCAGCCAACCTGGCCGAGGCCGACTTGCGTAACGCCGACCTGGCCGGGGCGAACCTGACCTACGCCGATTTGCTGGAGGCCGACTTGACCGGAGCTAACCTAAAAGGCGCCAACCTCACTCAGGCTAATTTGTCTCGCACCAAACTGACGGGGACGATTATGGCCGGCGCGACGATGCCGGATGGCACGAGGCATGAGTAGTCTGAGTAACGAAACCCCATAGAACAACAGCCGCCGCAGTTTGCAAACTGCGGCGGCTGTCATTTAATCATTTGTTGAACTTCGCTCCAACATCATGGGTAGTTTCGTTGAAGCATCCGCGGAACTCAAATCCGAGGTCGAAGTCAAGGACTTGCCCGGCTCAACATACATCTGCGGAACTCAAATTCAATTCGGCCAAGCGTCCAGATGTGGCTCAAGTTTTCTCCACCTCAACCCCCGCTTCATCCAGTGGTTCAATCACAGCATTCCTCAGCCAAACCGGATCAAAGCCCTGGAGAGATTCGGCAGTGATGGTCAGTTGAATAGTTCCTGCTTTGTCGGCCAGGTTTGACAGAGCGTTGAAACTGGCGTAAAGCTGGGATCGGGTCAAACTGAGACGCAATGCAACGCGCGTTTGCGCCGTCGGCGCTCCGGTTTGGAAAGTAGGCTGAGGCTCTGCTGTGGGTGACTCTGGAGTCACAGTGGCAGGCGTGGGAACTGTAGAAGTTGCCTCAACAGGTGGTGCTTCGGCGATTGGCTCAATAGCGGCGGGTAACACAATGAATCCCGTGCCCATATCAATTTCGTCGGGGGGCAAATCTTTTTCAAAGAGGGCTTGTGAGCGAGAGACTAAATAGCCTGCGCCCTCCTTCACCCGGTCACTCTGGATACGGTCAGCGCGGCCCACGTAACCAAAATGACCTTCTTTCACCCCTCTCACAATCACCTGGCGAATCACGCTCTCGTCAAGCAAACGGGGAAAGCCCAAGTTCTCGTAGAAAGCATCACGCACCTGGTCAATCCGAATACCTAGCGGACGACCCTCAGCCCTTCGGCCTTGCTCAGGGCCTGCTTCGTTGGCATATTCGCCGAGGCGCAGGTGCTCAAGAAGTTTGTGCGGCATGAGCGTGCCGTGCACCTTACGCTGAACAACGGTCAGTAGCTCCATCAAACGTTCGTGAATGTTGGTCGTTCCCAACGGGCGCGCACCGATCTCCACCTTCTCTAATTCAATTGCGCCATTGGCCGCTACCGGCAACCAGACGGCGTTGTACAAGTCGCGGAAGGCCGACTCGATTTTTCCTTTCTCGGTCTCTTCGCGCTCCTTTAGTTGAGCCATTTGCTCAGTTGTCAGGTTGAGTTGACTTTTCTTGCTTCGCAGTCGTTCAACCGCTAAAGCATAGCGCATGGCCCGGCGCAATGTTTCAATTTGATGCCAGTTGGGTAACGCCAGCCCCAAGGCATTGCGATAGCGGCGCGGCCCATCACTCCGGTTGAGCAACAAGTCAAGGGCGTAGGTTTTCTGTCGCGCTTCGCCCCAACTGGCGAAATCAAGCGGGAGATACACCAGCATGAAACGGGGATCGCGGTCGTCAATCTTGGTTGAGTCTTTGGGCCAGACGAAGACGGGCCGACCAGCTAAACGGTTTCCTAGGTCGCTTTCTATCTTCTTCTCAGCTTCCGGTGCTTCGACATGGTCGAATTCTTGCTCCAGCAGTTGGGTGACGTTTGGTGTGGTCTTGAATACGTAACGCACCCCATCATGGTGCAGGAAGAGACATTCTTCACGCAGGGCTTTGAGCGCGGTTTGGGTCGTCAAGCTGTCGAGGTCGGGGCCGATGACGGCGGCCAACAGTTCCGGTTCAGTGACTCCGGTCGCCATCGTTTGGCCTTGCGACTCGCCGGGACGTTGTAAGCCGCCAAAGGAATACATCAGGATGGCGGTCGCCAGCCGTGTGGCCGGACGCACGCCGCTCAGATGTGGGAATTCTGACGCCAACCGTTCGTCAATTCGGCGTGTGCGGGCATTGGGGCCGGTGAAGTCTGCTTCGAGCACAGCCTTGAATGATTCGCGCTGGCCGACCTCGGTGAAGAAGGCATGTTGGACAGTGCCGTTAGAAATAAGCACATCGCCGGGGCCGAGAAGGGAGCCGGAACCCTCTTTGAGAGCGTGGAGACAGGTTGAAAGGAAACGCAACGCGCCGCGCGTCCGCTGAAAGTCTGGGATCGAGGCCCAACGTTCCTTCATCAGATCGATCAACGTCGGGTGAAACGGGTAGGCGGCCTGAAAGCGGCGGCGAAGGTTGAGGGCCTCATCTTGAACCACTCGTTTTTCAGAGGCCGTTCTGGCCTGTGCGGTTTGCATGCCGGTGATCACCGGTGCGTAGGCCCCCGCTATTTGATCGGCAACCGCCGCGTCCGGCATGTCGTTCAACAAGCGGCGTTGGAGGACGGGCAAAATCTCATCCCCCTTCACTGGCTCGCGTTTGGAGTCCACCCGCGAGGTGAGGTGGTCGAGCATATTGAGCAAGGCCACGTTGCCGAACGCCTCCCCGGCGCTGGCTTGCAGGGAATAGATCATCACCGCCTGAGAGCTATTCGCCACTTCGGTGCTGAGGGAATGAATGAAGTCGAGAGTTTGCCGCCCCAGCGTGGACTCGCCTACAATCTGGGTATCAGCCTGCGCCCGCTCGAAGTATTTGAGCGTTTCGTCCAACATGATGAGGGTCGGCGGCTCTGGCGATTGCCCACGCCCCAAAAGTTCGCGGATCACGTCGCCACCGGGGGACACGCGTCGTTCATCGTGATAGCGAATGCGCTCATACAACGTCGGGCCGCCCAAACTCCAGGCTATCCACCCCCACAAGGTTTGAACACGGATGCCAGGCGACACCTCTCGACCCTGCACGTCAAACTTGTCGCCGTCAAACACTGCGACTCGAACACCCTCTACATGCGGCCATTGCTTTGCCTCAGGCCAAATGGCGTCCATCGTCGCCCGGTTTTTGGTGGCGTGATAGAGCGCCGCCAACAGGTGCGACTTGCCGCCCCCGAACGGGGAGCGCAGTTGCAGAACCCGATCCCCACTGCCGCCCGTCAAGCGATCTAACACCTCGGCGATCAATGACACCATATTGCTGGTGGGGTGGGTGGCGCGAAAGAAGGCCTCAGCCTCGCGGTAAACTTTGGGGACGTTTTTATCCCCGGCGGTCAGCGCGCCGAGGTCAATGGCATAGGTGGCGGTGGCAGTTTGGCCGCTGGCAACGTCCGGGTGCAGTTTGACAACTTGCGACCACGGGCGTAACACCGTTGCGGCCTCGCGCGTCTTCTTCTCCTCTTTTGGCTGTTCAAGCACTCCGGCTTCACGAGCAAAGACTCGAACTTGCGAAACCATCGATCGGGCTTCGTCTTCTTCAACCTCGCCGCCGGTGGCGTGAGCGGCCCGGTTGCGCAGATCAATCAGGCCGTTGTAGTCAGCGGCGCGCAGGCGAGAGAATTTATGGTTGAGAGCTGTCTCACAGAGATCGAATAAGGCGGCCTCACGGAAGAGTCCCGCCAGTTGTCCCAACGTCAGTTCGGTCACGGCTTTGCCCTTGCCGATCTGGTCTAGCTTTTGGGCGACGGTTTGCCCATCTTTGGCCTTGAGCTTGGGGAGGGCCGTTTGGTAGAGGTGTTGGAGCAGTTCTTCCAACACCTGCCCGGCGGCGACGACGGCTTGGCCGGTGTAGCCGTCGAGGAGCATTTTGTCGGCATTGCGGAGTTTTTCAGCGAGGTCCATAGGCTCTCCGAGAATTTAGGTAGTCACTGGAGGCGCGAAAAGTGTCACTGTGAACTCAGCGTCACTAATGACCAATTTAGGTTCGGCGCTGTTGTTATCTTTCATCAGACGAAACATACGCGGGATGCCAGTGCCAAAACTGCCCATATAACCGAGATTGAACAACAGCTGAACAATTAGCCGGTTACGCGACGCGCTAAAGCCGGTTTTCATGTTTTCCAGCGTCACGCTGTTGGGCAAGCCGCCGGGGCTGTGAATTTCGATGCGCGAATCAAAAATGAATAATCTGATTTGCGCCGTTTCGCGACTGTAATCGCGGTGCGCCACAGCGTTAACCACGGCCTCGCGCAACGCCTCGATAGGATACTGAGGACGGTCTTCCCGCTTGAAGCCTTGTATTTGCGAGGCCTGTGTAGTATTGCGCCGCAGGAAGGTCTCGGCCTGATCAATCAGTTGTGGCAGTCGGCCAGTAATCTCTTGACGGTCCAAAATGGTTTCGCCGGTTACGTCGCCCTTCCAGCACACGGCGGAGATACGTGCCTGAGG
>CAYSIV010000315.1:0-7198 GCA_964431175.1 uncultured Anaerolineales bacterium
CCGCCCCGGCGCAGGCGTGCCGCACGAGGCGCACACGTTCCAGTTCAGGTCGAGCAGTTTGCCGCAGTTTGAGCACACCTTTTTGAGAATCGTCTGGCAGTGCGGGCAAATCTTCCAGTCGGGCTTGGTGGCCCGGCTACAGCCAGGGCAGGTGGGGCGCTCTTCGATCTCCTGCAAGAGCGCCTCTTCTTCCAACGAACGGGCGTAAGACTGAGACAGGGTCTCCGGCGGGCGCAGGATCAAATATACAATGAAGCCGGGGATGTTGAGCACGGCCACCACCAGCGCCGCCAGAAACTGGGCGAAAATGTCGCGCGAGCGCGAGCGCATGTCGCGGAACGTCCAGATGACGAGCGAGAGCCACAGGGCGGCGATAAATGCGCCCAACAGAGCTACGCCGTAGCGAACATAGGTAAGAATGGCCGGCAGGTCGAAGGACATGGCGAAATTATACAGTGAAATGCTATTTGACCTCTTACACACTCCGCAGTATTATCACGGCGGATGACTAACCCACCGGACTCGGATACAACTTTCGTGCCGCGCATCGGCGACATGGCCTCGGAAGATCGGCCCCGCGAACGGCTGGCCCAGGCCGGGCCGGAGGCGCTGAGCAACGCCGAACTCATGGCAATTTTGTTGCGGGTGGGCATGCAGGGCGAAAACGTGGTGCGCCTGGCTGAGCGCTTGCTTTCGCAAAACGGCGGCCTGGCCGGACTCTTGCGACTCTCGTACACTGACCTGTGCAACGTGAAGGGGATTGGGCCGGCCAAGGCCGCCCAACTGAAAGCGGCGGTGGAACTTGGGAAACGGTTGGCGGCGGCCTCCCCGCAGGAAAAACCCGTCATCGACTCTCCGGCGGCGGCGGCCAATCTGGTGATGTATGAAATGCGGGCGCTGGAACAGGAAGAGGTGCGCGTCATCCTGCTCGACACGCGCAACCGCTGGCTGAAGACGGTTGAGGTGTATAAAGGCTCGCTCAACACGTCCATGATCCGGGTGGGCGAATTGTTCCACGAGGCGGTGAAACAGAGCGCGGCCTCGATCATCGTCGTCCACAACCATCCTAGCGGTGACCCGTCGCCCTCGCCCGACGATGTGGCCGTCACCCGCCTGATGGTGGAAGCCGGGCGCTTGCTCGACATCCCGGTGCATGATCACATCGTCATCGGCAACCAGCGCTTTGTCTCGCTCAAAGAACGCGGCCTGGGATTCAATTAATGCCTGAACAACCGATCGAACAACTCTTCCTGGTTCCTGGCAACACCAAAGCCGAAGTGGCAACGTGGGGCGCCGCCGTGTTGGAATACGCCACTTACTTCCCTGGCGTGTTCATCTCGCACGATTACGCCGACGCGTTGCGCCCGGAGTTCGAGCGCCTCACAATTGTTGAGCCGGACTCCTGGCCCGACGATTTGTGGACGATGATCAAGCAGAACCCGCGCAAGCTGGTGCTGGAGAAGCTGAGCGCGCCCACGCCCGAAGTGCTGGCCGAGATTCTGCACGTGCGCGTGTATTACGGCTTGCGTTTCGGGTTTCAGACAGAATATGATTGGGCCCAACAGTGGGCGCCGGGGGTGAGCCTCATTGGCTTGCATGGCCGCTCGGACGGCGAATTGCAGGGCGTGGATTTTGATATTGTCCAGAAGGCCCGCCTCGAAGCCATCAAGCTCACCAGTTCCGCCACCCCGAAGACGCTCGAACGACTGCGGGCCATCAACCCCGGCCTGTTCATCATGGTGCGGCCCATTCTCAATTTTAATAACGACGGTCGCGCGCTCCGCATCGGGCCGCAGGAATTTTTCGACGCCACCGTCAACGATTTACAGCGGATGTTTGATTACGACCCGACCATTCAATACATCGAAGTCCACAACGAGCCGAACCTGGTCATCGAAGGATTGAGCGGCTGGTGGTCGAACGGCAAAGAGTTCGGCAGTTGGTTCGACGAAGTGGTGCGCCTCTACCGCGAACGCTGGCCGGGCAAAAAATACGGCTTCCCCGGCCTCTCGCCGGGCGGCGACATGACCAACGTCCGCGAGGCCATGCGCCAGTTTTTGGGCGAGGCCGCGCTGGCCGCCGCCCGCGCCGACTGGATCGCCGTGCACGGCTACTGGATCAACGACCGTCAGATGACCGAGCCGATCCACGGCTTCACCTGGCAAACTTATCGCGAGTTCTTCCCCGACAAGCTGTTGTTCATCACCGAGTTCGGCAACCCTTCCCAGCCTAAGCCGCTGGTCGCCGATCAATATGCCCGCTATTACGGCATTCTGCGTCATATCAAAGGCCTGGGCGGCGCCGTGTCCTACGTCGTCTCCACCTCCAACTCCTACGAGTCGCCGCGCTGGAGCTGGCGCGACGAGAACGGGCAGGATGTGGGAATTGCGGCGGAGATTGGCCTCAGGCGTTATATTCGATGACCATGTCGTTTGACGTTTGACGTTTGTAGAATGCCAAACGTCAAACGACAAGCGACAAGGAGACTTCCATGCCCGATCCCCAAATCATCCTCCTCCCGAAACAGAACTATTATGCCTGGGTGGCTGCGGCGAAAGATTACGTGCTCAAGTTTGGTCCCAACATCACCCCCGACCCGGAGACGGCGGCGCACTACAACGCGCCTAATCAAACCATCACCATCGCCAACACGCCCGACGGCTTTGGCCGCGACATTGTTCAGTGGTTCAAGAACACCTATCCTAATTTGAAGCTGGACGTGGTGGACGCCAACTCGCCCGACGATCTCACCAAGGCGCTGGCAACCCGCATCGCCAGCGGCCAACAGTTCGGCCCGCCGCCACAAAGCAAAGCCGACTCGGCGCCGTTTACTTTGCGCTGGCCGACGGACTACCCGAAGATCACTCAGGCCTTCGGCGTCAACCCGGACATTTACCGCCGCTTCGGTTTGCCCGGCCACGAAGGGTTGGACATTCGCGCGCCGATGGGGGCCAACGTTTATGCCGCCGCCGAGGGCACGGTGTTCCAGGTGAACACCGACGGCAAACTCCCCAACGGCGGCGCCCACGCTTACGGCATCCATGTTCGCATTCAGCATCGCGACGGCTTCCAGACGATTTACGCCCACTTCCAGCAGGCGCTGGCCCAGGTGGGCCAGCAGGTGAAGGCGGGCGACAAGATCGGCATTGCCGACTCGACCGGCAACTCCACCGGCAGTCACTTGCACCTGACGTTGAAGAAACAGGGGGCGACAGCCGCCGGCCTCACCAACTATCCCAACGACATTATCGACCCGACTCCCTTTTTGCAGGACGCAGGCACGGTGACGCCGCCGCCGGCCAACACCTTCGGCTGGGCCTACGGCAAATGCCTGGTGGGAGTCAATGGCCGGGCCGACGGCCCACTGATGGAAGCCGATTACCCTGTCCTCCAAACATCCCGTGTCGAAGCCATCAAACTGCTTTCGTCGGGCCGCCCGGAGAATCTGGATCGCCTGCGTCAGATCAAGAATGACATGTTCGTCATGGTGCGCCTGTTCGCCGATTTCCGTAACCGCACCGTGCGTTCCGATGAGTTTGCTTCGTGGGTCGAGTACGACCTGGGGCAGTTTTACAACCGCGGCGTGCGCTACTTTGAAGTGCACAACGAACCGAACTTGCAAATTGAGGGCTGGAAGTTTTCGTGGCAGGATGGCCGCGAGTTTGGCAACTGGTTCAAGGATGTGGTCAACCGCCTCAAGGCCAAATATCCCGAAGCCAAGTTTGGCTACCCCGGCCTTTCGCCGGGCGGGAGCGTCAGCGGGCAACGGGTGGACTCGTGGGCCTTTCTGGGCCAGGGCGACGAGGCGATTCGTTCAGCCGCCGACTGGGTGGCCTGCCACTGCTACTGGGTGAGCGACTCGGATCAACTCGCGCCGACCGGCGGCCTGGTGTACGAAGAATATCGAAAACGCTACCCGAACAAATTGCTCTTCATCACCGAGTTCTCGAACCCGACCGATAACACCAACACCCGCCTCAAGGGCCAGCAGTACGTGAACTACTACAATCGCCTGCGCACCCTGTCCGGCGTGGGCGCGGCCTTCGCCTTCGTCCTCTCGGCCTCGGCCTACTTCCCCAACGAGGCCTGGCGGCTGGAGGACGGCACGCTGACGGACATTCCGAAAATTGTGGGGGCGAGGAACTTTTAGACGCTTCGCGTGGAGAATTAGAGAATTGGCGATTGGGACGCCGGGTTTCGGGAGGGAGGCCCGGCGTTTTGATTCGTTTCAGCACTTGAGAGTTAGCGCCCTGAGCGGAAGCCTGCGTGGCCTTCGCAGGCTGTAGTCGAAGGGTGCGGCTCTTGCGCGGAACCCGCCCGCTTCGCGTTCGACTACGTTCTGCTTCGTCCACTCCGCTCAGGATGCTGTGCTCCTTACAGTAACAGGCATTTGCCTCCTCTCTCAGCCTTCGCTATACTTCCGGCATGTTCGAGACAACGGATCTGGTGAATTGAACGGATCGATCCGTGAATTCTCCAAATCCGTCGTCTACCCACCGCCGAAAGCCAACGCCTATGACCATCGCAAACCCCGACGACGAACTTGTCAAGATTGAAACGGCGCTGACAGCGCAGGAAGCCTTGCGCGGCATTTTGCCCGACGAGCAAATTGAAGTGATCTGCGCCCCGCTTCGCGCCCGGCGCAATGTTCTGCTGGCCCAATTCAATGTGACGAGCCGACAAGGCGGGATAGACAACAGCGGCAAAATAATTGTGGAAAGAGGCGACGTGACGGGGCACGACAAGGTGACGTTAGGCGCGGGCGCAACTTACGTCGGCCCGGGCGGCACACTCAACCAAGCGCCGAAAGCCGACGATGCAACCGCTGCCCGCAAGCGTTACCTGGCCAACCTCAGCCGCCTGTGCAGAGCTTTGCCTCTGGCCGCGCTCGGCGGCGAAGAAGGCGCGGACGAAGAGATTACGCTCGAAGATGTGTACATTGATTTGGACACGACCGCGCCTTTCCCAACGCCGCTGACCGAAAAAGAAAGCAAGGAGCGCAAGCAACAGGGCAAGGCGGTGATTGGCAAGGGAATGAGGCTCGAAGGCGAGCCGGTGGCCGACAAAGAGTATCGCCCGCTGATGGCGTTGGAAGCCGCTGTGCAATCATCGAAGCTGGCTCTGCTGGGAGGGCCGGGGTCGGGCAAGAGCACCTTCCTCCGCGAACTGCTGGCCCAACTGGCCGACGGCAAAGCGCCAGAAGGAATCCCGAAGGACTTGTTGCCGGTGCTGATCACTTTGCGCGATCTCGCTCCGGCGCTGGCCGCCCTCAACCTGGACTCTCTGCCCGGCGACCGCCAGCGCGAAACCCTGGCCGCCCTGGTACGCGATCAGGCGGTGAGTGATCTGGCCCGTTTGGAAGCCAAAGACTTTGAACCGGGCTTGCGCGAAGCCTTCAACTCCGGTCAGTGTTTGCTGGCTCTCGACGGCTTGGACGAAGTGCCGCACGACTTGCGCGGCCTGGTGCGGCAAGCTGTGCAGGCCGTGGTGGGCCGCTATCATCTGGCCCGCATCATCCTCACCTGCCGCGTGCGCTCGTATCAGGGCGAGGCCGTCCTGCCCAACTTTCAAGAGCGCACATTAGCGCCGTTTGACCAAGACAAAGTGAGATCGTTCGCCTCAGCCTGGTACAACGCCCAGAAGGATTTGGGCCGCTTTGACGCCGAAGAGGCGAAGAGCAAGGCCGAGAATTTAGCCGAGGCCGCCCTTGGCCCGGATTTGCGCGAACTCTCCGACAACCCGATGATGCTGACCACGATGGCGCTGATCCATCAAAAAGAGATCGGCTTGCCGAGGGAGCGGGTGCAACTTTATAAGCAGGCGGTGGACGTGCTTCTGCGGCGTTGGCAGAAACGCAAGGCCGGTGAGGCCGGGCCGTCTGACGACATGCGGGCATTTCTCAAGGACGACTTGCGTTTGCGGGCGACAATGGAGCGGCTGGCTTACGAGGCGCACCGCGTTCGCGCCAAAGAAGGCGACAAGAAAGATGCCGCCGAGCGCGTGCTCCTTACCCCGCGCATCGGCGTGCCAGGGCAAGACGCCCTGGCCGCTGACCTGGAGCGCGGCAAGGCGCTGACCTTGCTCGAAGGGCGCGAGTATCTCGGCAGTGCCGCCCTGGCCGCCGAATTTTTGGACTACGTGGATCAACGGGCCGGGCTGTTGGTAGGGCGCGGCGGCGAACCCAACCGTCCGGCGGTTTACAGTTTCCCGCACCGAACGTTTCAAGAATATCTGGCCGGGTGCTATTTGGTGGGCCAGCGCGACGTGGCCCGCGAGTTATTCACCCGCGCCGCCGAAGGTGACGACTGGCAATTGGCGGTGAGGCTGGGGGCGGAAGAACTTCTCTTCAACCGTCGCAACTTCAACGAACTGCTCAACACCGCTTATTTCTTGTGTTCTGACGGGAAAGGCCCTCAAGCCGACCGCGCCTCTTTGTGGGCGGGCGAAATCGCCGCGCTGGTTGGAAAAGAAAGAGTTGAAAGCGACAATGCGCCCGGCGGCGGGAAGCCTTACCTTGAGCGCTTGCGGAAGCGCCTTGTGAGTTTGCTGGGAAGCGAATTGCCTGCCACCGAACGCGCCGACGCTGGGAACGCTTTGGGCAAATTGGACGACCCCCGTTTTCGCTCCGACGCCTGGCGCTTGCCCGACAAACCATTGTTAGGCTTTGTAGAGATTCCGGCAGGCCCGTTCATCATGGGCAGTGACCCGGAACACGACAAAGATACCGGGAAAGATGAACAGCCTCAGCACCAACCCGCCTTGCCGCGTTACTTCCTCGCCCGCTACCCGGTCACTGTCGCTCAATTCAAAGCCTTTGTGGGAGCCAGTGGCTACAAGCCACAACACGAAGAAAGCTTGCTCGGCCTACCCAATCACCCGGTCGTCAACGTGACCTGGCACGAAGCTTGCACTTATTGTGAATGGCTGACTGAAACGCTGAAGAACTGGCCGGGCACGCCGGAGCCTTTAGCCGGGCGGTTGCGGAAAGGCAAATGGCGAATCGTTTTGCCCTCCGAGGCCGAGTGGGAGAAGGCGGCGCGGGGAAGTAGCAAGTGGGTTTATCCCTGGGGTGACGAGTTCGACCCGAATAAAGCCAACACGAGCGAAACAGGCCTCAACACCACCACCGCCGTCGGTTGCTTTCCCGGCGGCGCCAGCGCTTACGAGCTACTAGACATGAGCGGCAATGTGTGGGAGT
>CAYSIV010000316.1:0-7194 GCA_964431175.1 uncultured Anaerolineales bacterium
CCTCTACAGTAATTTATCATCGAAAGTTGTCTCACTCATTGTGACACAGAGGGTTTGCTTGAGAATCAGAATTAGGCGCTTTGTAACTACCACTCCAATTTCATCGTCATCTTTTTTGAACTCGGATTTCTTATCCTGGAA
This sequence comes from uncultured Anaerolineales bacterium, assembly GCA_964431175.1. Classification (GTDB taxonomy): domain Bacteria; phylum Chloroflexota; class Anaerolineae; order Anaerolineales; family VGOW01; genus VGOW01. The sequence goes on from CAYSIV010000316.1 coordinate 142, forward strand.
GTGAGTGAGCAGTTCGATGAGTCCTGCTTGAAGCGCAAGGGTTTTCTCTGGATTTCTGTCGGCCTCACGGCTGAATCGAAATAGGTCAAAAAGTGCAACACATCTTTCCCGATAGGCAGGGGATGCTAAAACCTCAGCAGTCAAATCAAAAGAACGATCTGATGGGTTTGCGGTGTTCATGATCTGTCTCACTCATGCATTGTGATCTGATTGCATGTTGGAATAGGCGGGCTAACGCTCCGCGTCAGGCGCTTTGCGAAGCGCATCGAAGCAAAGCCGCCTGCACGCGGTGGTTAGGCCGACCCGCGCACAATCGGAGGATCATCCATCAAATACGCGACTAAGTCTGGGCGTCGGCGAGTCAAGCCAACTTCAGCGAATGTGCCAAGCAAGCCCACAATGAAACTTAGAGTTTCTTGATGTTCTGCATCCGGGGGTATATAATTCCATTCATTTGTATAAAACCAATACCCTCGTCCGGACACGCAGATTACGCGAACCGGCGAATCGCCGATCGCATGAAGTTCTTTGTAGCGTTCAAGCTCCGTCTTGCCTCCGATAGCGAGATCGCTGTCGAGGGCGAAGACAGAAGAGATCGCTTTCTTAACGTCGTGAAAGACGGGCTGCCCACTTTCCTTGCTTCTCTCGCCAGAGAGATAAGAATAGCCATGGATTGTTTTTGCATTGTCGTACGCTGATCGAAGTTCGGTAGCGGTTAACTTTGTCTTCACTTCAACTGTTGCCAAGACCGACTCGACCGGAAATATGCCAGTGGTTTCTTCGAACAGCACAGGTGGCAGTATGCGGCGATCGAAAATGACAACATCTTGTTGAGGCGATAATTCGTTCTTTGCAGTGGCGATTTGGCCAGTACCTATTCCCAAATCGGTAGGGAAGTAGAGGCCGAAATAAATCCCTGATTAATATCTCTCGAATGGTGCCCTTAACTACCGTGTGCGTCACGGCGGCAGTTGCTCTGGCAGCGTCGATAGCCGCAGCTATACGTGACACAAACAAGGATCGATAAGCAGCGTTCATTTGTGTTGGATCTCCCCAGGCCTGGTTCGGCCTAACATATGAGTAGGACGCCAGAGCTTTACGGCAAAATCATCCCCACAGATCCAAATTGCCGCAAGTTGCGTCTTTTCATCCCCAGCGGGCGGTTTTGCCGCATTCCTCACAACATTCTATTTACCTGCCAAGTATAAGCCGCGTCTGCCAAAGCGCACCCTTACAACATCAAAACAAAAACGCCCGCTGTTGTCAGTGAGCGTTTCGTTTTTGTAACTGTCCGTTGTTTCTTTTAGCGGTTCAACACTCAAGCCAGCTTTGCAACTGCCTTCTTCAACACCTCAGCCTTGTCTGTGTTCTCCCACGGCGCGTCAATGTCGGTGCGGCCAAAGTGGCCGTAGGCCGCCGTGTTGCGATAGATGGGGCGGCGCAGGTTCAGGTCGCGAATAATCGCCCCGGGCCGCAGATCGAAATTCTCCTTAATCAACTGGGCGATCTGGGTGTCGGTTAGTTCGCCGGTGCCAAACGTCTCTACGTTGATGCTCAGGGGGTGGGCCACGCCGATGGCATAGGCCACCTGAATCTCACAGCGGTCGGCCAGTCCGGCGGCCACCACGTTCTTGGCCACCCAACGAGCGGCGTAGGCCGCCGAGCGATCAACCTTCGTCGGGTCCTTGCCAGAGAAGGCCCCCCCGCCGTGGCGGCCCATGCCGCCGTAAGTATCCACGATGATCTTGCGGCCAGTCAGGCCCGAGTCGCCCATCGGCCCGCCAATGACGAAACGCCCGGTAGGGTTCACGTAAATCTTCATGGCCTCATCGCGGAAGTCGCGCGGGATGACAGGCTTGATGACGTTGTCAATGATAGCCGCGCGAATTTCGCTCTGCCCGATCTCCGGCGCGTGCTGGGCGCTGATGAGGACCGTGTCCACCCGCTTGGGTTTGCCGTAGGCGTATTCCACGGTCACCTGAGTCTTGCCGTCGGGGCGCAACCAGGGAAGCTCGCCGTTCTTGCGCACCTGCGCCAGCCGCCGGGCCAGGTTGTGGGCCAAATAGATCGGCATGGGCATGAGGGCCTCGGTCTCGTTGCAGGCAAAGCCGAACATCATGCCCTGGTCGCCTGCGCCCACCGACTCGATTTGGGCGTCGGTCATCTCGCCGGCCTTTTCTTCCAGAGCATGGTCAACCCCCAGAGCAATGTCGGGGCTTTGCGAGGAAATGGCCACCTGCACGGCGCAGGTATTGGCATCGAAGCCCTTGTCGCTCGAGTCGTAACCAATTTCGCGCACCACCTTGCGAATCAGATCGTCGAAGTTGACGAAGGCGTGGGTGGTAATTTCACCCAGCACCATCACAAAGCCGGTCTTGGTGACGGTTTCACAGGCCACCCGGCTCATCGGATCCTGTTCGAGGCAGGCATCCAGCACGGCATCGCTCACCTGATCGCACATCTTGTCGGGGTGGCCCTCGGTCACCGACTCAGAGGTGAACATGAGGCTGGGTTCATTCATAAAGGTTGTGGTCATTTAGAAAAATCTCCTTGCAGTGATGATGACAAAGGGCGATAGACAAAAGACGAGGGATTGTTTTTCATTCTTCGTCAGGCGAAGCGGCCTTCGTCGGTTAACAAAAAACGCCCCTTCAGACAGAGAAGGGGCGTGGCGATTTAACTCGCGGCTCCCTCTCATCTTCCAGATATCTGCCGGAATTGGCACCGGTTTTGGAAGTTAGAAGTTAGATATTGGAAGCTGGAGTTACCTATCTTCCAACTTCTAACTTCTAATCTCTAACGTCCAGACGGTTGCCGAGGCTTCATCGGGCCGGTCCCTCCGCCTCTCTGGATAAGAGTTGCCGTGTGGGGCTATTGGGTTGTGGTCGGGATGTTATCACGCTGAAAAAGGCTTGTCAACGGCAGTTTTGTTCTTTCATCCCGATACCAAGAGTCTTTGGCTCGACAGGATATGTTGATCAATTCGGAGAATCCAGTGTTTACCCGTTGACAAATTCTGGTTTTAGCTATAATATATCAATAGTTGATATATCTAACACAGATAGAGACGCTTATGCCTCAGCCTGACTCTGATCCCGAATCATTCTTGCCCCTCACCCCCGCCGCCTTCCACATTTTGCTGACCCTGGCCGATGGCGAGAAACACGGCTACGGCATCATGCAAGAAGTAGCGGCCATCAGCGCCGGGCAAATTAAGCTCGGCCCCGGCACGCTATACGGCACAATCAAACGGATGCTGGCCGACGGCTGGATCGAAGAATCCGACGAGCGCCCCGATCCTGAACTCGACGACGAGCGGCGACGCTATTACCGCCTCACCGACTTTGGCGGCAAGGTGGTGCGGGCCGAGGCGGGGCGGCTTTCGCGGCTGGTGGATGCCGCGCGCACCAAAAGGCTTGTTCCAAAAACTCGTTCAGCTTAGAGGCAGGATGGCCAATGGCAAAGACAAACTTCCTCTCCGACAACAAATTGCTCTCACTCTCCAGCCAGCTTTACAGCCTGCTCCTCGTCGCCTACCCCTCTCACTTCCGCAACGAGTACGGCCTGCACATGGCGCAGGTGTTCCGTGATTGTTGCCGCGAGGCGTACCGGCAGGGCAAAACGATTGGCCTGCTGTGGCTTTGGACTACTGCGCTGACTGATTTGCTCATCACGGCGCTGGAAGAACGCCTTGCAGGTCATGGCGGCCCGCGGAACGTTGTTTACAGGATAGGCGTCGGTCTCGCGGCGGGCATGATGGGCGGTGTTGTAGCCGGCCTCGCCGCGCGGCTGGCGATGCGCGGGATCGTGTATGCCAACGGCCTCACACCCAACTTCACCCTCGAAGGCACGTTTGCCATTCTCGCCATCGGCCTGGTGCTGGGAACACCGTTCGGCCTGGCTTTTGTGGCCCTGCGGCAATGGATTCCCGGCGTGGGCTTCTTGAAGGGATTAAGTTATGGGGTCTTGCTCTTCGTCATCTTCCTCGCCCCGCCCTTCCTTTTCTACCGCGAAGGCGAAGCATTGCTGGCAACGCCGTTGGTCACAGTGGCCCTCTTTGCCCCGGTCACCCTGGCTTATGGCCTGGCTGTGCACTTCACGGTGGCGCGCCTCGAACGGAAGGGCGCCTCTACAGAAATTTTATCAGCCGCAGGATTGCCTTCGGCCTTTTCGCAAGTGCTGTGGTTCGTCGTCTTCGCCAGCCTGCTCGAACTGGCAGTGTTAGGCACGACCTCGATCCTGAATCACTCGCCTCGCATCCCGCCGGCCATCGTTAGAACCCTGGGCGAGTTTGGCCTGCCATTCAGTCTGTATCGCGACGCCAATATGTGGCTCGTCAACCTGATCGCCCTCGCCTACTTTGGCCTGTCCAGCCTGATCTTCTGGCAACGCAACCGCTCGCCCATGACGCGTTTCACGGCCATCACCCTCTTTCTCTTCGGCGGCGCGCTGTTTAACACCGGCGCGGGGTACTACGCCAGCCTCACCCACGATATCGCAATCCTGCAATCAGTCTTCGGCGTTCTGCAAGTCGTCGGCGCAACGTGCTTGTTGATTCTGCTTTACGTCTTTCCAAATGGCCGCTTCACGATCAAATGGACTCGGCCCCTGGCCGCCCTGTGGGTGCTGTGGGCGGTGGTGTGGGCGGCCACCAGCGCCCTTTGGCCGGAGTCGGTTACCCTGACGAGTCTGACTCTGTTCCTCCTTACCGGCGTCGTGGCACAGATTCAACGTTATCGCCGACTCGCCGCCTCCGAAGAACGGCGGCAAACGCGCTGGGCCGTGATCGGGTTCGCCGGCGCGGTGGCCGGGTTTGCGTTGGTGGCCGCCATGCTTCTGCTCATTCCCGACCTGCGCCTGCCGAAAGTGACCGGCCTTTCCCTGACAGCCACGTTCTCGCTCTATATGCTGCCCTGGCTCTTCATTCCGCTCACCATTGGTTGGGCCATGCGACGGCATCGCTTGTGGGCGGCATAAACTAATAGCTCTTTCAAATTGAATGCCGCCAACCAAACGCCTGGCCTTGTTCGCGCCCGTCTACTTCCTTCATGGCTTACTGATCGGCCTTGTCGCAGAATGGCTGTATCGCAGATCTTCTTCAGCCCAACTCACCTCAGCTAATCGTTGGCCCGTTCCCTTCCAGAAATTTGATCCATTATGAAAAGGAGAAAATGAGAATGAATACACACAACGCATTCCAGGCAATGCTACGGCAAGTGTTCCGGTTACCTGCGATGCACCTCGATGCCACGGAGCGGTACCCGCCGGTGTGGGCCGCAGTCCTGGGCGGGGCCGGCCTCGGTTTCGTTTGGGGCATAGCCGCGCGGATCTGGATGCGACTGATCTCCACGAAGCCGGAGTTCACCATCTCCGGCACCGCGGCCATCCTCGTGATCGCGATGGTCTTCGGAGCGTTTGTTGGTTTTGCTTTCGCCGCCCGGCGGCGAGGCTGGCGGCGTTGGGGCCACTACTTGCCGCGAGGCTTGGTGGTAGTTTTCTTCGTTCCTTTTGGCGGGTTTGCAGGGGCGCCACTAATGTTTACCGTGCTTTTGGCGACACTCTCCGTGACCCACACGGCGATGGTCGGCCTTTGGGTTCTGGCGGTGCTGGCGATTCTCTTGACCTTGGGGACGGATATTGGCGTCCCGGCGATTGTTGCGGTCATCGCGCCGGCCGGGGCCGTTGCACTGACGGCGTGGAAATGGATAGCCCCGCGCTGGCATGGTGGGCACAGGTTACTTCTGGTGGACACCTGGCTCGAACGGATTGTGCGAACGATTCTGCTACTCCTGGCCGCTGTCGGCTTTGGGTTCGTCTCGTGGCAAGTTGTGACCGACAAACCAGGGTTGTTTGCCCCGGTGTATGTCCTCTTCTACCTCATCCTGCTTTATCCCCTGTTTCTCGCGCTACGCGTAGGTCTTGAACCTGGTGCATCCGCTGGGTCTCGTGAGGCAACCCAATCCAACCTGGTGCCAGAGCGGCTAGGCGAAAGGGAGAGTCCGTGATTGTACGAAATTCTTGAGAGAAGTTGATCCATTGTGTAAGGGAGAAAATGAAATGGAAAACCGACAACAAAAACTGGGCTAGCAATTGCCGAGTGAAGTCTCGCAATTTGGCCCCCCACTTGCCGAAATTGAACCGATCTTCCACGAAAAAGGAGTCATACAAAAATGATCTCTCGTAATAGAATCCCTCAATGGGGCGGCGCAGCCTTCATGCTTGGCAACTTGCTCTTTCTTGTGAACAAGCTCAACGAAATGAGCCGCCTTTTTCTTTCAAGACCGATGCCGGATGTGATTTCAGGGCGGGATATTCTGCTGATCATCATTGGGCAAGTGGCCTTGATCATCGGGTATGTGGCCTATTTCCGGGTGTATGTCCCGCGAGTGGGGCGGTTTGGCAAAATTGCGCTACGCCTATTTTCTGGCGGCGGCATTTTGCTGGCGTTTGGGCATGTCAGTTTCATGTCTTCGCTGGCTGACTATCTGCCGGCTTCTATTCTTCCTTATGCCGAGTATATGTTCTTAGCCGTAATGATTGGGTTGCTGTTATTACTCGCTGGCCTGATTTGGTTTGGCATTCTCAATTTGCGCCAACCGGTACTGAACCATTGGCAATGGCTGCCTTTGGCGACCGGCCTCATGGGGTTCATTGGCTTCTTCCTGTTTAGCGGCGAGGAGATCACGGCCACCTTCCTCTTCTTCCGCACCCTGTTTGCCCTGGGTCTTTTCGGTCTTGGCCTGACCCTGTGGCTGGAAAAGCCCGTTCAGTTTGAGGTGGTTCGATAAAAAACAAGGTCGCGGCTCATATGAACCGTGTCTTCGCTATAGCTGGCCTCCTCAGCGGCTTGTGCAATGACCCTCCTTGCCCTCGACAGTCGGTTACTGCTGGACACGCTCAAGGTATCGCCCCAGACATGAAAGTTGCCGGAGCGGGACAAAGCACAAAGCGGATGGAACGTCTCATCCGCTTTTCCGTTTAAACCATCCGCTGAAAGCCTGAGAGCCTGTTTTGAAATTCGGAAATTGTAGGGCGAATTGACAATTCGCCCTA
>CAYSIV010000317.1:0-7192 GCA_964431175.1 uncultured Anaerolineales bacterium
CAGCCGCCCGGTCAGCGAGAGAGTGGGCGGATCGAGGCCGGCGTTGATTTCAGCAAAAGGTTTGTCTTCGATGATGTATTGCGAGATGCCGGAGTCGACGGGCGAGGGGCGATGAATGATGGAGACATCGAGTTGCAGAATGGCTTCCTGCAAACTCTCGAGCGGGAAAGGCAGAGAGGCGCGCGGGTTAGGCTGGCCGGTGAAAGGCAAGTCGAGCAGTGGTACGCGCTCCGGCGAGTTGAGGTGGGCGATCAACTCATCCAGCAACCGGATCGCTTCGGCATAGGCCACCAGCACCAGCTTGAGGGCATCTTCGCGAGCCTGGGGCCCCAACGGTTGCGCCGGAATCTGGCGGCTGGCCAGCAGGATGAGGTTGCGGGCAATGGCCAGCCACAGGCGTGGTTTGAAGCGCGTGTCGCCCAGCGGGCCGGCAAAGGCTTCAACTTGCTCGATGAGGCGCTTCTGGAAATGCAAAACCGAGTCGGCCTGACGCGGGAGGTAAGGATAGTTGATCAGCCCGGGGCCGGTGACGATCTCGTCGCGGGTGAGGCAGTTGGGCCGCTGGCCGCGCGGCAGGTAACGATACAGCGCTACATCTTCGAGAAGCAAGCCATAGTCGGCGAGGTAGTCGTCAATGTAGGAGAGGGTTTCAAGGTCGACGAACTTCACCCGCGACAACGCCTCGTCAATCATCAGGTTGCGGCTATGGCAGTCACCGTGCACCGTGCCGATGGCGGGCGGGGCCAGGGTAGCCGCATGCCATTGCAGTTTTGCCAGATACGTGTTCAGGTTGTGATAGCGCCAGCCATTGCATTCAAAGCCATTTTCAACATACGCCTTGAGTTCGGGAAAGGCAGTAGACTCGCACACGCGATTCAAGGCCTCGGTGATCGGCGTGAAGTAGAGCCAGCCCAGTTCGTTGCTGGCCAGCGGCGCGCGACGGCGATGGCGGTGAAGCGTCGCCAGGGCTTCCCCGATGGCGGCGGCGGCCCGTGAAATTTTTTCTTCGTTCACCCCGTCGGCCCTGTCCAGCATCTCGCCCACCGGCAGCATCCCCACCAAATCTTCCATCACCAGGTACCACTCGTGCGCCTCGCCAGAGCTTTCGGGCTGGTCGGCGTGTTTGGCGAAGTAGGGCAGAAGCTCGGCCGGCAGTTCGCCGTAACGCTTGATGGTGCGCGCCAGCGACTCGACGCTCCCTTGCTTGATGACGAGCCGGAGCGAGTCGGGCAGATTGGAAAGTGGCTGGCCGTTGCCGTCAGTAGCATCGGAGTGCAGGCCGAAGTGAACGCGATACACGGTGGCCCGCGAGCGAGTGCCGGAGATTCGGTCGACGTGGCCTAATCTGACCTTGACGTGTTGTTGAACGAGTTGGGCCAGCGCGGCTTGCTGGTGTTGATCAACGTCTTCTGACGGGGCAACTATGATCGAAGACGGGGCATTGTTCAGCGCCGGGGGGGCAGGTGGATGAAGCTCGGCGGTTTCTTCTTCGGATGGGGAAACTGCCGGCGTTTGGGGGGCGTTGTTCGCCTGCGTCTCAACGGTCGCCGGCTCTTGCTCGGCGGCCTGTTCAGGTATAGCCTCTTGAGTCGTAGCCGGAGCCTCTTTACTTCGACGTTCCAGTCTTTCGAGCACCAGCTCGCGCACTTTGGCCCGATGATGCGCGGCCAGCAGGCGAAGAACAAGGGCATGAAAGGCGTCGGGCTGAGTTTGGTAATCGCCTGAACGATAGCGGTCACGAACTTCGCCGATGAAGGCTGAAACAACGGCCCGGGCCGGAGGGTGTTCAGCATAGTGGCGGGCGAGTTGCAAGGCCCCATACATGGCCCGCTTGTTGAGCGCATCTTCGTGATCGCGCCACTGAACAGTGTGAGTCAGGATCGACAGGGTTTGGTCGATGGCCGGCGAGAGAGTGGTAAGCCGCCGCGAACGAAGAAGCAGGTCGCAGGCATAGGCGCCGTCGCCCGAGTTGTTGATCTCAGTCAAGGTGCTAGCCGAAGGCGACTCGGGCGCCCCGGCCGCCAGCCAATGATTGAGGGCGGCGGCAATGGCTTTCAGCCCGTTGTCACGCGGTGGTTGCCAGCTTAGTTGAATATCGCCCCCAATGTAAAGTAACGTATCCAGCCAGACCATCGTAGCCCGCGCCGGCCTGAGGCCCGGCACGTTCAACAACCAGCCAGTGTGAATATCGGCATGCTTGCACAGGTCTTCAAAGTCGAAGCGCGGGCGCGGCGCCGTGAAGCGGCCCAACACCGCCAGAGCCTTGAAGCGAAGCGGATAAATGCGGGTGGCGTACCGATCCTGCGGCAGAATTTCGCGCAAGACCGGCATTTCGGTGAACCAGGTGACAGCGGGTTCGATGAGGTGGCTGACCGCCTGCCCCAACTCCAACTCGGCCAGCGCTTCAAGCACGTGCGAGGTGCTGTGCAGGCGGCCAGTTTCCAACTTGCCGGGCCAGGCGCCGCTGGCCGGGTCACGTTTACTTTCGAGATAATCGAGGAGGAAGACGGCCAGGTCGGCGTCTTTATCGAGAGCAGTGGCGCCTTGCGAGGTGAAGCGAGCAAGCTTGGGCATGAGCGCTATTGTAGTGCAAGACAGCAGGCGCGCAAATGAAAACGACTTACGCCTTTACTTGTCACCCTTCTCACCATCCGCCAACTGGCTCCGCTTCTTGCCCCGGCCCAACTGCACCGAGCGTTGATACGCCGCCCACACCGCCCGTGAGAGCGCCGTGCGGAACCCGGCCTTTTCGAGATAGTAGAGGGCCTCGGCGCTGGTGCCGCCGGGCGAGGTTACCTGATTGCGCAAGCGCGCCAGATGATTGGGTGAATGCAGAACATAGTCGACCGAGCCTTTGACAGTCTGCAGAACGAGTTGCTCAGACACGTGGCGCGAGAAGCCAAGATGCACACCCGCGTCCACCATCGCTTCCATGAAAAGGAAAACGTAGGCCGGGCCGGTGCCGGAGAGCGCCGTCGCCATATCGAGATAATCTTCGTCGGCCACAAACACCTGCTGGCCGCACGCGCCCAGGATGGCCTCGGCCTCTTTATGTTGTTGCTCGGTCACATCCTGGGACGCTGTCCACACCGAAATGCCTTCGCCGATTTGAGCCGGGGTGTTGGGCATGGCCCGGACAATGCCGGTATGCAACAACCCCTGCGCCATCGTGTCAATCTTGGCCCCGGCGATGATCGATAGCGTCAGCGAACCCAGCTGGATGTGGCCTTTGAGCTCCGGCATCACCGTCGGCAGAATCTGCGGTTTGACCGCCAGCACGACCACATTGGCCCCTTCTACTGCCTCGCGGTTGCTCGTCGTGACCCGAATGCCATACTTCTCGCTCAACGCTTCGCCGCGCTCGGCGCGCGGGCCGGAGGCCACCACCGATTGCGGGTCAATCAACTTCTGGGCAATCAACCCGGAGATCATGGCTTCGGCCATGGAACCCGAACCGATGAAGGCGATGGTGGTGTTTGAGAACATGAGGTCTCCAGAAAAATCCCAAAAGCCCAACTTCCAAAATCCCAAAAGCCCAATTTCCAAAATCCCAAATCTGCGGGCGGCCTTAGTCAGAGTTGAGGGTGTCTTTATTTTTCTTGATCAGCGTGCTGAGGATGCTGATAAGTTCAGTGCTTTCTTGAATCAAAGTCTGACCCTCTGGCGATTCGGAATTGGCCGCGCAAATGGTGCGTATCCAGAACCGCGACTCGCGGGCCTCCTTGCGCGACGTTATCCACTTGTAAACTTTATCTTTGATTGTTTCTGTGCCATCTGCTTCCTCAATGTTTGCGCCGACGGATGTAGCCGCCCGGATCAACTGCTTGGCGCATATTTCTGTGGCCCAATCTCGCGGCAACGTCCGCACCCACTTGATCACCTGGACCCCAAACAGAAAACTCCGCTCACGAATATCGTATGGCACATCAGTTTTGCCTGGAGCCATTCGTTTTCCTGCCATTTCTGATCACGCTCTCCACCATAATTTGAGGTTTTGGGTTTTTGGGATTTGGAGTTTTCGTTTAAGGTTTGGGCTTTTGAGATTTGGGATTTTCTTTTACGGCTTGGCAAAGTATTGCAGCGCCAGCCTCACCCGCTCCTCAACATCTTTAGGCGCATCTTTAGAAATAGACTGCAACGCCGCCTGCGCCTCAACCACACTGTAGCCAAGCGCGGTGAGCGCGCCCAGAATTTCGGTGTCCACATCGGACACAGGCATACCCGCGCCGAGCGGCACGCCGGGGCCGAACTTGTCCTTGAGATGGAAGACGATCTTCTCAGCCGTTTTCTTGCCCACGCCCGGCACGCGATCCAGCACTTCGGGCTGTTCCTGGCCCACCGCCCGCCGCAAGTTGTCGGGCGAGACGTAGGACAGCACGGCCAGGGCCAGCTTGGGGCCGACGCCGTTCACACCGAGCAGAGTCTCAAACAGAGTCCGTTGCTCTTCAGAAGAAAAGCCGTAGAGCGTCAGCGCGTCTTCGCGGACGATCAGGTGAGTGTGCAGAAACGCCAGCTTGCCCGCGCCGTCAACCTGCTCGAAGACGCTGGCCGGCACAAAGACCTTCAGGCCCACGCCGCCGACGTCGATGATGAGGAAGTCATGGTCAATGTGTTGGATGAGGCCGCGCAGGGAGGAGATCATGATTCATTCCAAAAGAGAGTTCATCTTCGCCGAATACAAATGACAAATCGCCACCGCCAGCGCGTCGGCGGCATCGTCAGGCCTGGGAATGGACTCCAGGTTGAGCAGGGTGCGCACCATCTCTTGCATCTGGCGTTTGTCCGCGCGGCCATAACCGGAGACGGCTTGCTTGACCTGCAGGGGCGTATACTCGCCCACCTCCAGGCCGCAGTCAGCCAGGGCCAACAGGGCCACCCCCCGCCCCTGCCCCACCGACATCGCCGTGCTTACGTTCTTCTGAAAAAACAACTTCTCCACCGCGCCGGAGTCCGGGTGGTGGAGAGTGATGACCTGTTTCAGTTCACGGTGAATGGTTTGCAGCCGGTTCGGCAGTGGCTGGCCCGCGGGTGTGATCACGGCCCCGTAAGCCACACACTCCAATTCCGAGTCGGTCTCCCGCACCAGCCCCCAACCGGTGGTGGCCGTGCCGGGGTCAATGCCGATGACGAGCATAACAATCTCCAATTCTCAAATTCTCCAATTCTCAAGAGAGATTAGAGAATTGGAGAATTAGAGATCAGGCCGCCATCGCTTCCGCGGCTTCGTCAGTCACGTGCAGGTTGGTATACACCCTCTGCACGTCGTCCAGCTCTTCAAGCTCTTCGATAGTCCTCAGCACCTTCACCGTATCATCGTGCGCAAGTTCCATCGGGTTGGCCGGCTCCATCCGCAGTTCGGCCTCTTCGGGCTGAATGTTGGCGGCGCGCAGTTTGTCGCTCACCGACTTGAAGGCCTCGACCGGGGCGTAAATTTCAATGTGCTCTTCGCCAAATTGCACGTCGTCGGCTCCGGCGTCCACCGCCATTTCAAAAACTTTGTCCTGATCGTGGCCCTCCGCCGGGAAAGCAAAATAGGCCTTGCGTTGGAACTGCCACGCCACCGAATTGCCTTCGCCCAGGTTGCCGCCCGCCCGGGTAAGCGTCCGCCGCAAATCCGACACGGTGCGATTGCGGTTGTCGGTGACGCACTCGATAATGACGGCCACCCCGTGGCCGGCGTACCCTTCGTACATAATCTGCTCCAGCGCGCCGCCTTCGCCGTCGCCCGTGCCGCGAGCAATGGCCCGCTCAATGTTGTCTTTCGGCATGTTGTTGGAACGGGCTTTGTCTATCGCCAGCCGGAGCTTGAAGTTGGTTTCGGCGTCGCCGCCGCCTTCGCGGGCCGCCATTGCCAGCTCGCGAGCGAGCCGGGTGAAGAGTTGGCCGCGCTTGGCGTCTGCCGCGCCCTTTTTGCGTTTAATGGTTGCCCATTTGGAATGACCTGACATGGGAGGAACTCCTTCGAATTTAGCTTTCGAGGAGATTATAGCATATGGGCCTGGGGCGTAGCGCGTGTTGCCTGGCTCTCAAAACCTGTTTGACACATTTACGATGATACAACCGGGCCCAGGTTTTTCGCCCGACTTTTGTTAGAACGATTCGACGGCGGCGGCCGGGTCGGTGAAGATTTGGAAATGGGCATTCAAACCGGTCTGCTCCAGAATGGCGGCGGGCGCGCTGAATCTTCACGATAGATGTGCCCCTGACAGTCACCTAAGGAACGCAACCGGACTCTTATTTAATTCCCGCTCTAGAGCGAATCCCTTTTGGATTGATGGATTTCGCGGCAGTTGCACTGCCGCCCAATCCCATCAATCCAAAAGGAAACCGCCGTAAATATCATTGCCTCAACATTTCTTCAGGAAGGGTGCTGAACCCGATCGGGGCAAGGCGGTAGTTATCAGGGAGAATCGTGTTCGTGTCACAATGCCCTCGCAGGCATTTTTTGTTTTGCTACAGACTTCCGAATTCTTCAAGAATTCGGAAGTCTTGCAGTCTCAATGCCCGCGAGGGCATTCTTTGTTTTTCTACATCCCTCATCTACTTGATGGGGCTGTTCCGATAGGGTCTCAATGCCCGCGAGGGCATTCTTTGTTTTTCTACTGTATCTCTTTTACCCTGACGGGTACAAGATTTTGAGGTCTCAATGCCCGCGCGGGCATTCTTTGTTTTTCTACTCGTCGGCCTAGCTGTCGCACTGGTCGCGGCGTTCAGGTCTCAATGCCCGCGAGGGCATTCTTTGTTTTTCTACAGAACGGCGTCGTTGATCTGCCGTTCGCCGTCAAAAGGTCTCAATGCCCTCGCGGGCATTTTTTGTTTTGGGGCCATGTTCAACATTGATCCGAAGTTGCAGAAAATCAAGTCTCAATGCCCTCGCGGGCATTTTTTGTTTTGGGGAGAGCGCCGCCTGGCCGGGCAGCCACGCCCAGCACGGTCTCAATGCCCTCGCGGGCATTTTTTGTTTTGGGGGTATCCATGTTTATCAGTAAAGTTGTGCTTGGCAATACGTCTCAATGCCCTCGCGGGCATTTTTTGTTTTGGGGCAAGTGGTGAGGACGTGGGAAGGCGACAAACAGTTTGAGTCTCAATGCCCTCGCGGGCATTTTTTGTTTTGGGGAGTTTGACGGCGCACTAGAAGTGGCGAGTGAGCCACTCCGTCTCAATGCCCTCGCGGGCATTTTTTGTTTTGGGG
>CAYSIV010000318.1:0-7085 GCA_964431175.1 uncultured Anaerolineales bacterium
TGGCCGCCGCCACCCGCGCCCACCCGGAAGCGGTGCTCGGCCTCAGCCCGCGCGGCGGCGTGGCTCTACAGAGATGCGCCCAATCGTTGGCCCTCATCCGCAAACGCACTTTCGTCACTCCCGATGACATCAAATCTGCCGCTCTGGCCGTCATGACTCACCGCATCCTCGCCCGTGACCGCCGCACCGAGACCGCACGCGAGATTGTGGCGCAGGTGTTGAGTGAAGTTCCCGTGCCACTGGATTAATTGTTCATTGTCTCATTATTGTTCATTGCCTCATGCCCACCTCCCGCGCCGCCTCTTTCCTCCTCGCCGCTCTCGCCCTCTACTTCTTCGCCAACCAGACTCAGGTTGGCTGGCTGTACGTCATGTCGGCCCTGCTGGCCGGCGCGGTGCTGGCCGCGTGGTGGCTGGGGCGCAACATTCTGCGTCACATCACCGCTGATCGAACTGTAGGGCGAGATGACACGCAAAGCGCGCCCAACGATGCGGAACTTTACGAAGGTGAGGCAGTCACCGTCAGCCTTACCCTCCGCAACACGGGCCGCGCCAACGCCGCCCTCATCCGCGCCGCTGAACATTGCCCTTTCGCCGCGCCGCCTGTAGGGGCGATGAATTCATCGCCCTTACAAATCTTTGTGCCCTCGCTCCCGGCGCAAGGCTCGGTTCGACTCGATTACGAAGTCACAATAGACCGTCGTGGCCTGCATGAGTTCCCACCGCTCAAACTAACCTCCCGCGCCCCTTTCGGATTCTTCCAACGCCGCCGGACTCTGCCCGCGCCCACTCGGATGCTGGTCTACCCCGAAGTGCGCCGGTTGCGCCGCCTTAGCTTGTTGGACCGTCGGCCCGCCGCCCAGCTTTCTCACCCGCGGGCCGGGCTTGGCACTGAAATCATTGGCGTGCGCGCGTTTCGCAGTGGTGACTCGCCGCGCCACATTCACTGGCGCACCGTAGCCCGCACCGGCCAGCTGGCCAGCAAAGAATTCGCCGACGAAACTCAGCCCGGCCTGACTCTCGCCCTCGACCTCTTTCGCCACCCCTACCCTCCCGAAGGTTATCAACCTTCGGGAGGGTTGAAGAAGCACACGCCGTTCGAATGGGCCGTCAAAATCGCGGCGGGCGTCGGCGACTATGCCCTACGGCGAAATTACCCCGTTCACCTTGCCGCTGACTCTTCAGCCTGGCCCGCGCCTTCGGGCGCAGTGACACGCATTGCTCTCCTCGAATACCTCGCCCGCGTTCAGCCTGTTGGCGCAAATAAGCTCGCTGACGTGCTCAACAACCGCGCCGCCCAAACCTTCGTCGCCGTCATCCTCCCCTGGCCCGACTCAACCGTCGTCGAGTCCCTCGTCGCCCTTCGCCATCGCGGCCTCGAAGTGCTGGTTGTCCTCCTCGACCCGGAGTCATTCCCGGCAGGCGGCCCCTCAGCCCGCGCCCTCGCCGACGAACTCACTGCCCTTGGCCTCGAATCGCGGCTCATCAAGTTTGGCGAGGATTGGACGAAGAAATTGGCCAACGACGAAAGACGAATGACGAATGACGAATACTATCCTTCGTCCATCGTCCTTCGTCCTTCGTCATAACGTCATGTTCAACCGCGCCACCAAACTCATCGCCTACTCGTTCGGCCTCCTGTCCGCTCTCGCCGGCCTGTTCGCCCTCATCGCGGCGATTTTCAGATTCACGCCTCTCCGTCTGTTTGGCGGCCTTATCTTCCTCGCTGGGGCCGCCGCGCTGTTCTACATCCCACGCCTGGCCGCAAAATTCACCTACGCTATCCGCAAGGAACCGGAAAAATCACTGCGCCTGCGCTGGCTCACCTTCGGCGCTCAGCTCACCGGCCTGCTGGCGCTCGGCTACACCTCCCACGTTTGGATCGCCGCTTTGCTCTCAGCTATCCTGCTCATCTTCGGCCATCGCTACGCGCTCTACCACATCCAGCACAAACCCATCCCAACCGTGCGCGTGGCGATCTTCGCCGCCTTCCATCTCGCCTTCCTGTGGATGATCGCCGGACTGTTCACCGGCCAGCCGTACCCGCAAGCCCAATTTGCCATGCTGGCGATGGGCATCGTCAGCTTCGAGCAGTTCAGCCGCCTCAATTTATACTCCGGCTTTGGCCTGGCCCTCATCAACCTCTACGTCGCCGCCACCCTCAGCCGCGATCTCGCCTTCGCCATCTTCCTCACCGCTTTCCTCATCCTCTTCCTCGCCTTCTTCTGGCAAGCCGACTCAGAAGATGGCGTCAAAGACAACCCAGCCATTCTTCACTCACCCATTACGGAACCCGCAACCCGCCTCACGCTTCACGCCCTACGCTTCACGTTTCCTGTCATCACTGCCACCCTCCTCATTTTCCTCTTCACCCCTCACTTCGCCGGCCGCCCCATCTTCATGCCCCTCTCGCTCCAGGTGCCCATCCGCCAGAACCCCTCGTCCGAGATCATCAACCCCGCTGTGCCGCTGGTGCAAATTCAGGGCATGTCCACCGACAGCGGCGAATACTATTACGGCTTCTCCGGCGACCTCGATCTGAGCTATCGCGGCGGCCTGAGCGACAAAATCATGATGTACGTCCGCAGTTCAGCGCGGAGTTACTGGCGCAGTCACGGCTACGATTTCTACGACGGCCGTACCTGGTCGCAAACCGGCGGCGGCGAAGTCCAAACCTACTCGTACAACATTCAGCCGGGCCGTTTCCTCTTGCGCTCGCCCGCCCCGCCCGGCCAGCAATTCGTGCAAACGTTCTTCATCGCCCAGCCGCTCCCGAACGTTGTCTTCATGGGCGGCGAACCGGTTGAGCTTTACATCGCTTCTAATCAAATTGCTGTGGACAACTCCGGCGGCGTCCGCGTAGGCGAAGCCCTCAAGCCGCCCATGTATTACTCGGTCCTCTCTGTCAGCCAGGATTTTCCGCCCGACTCGCTTCGCGCCGCCGGAACCAATTACCAATTACCAATTACCAATCGCTACTTACAACTACCAAACACCGTCACCCAACGCACCCGCGCTCTCGCTCTCGAATTGACTCAATCTGCGCCCACGCTTTACGACAAAGTCATCATCCTGCGCGACTACCTCCGCGACACTTACCCTTACAACTACTTCCCGCCGCCACAACAACCCGGCACGGACTCTGTCGATCAATTTTTATTCGTGGATAAAGAGGGCGTGTGTGAGCATTACGTCAGCGCCCTGGTCGTCATGCTTCGCAGTCTTGGCATCCCGGCGCGAGTCGTGGCTGGTTACGGCACGGGCGACTACAACCCCGTCACCAACCTCTACGAAGTGCGGGCGAACGACGCCCACGCCTGGGCCGAAGTTTATTTTCCAAATGTTGGCTGGGTTCCCTTCGATCCCACGCCCGGCTGGAACGGCGACCCGCGCACCGGCCCGGTGAAGACGTGGATATTTTCGGGGCTTGGGGAGAATTTGAATTTGCCGAGATTGCCGATTGGAGCGATTGCCGAAACCGGCGCGGCCCTTCTTTCAGTGGCGGCCAGACCGTTGATTGTGGTGGCCGGAGTCGCCGGGTTGGCCGCCATCGCCTGGGGGCTGTGGACTCTCTGGTTGAACTGGCGGCTTCGTCATCCACGAAGTCGCCCGCGTGGCTTGCAAGATCACCCTTTACGCCGAAAAATCTTCAACGCCTACCGCCGCGCCCAACGCCGCTTGCGCTCTAAGCGCGCCCCGGCCCAAACCGCGCAAGAGCACGCCGCCCTGCGCCCCGAACTCGCCGCCCTGGCGGAAGCGGTTGACATTGCCGCCTACCGCCCCGAGCCGCCGGAGGAGGCGCTGGTGGCAAAGATACGAGGAAGTAAACTCTGAGTTGCGGAGTCAGCATCCCCAGATGCGGCCCTGCTCAGTACGTTGGCGCGCCTCACTCCTCTCAAACTCTTTGAAGTCTCTGGCGATTGAAATCGTCGGCTAAAATAAACTGCGTTCGCTGGTACATTTCAACCAAAGAAAGCGCCTTGCTGTGCTTCGACTAATCCTGAGCCGGCTGAAACAACACGAAGATCACCTTATCCTCGCCCTCGGCATGAGCCTGGCCCTGTTCCTTCGCTTCAGCCTGCGCGACTTTGAGAGCGGTGACTTCCGAACCTTCACTGGCCCCTGGTACGACTTCATCCAAAACAACGGCGGCTTTGGGGCGTTGAAATACGACTTCGCTAACTACACCCCGCTCTACCTTTACCTGCTGGCTCTCGTCGCGACTCTCTTTTCCAGCATCCCCAAAGTTTTCGCCATCAAGCTGATCTCGATTCCCTTCGATTTCATTTGCGCTTTCTTCGTTCATCGAATCGTCCGCCTCAAATATCAGAGTGGCTCGGCGCCGCTCTTCGCCTTTTTCGCGATTCTACTCGCGCCCACCGCCGTCCTCAACAGCTCACTCTGGGGCCAGGTGGACATCATTTACACCACCGGCCTTCTGGCCTGCGTCTACTTTTTGCTCACCCGGCGTGAAATATCGGCCTTCGTCGCCTTCGGCTTGGCCTTCGCCTTCAAGCTTCAGGCCGTCTTTCTGGCGCCTCTGCTCATCATCCTTCTGCTCAAGCGCCTTGTGTCTCTGAGAAGCTTCTTGATCATCCCGGCCACGTACTTCGTCACCATCCTGCCGGCATGGTTGTTGGGCCGCTCTCTGCCCGACCTGCTCACCATCTACTTCAAGCAGGCCGACTTCTACAAACTACTGACGATGAGCGCGCCCAACTTATACCAATGGATCCCGGACAAATTCTACGACATGCTCTACCCGGCTGGCCTCCTCTGGGCCGCCGCCATCATCTTCATCTTCCTGTTGATCGTCTACAAGAGCGAAGCGCCGATGACGAGAGAAACGATGATTGAAGTGGCGGCGCTTTCGGCGTTGCTCCTGCCTTACGCTCTGCCCAAGATGCACGAGCGCTACTTCTTCACCGCCGACGTGTTGTCAATCGTCTTTGCTTTTTATTTCCCCCGCCTCTTTTTCATCCCCATTCTCGTCGGGGCAACGTCGTTGTTCAGCTATCTGCCGTTCCTGTTCGGAGTCACCATCATCCCGTTGCCGCTGTTGGCGGTGGCGCTTCTCGTCGTTATCGTGATATTTTTCCATCATCTGGTTTCAACGCTCTACAAAAAAGACGGGAGGCGAGCAACCTTGAAGAAGCCGCCTCTGTCGAAGAGTGATACACTGCCGGACACAATGACCAACATCACCATCGCCATCAACGCCGGGGGCAGGTCCACGCGAATGGGTTCTGACAAGGCTCTGCTTGAAGTCGGCGGGCGGCCCATGATCGAACACATCATCGAGCAGACGAAGGGGCTGGGCGAGCAGATCATCATCACCAACACGCCGGAGCGCTACGCCCATCTCGGACTGCCCATGTTCGGTGATGCGTTGCCAGATAAAGGGGCTTTGGGCGGACTCTACACGGCCATTCAGGTGGCGGCCCAACCCTATGCGCTCGTGCTGGCTTGCGACATGCCCTTCGTCAATCTTCCGTTACTTGAACACATGATCTCCCTCGCGCCGGACTTTGATGCCGTTGTGCCACGAATCACCCCCCCTCTCCCGATGCGTCCTTCGACTTCCACTTCGGCAAGCTCAGTGTCCGCTCAGGATGCGTCGGGAGAGGGGCCGGGGGTGAGGGCCGAAGCCGAACCCTTTCGCGCCATCTACAGCAAAGCCTGCCTCGAGCCAATCCGCCGCGCCCTCGACGCGGGCAAGATGCGCGTCATCAGCTTCTTCCCCGACCTGAACCTGCGCTGGCTGGGCGAGGACGAGATCAAGCAGTTCGACCCGGAGCTATTAACTTTTCTGAATTGCAACACGCCGGAAGAGTTGGAAGGAATTAGGGAAATTTGGGAAAAGAGGGAAATGGGGAAATGAAACGACAACCGACAACCAGCAGGGGTCACGTTTGACGTTGGCCTGGCCCCCTGTGGGTGTCGTTTGACGGTTGTCGGCTTTCACGCCAGTACCGCCAGATCGTCCCGCCGTCAATCGTGAAAACGCCGGGGATGTCAATGGGCAGGAGCGCGCCGAGGCCGAGGACAAAGAAGTTGAAGGTGGCGCTGAAGGCAAACACCCAGGCCCAGAGGCCGCCGCCCGGCCAGAGGTAAAATGCCAGCGGCGCGAGCAGAAGGCCGATCAATACATTGACCCAAAAGCCGCCCAGCGCGCGCTGAATATGAGTGCGGGGCGGTAGAGGCGGCTCATCCTTCGGATAAATAGAGGACGAGAGCCACCAGACCCAGTGAATGCCAATCATCGGGTAACCGGCGCGCCGGGCCGCCCGGGCATGACCCAGTTGGTGCGCCCACTCGCCGACGTACATCGCCAACGTCGAGAGTATCCCGGCCAGGGCGGCGTCCCAAAACGACAGCGACACGACCCGCGCCGCCGACCACCCCAGCCACGGGATGAGGATCAGAAACCAAATGATCCCCCAGAACGAGGTCGTCGTCTTCAGGCTGAATAAGGCGCCGAGGGTGAATGCGCGCACAGCAGTTTGATAGCAAGACCGGGAGAAGGGGAGACAAGGAGATGGCACTCTCCTTGTCTCCAAGTCTCCTTGTCTCCACGTCGGTTTAGAACAGCCCTTTCACCTTCCCCGTCCCCAAGTCCAAGTCAACGTCAAAGAACACCGGGCGAGTGGGCAGGCCGGGCATGGTGCGCATGGAGCCGACCAGCGGGTAGAGGAAGCCCGCGCCCACGCTGGCTCGAATGTCGCGGATGGGAACGCGGAAACCGGTCGGCGCGCCCTTGATCTCGGGTTTGTCCGTGAACGACAGGTGGGTCTTGGCCATGCAGATCGGCAGTTTGTCGAAGCCGAGCCGGGTGTAAAGCTCCACTTTGGCTTCAGCCTCGGGCGAATAGTCTACGCCGTCCGCGCCGTAGAATTTGGCGATGGCTTCAATCTTCTCTTTGATGCTGGCCTCGAGCGGATAGAGGAACTGGAAGTTCTTGGGCTTCTCTGCCGCCGCAATCACGGCGTTTGCCAGTTCAATCGCGCCCTTGCCGCCGTGCATCCAGTGGTTACACTTGCATGCGCCCTCGGCCCCGGCTTCCACCGCATATTTCCGCACCAGTTC
>CAYSIV010000319.1:0-2325 GCA_964431175.1 uncultured Anaerolineales bacterium
GAGGGAATGCCGTAAGGCGGCAGGGTCGATTGTAGTAGACGCGGGGGCTGTCGCCCGCGTGGGGGACTGATCGGCTATCGCAAGCAGTTTTCCGTTTTCGACCTGGATGCTCGTCCTGCCCCGCGCCGCTGATGCCGAACGTTAGCCGCCTCGTTCAAAGCCAAGCGCGCCACACATCCGTAACCCATATCGTATGAATTTCGAAAACGACTATTTTGCTGAGTATTTCACTCTGGCTCAAAGCAAAGTTCTTACAGCAAGGGAGAATACGGTTGTCGAATTACGATATGGCTTGATGGGCGGCGACCCGCACACGCTTGAAGCAGTTGGTCAAGAGATTGGAGTTTCCAGAGAACGTGTCCGCCAGATTCTCAACAAGTCGCTCAGAAAGATTGTTTCCAAAGGCCAACGGGAACTAAAAAGCGGCAAATCAAGTGAATCATGCGCTGAGTTGCTTTCATATGTGCAGGGTGCGATTCGCCCCAGAGACGAAGGAGCAATAAGCAGGCTTGTTGACTTTGCTGAGACAGATCTTTCTCACTTGCCTGAAAAGTATTCCTTGCCGCTGGTTGCTTATTTGGCGTTTCAGAGCCGAAGAGTTGCTACGACCCATTTAGGCGAAGCCCGCAAGATTGTTCATCAACGGAAAGTCGCTCGCTGGAAGGACTACAAGAAAAAGGCACTCTCGGAGAAATTTCAGGGTTTGCTTGCCAATGTCATTTGGCCCAGCGCAGTAGCAATGCTCACCTCAGCAGATATTGAAGGTTTAGAGCGCAAACGCAATGTGTCATTAAGTGGCGAAGGCAACGCAGGGGGTTTTCATAGTAGCAAAATGAATCGTGCGATTGAGTACGAGTCAGAGTTGGAATTTGACTTCTTTCAATGGCTTGAGCAACTTGACGAAGTCGTGTTCTATCAAGAGCAACCTTTCAAAATCCCTTACGAATATGAAGGCAAAAGGCATGTTTACTATCCAGACGTTTTGCTCGTTTTCAAAAATAGCAAAGGGGTAGTCGTAGAGATCAAGCCGATTTTCAAGATGGCCTTGCATATAAACCTAAATAAGTGGACGAGCTTGAAGAAGTTTTGCGCCGACAAGGGTTTAGGTTTACTTGTAACTGATGGCAGGTATACAATACAGCAAGTACAGCGCCATGACATTAATCCGGGTTTTGCCAACGATGTCCTTGCATCGCTAAAAAAGGGGCCATTGTCTTGGGCGCAGTATAAGCAAATTCGAGATAAACATGATGTAACCCGAAATGATTTTGTGGCTTTGGTGCTAAAGAAGAAACTTGTTTGGAAACTAAACCCATTTATGCTCAGTGTCGCTTTGTAATCACGGGCGGCGGCTAAGTTATGGCCGACAGAGGGATCGCTCCCTCTGCCGCCACTTCTCCCCTACGGGCCGTGCGTGAAACGCGAAACGTCCCTTCACACAGTTCTTCAATACAAGGGCTGTTGTCACACCGCACCTGTCGGTGGGTGCAGGTGTCAGCAAGAGCAAACCATGAACCGCCATCCGTCATCACGATTGGTGATTAGCTTGGGGCTGGTGATGCTGTATGTGAGCGCATGCGGAGTATTTCCACCCGCGCCGACGCCCACCCCAATCCCGCCCACAGCCGCGCCAACCATCGAACCGCTCGCCTCGCCAACGCCGTCGGCAGAATCGGAAACACGCCTTGAGATTATCGGCGTCCCGCCCGCAGGCCAGCTTTATCATTCGGCCTATCCGGGTGGCGTCACGGGTGAAGAAGACGACATCACGCTTGAGGACGCGCGCTCGTACGAGCAGGCAGTTGGCAAGCCGGCAACATGGGTGTATTTCTCTCACAATTGGTATCGCGACCGGCGTTTTCCGATGGAGACTGTCACCTGGATTCGAGACTCGGGTAGTGTCCCTTACCTCAGGCTGATGATGCGAAGCGACGCCGTTCAGGGCGATGCCGAGCCGACCTTCACTCTCGACCGGATCATCAACGGCGACTTTGACAACGCGCTTTATGCCTGGGCAAGCGACGCCCGAGACTTCGGCTCGCCGCTCATCGCCGAGTTTGGCACTGAGGTCAACGGCGAGTGGTTTTCGTGGAATGGGGTCTGGAACGGCGGCGGCACATTGGATGAATATGGCCAGCCAAATGAACCCGACGGCCCCGAGCGGTTCCGCGATGCGTATCGGCGCCTCGTCGGGATCGCCCGTGACGAGGGGGCGCGCAACATCGTGTGGGTGTTTCACGTCAACAACGCCGATGTGCCGGGCGAAGATTGGAATCGTTTCGAGAACTACTATCCGGGCGACGAATGGATTGATTGGATCGGGGT
>CAYSIV010000319.1:2335-7069 GCA_964431175.1 uncultured Anaerolineales bacterium
AGCGTGTACGGCGCCCAGACGCCCTTCGACGACGAATGGCCGTCCTTCCGCGACGAGATGGATGCGGTGTATCCGCGCCTGGCCGCGCTCTCCCCCGACAAGCCAATTGTGCTGTTGGAGTTTGGCGTCGCGGCGCGTAACCCACTCGGCGATCAGGCTGAATGGGCCGAGGCGGCGTTGACCGACCTTACCAGCCGGCGTTGGCCGCGCATCATTGGCTTCTCATGGTGGAACGAATACTGGCAAAACGATGACAATCCTGAACATGACACCACGATGCGGGTGCAGGACAATCCGCAATTGGCCGATGTGTTTCGGCGGCTGGCGGGAGAGAATGAGGCGGTGTTGGGGAGAGCAGTGTTAGTGGAGCGATGATCGAGCATGATCATCACCATTCATGCGGCCCTCTCTACGAGCAGTTCTCTGAGTTGCTTGCCGCCGATGGGGTGGTAGGTCAGCAGTTCGCCGTTGTAGAAGACGTTCATCTATCCACAGATTTCCGCACGTTTCGCGTATCACAGATTACTCAAACAAATCTGCGGAAATCTGCGTAATCTGTGGATAACCAAGGGCGGCCACAAGGGCCGCCCCTACGCTGTCTCGGCTTCCAATTCCTCTTTCGCCTTCTTCGAGAGCTTGCCGCGCTCGTCGGCGCTGAGGTTGCGCTTGCGGATGCAGATGTTCTGCGGCGTGACTTCGAGGAGTTCGTCCTCGGCGATGTACTCGATGCACTCGTCGAGGCTCATCTTGCGGGCCGGAGTCAGGCTTACCAAAATTTCGGCCCGGGCGGCGCAGTCGTCATTATTGATAACCAAGTGTCGTCTTCGCGCAGTTACATAGTGCCTGCTCAAGAGAGCTGATACCCGGCCTCCCTCACCATCTCGTCAATCTCCTCATTCGTCGGCTCGACGATGATGGCCTTGCGCCTGCCTTCGCCGATGACGATTGTCGGCGTGCTACGATCCCCGTCGTTGATGAAGATGACGAAGCGTTCGGCTTCGGCGTCGTGGTCAATGTTCACTTCTCGGAACGGCACGCCGAGTTCCTTCAGGCGTTCGCGCGTCCGCTCGGTGTCGTCGCAGTCGGTTGCACCGTAGACGAGGATGGGTTTGGGCATAGCCGGAATCTTACCTCAGGAAGCAAGAACTTTCGCTGGATGCTATCGCAAAACAGAAAAGCGGATGATGCCATCCGCTTTCCGTTTCAATATCCGTTGAAAGCAGATCGGGCCGCCTTATGCAGATATTTCTGACTCTGGCTGAGTCACCTGCACGATCAATGCGTCAATTTGCCGGTGATGAAAGGCCTCGTGCCCGCCGTAACCCTCGACCCATTCCAGGCCGTTCATCGGCTCCAGGCCGCCAGCGTGCTTGAGTTCGAGATCGATGCTCGCCGGAAGATTTTCGAGATAACGGTGGGTCATCGTTCGGGCGCGGTTGAACCAGAACAGGATGACCTCCTTCGTTGCGCCGTGGGGCGGGGGCGGCGGCAGAAAGGTGATGCCCTCCGGCGGCTTGATGCCTTCCAGCAGGGGCCGGGCGATCTGCTCGCGCAGGTAGTGCTCGTCAATCGCCAGGTGCATAAAGACTTCGCCCGGCGACCAGGCTTCCTCGCCCTCTTTAGCCGCTGGCCGCCAGTCGAGTTGTTCCTGACTGAGACCATCGAGCCGCTTGAGAGTCTCGGCCCGAATACGATCAAGCTGATTGAGGATTTCAAGAGCACCGGTCATACGGGGTTTCCTTTCTCAATATAGTTTTTCAGCCGGGCGGCCAATTCGGTCCAGCCGCTGTCGTAACCCTCTCGCGCAGTTTCATCGGGCAGGCGTTCAAACCCCTCGTGAACGTAGATCATTCGAGTGCTGCCCTGGCCCTCAAGTTGAAATTCGATTCGAATGAGAGTGATGACGCCGCCCCAATCAGCCTGACTCCAAGTGTAAGCCAGCCGCCGGGGCGGCAGCCATTCGGTGATGTAGCCGATGAGGAAGCCCGCGCCGTCTTCGCCCCATTTTTCGATGTAACGTCCCCCCAGTTTCGGTTCCAGGTAAAGGCCGGTGGCCCGGTCGTGGTCGTTGTAATAGGGCATTGTCCACCAGGCGTTCATTTCTTCCACCCACGCTTTCCAGGCCCGTTCCGGCTGGGCGGCGATGGTGATGGTGCGCTCAACCTTTTTAGCCATGACTCTTCTCCTTTCCGGCTTCGGTCTCAACATAGCCCTTGAAGGCCTGCAATTGCTGATCGATAAAAGCCTCGTATTGTTTGATCCACACGTTCACCTCCCGCAATGGCTCGGCGTTTAGTGTGTAGAGATGTTCGCGTCCCTGCTTCTTGGCCACCACCAGCCGCGAACGGCGCAAAATGGCAAGGTGCTTGGACACGGCAGGGCGGGTCATTCGCCGCGACCGCCCGATGACGGCCCCGGCGATGGCCCCGGCAGTCAGATTCTCGGTGCGCAGCAGATCGAGAATGTGCCGCCTAGTGCCATCGGCGATGGCTTTGTAAGGAGTGATGGTTGCCATATATGTAACCATATGGTTACATATTTTTGGCTTTTTGTCAAGGATCAAAAAAGGGGCAACCCACTCCAATTGCCCATTTCCCGATATTGTGTTTATTCGCTTGGGGGGTTTTGACCGGAAATGTACTGCTCTACTTTTGCCAAGCTCTCAGGTTTGAGTCTATATCTATCAATTTGGCCCGAGGTGATAGCTTGAGCTACTAATTTGAGAACTTCTTTTTCTGGTTTTCTCTTGATTTGAGCTTGTGACTGAATTACATTGGCGAGGGCAAACAGCTTTTGTGCTGATAGTTCAATTAGATCAATGTGCCATATGTTAGCATCTTCGTCGAGTGACATTCCTAGCGTACTTTTGGTTTTAATCCCAGGTAACAGCTCCTGTCGAAGTAATGCATAGTCTAAATTAGATATTTGATGTGTGCTGGCTGCCATAGCGGCAAGCACGCGATCTAAATTTGATAAATCATCTTGAATTTGCCATACCGACAATTCGTTCTGCTGTGTCGTTAGGTCGCCTAAGGAATCGGCCTGCAGGTCACCTTGTGCTAACCAAGGGGTGCCTTCACTTTTGTACCACTTTGACTTCCGTATTTTTCTCAGAATGAACGGCATGGAGGGTTTCCTCCAGTTGAGCTAGAACCTGCTTCATATCTTCTTTAAGTTCTTCAACTGGTTCATGTTTGATAGCCTGTCGTAGATATGGGATAGTCATGGGATCATCTAGCGATGCCAAACCCAATAAGGCGCCATCTCGTATACGGGCTGATAAAGAGTTAAGGCTATGCTCAAGTAACCATAATCGTGAATTACAGGTTTCAGGATGCTCAATCCTCCCTAACCACCGCAAACATTCCGAAACGATCTCAGCATTGATTGACATAGACACTATGATACGAGTGATTGCCTCCATCGCATCATCGCCGAATCGACTGATATAGTAAATCAAATCACGTGAGAATTCGCTTTCCATTCCGTCTTCAAATATTTCATCTTTGGCTATATGGAACAATTGTTGGATATTCTCTTCAACATCTTGCAGCAGAGGAAGTAAATCGGTAGAACTCTCTGAAATGATTGACCAATCCAAAGAATGTGCAACCTGTGCAGCATATTGGATGAGTAAACGTCTGCTGATGTTAATTGAATAAGTCTGATTTCTCTCATCTGGCCCCGCTTGCTCTTTGGCAACGGAAGTCGCACTAGGGCTAACGATCCATTCTTGGATAGCTTGAGACCGGTGCTTAGATCTCTCGGATATCTGAGTCGTTGCGCTAGTCATGGTATGTCTCCTTCACTAGCTATCTCTCGCCCCATCTCAACCAGTTCTTGAAAGATTTCACGAAGGCGATCCTTGGAAAACTCTCCCCTATAGTCTTGTGATGTATTAATATCTAGTTCCAATCTACAAGCAACCGGGCCTTCTAAGACATCAACAGGCCGCGAAATGGGCAATAATCTAACCTGCATCCGTGTCTGAACCGACCATTTGGTAAGTCGGTTGATCCTTAATCCTGCTATTACAGATTTCGAAGAGCGGGGCCGGTTAATCTGGTAAGAGAAATCTGAACTATTCTCAGCATCAATGTTGACAGAGGGAAGGTATGCCGACAATTGCCGATAACCTGCAATACGGTCAGTTATCGGTTGTGTAAGAATCGCGCCAAAAGCCAGCCTTTGCATAGAGGGACAATTCTCAAACCAACGAAACATTCCTTCATTGAAGGAAGCTAGGGCAATGGGAAACGGTATAACTGATTCGTGTTCATCACTGGTAGTAAACAACCAATCGACTCGATCTGGTTGAATGGCCAGCATTAACCTGCCGTGTTCAAAAGGGCCTTCATCTTGCTGAACACCAACTTTGGGTTTTAATGTTCTGTTCTCAGGAGGCTCACCAACGACACCTTCCCACCACCCGGACCCTCCAATTTGTGTAGGTGTTGGAAATGCGGTTAGCCTCAGTTGCTCAGTCTGCCATTGTTCTATTGAGGAGCGATTAGCTGGAATTTGTGGTGGCATAGTAGCTCTAATATAACGAGATGGTTGTAAGGGCAGAATATCGAATCCTGCGGCAGATGTCAGGCCGCCTCGGTTTCCATTTCCTCTTCGCGTTTCTTGGCGCTCTTGGCTCGCTCGTCGGAACTGAGGAGGCGCTTGCGAATGCGGATGTTCTGCGGCGTGACTTCGAGGAGTTCGTCCTCGGCGATGTACTCGATGCAC
>CAYSIV010000320.1:0-7065 GCA_964431175.1 uncultured Anaerolineales bacterium
TCGTCCACACATTCGAAGAAGCCGATCTGACCGAAAGGCCGGCCGTTCTCGTCTACGAGGTCTGTATTTACAATGGCAGAGAGTCGCCCCTGAATTTGTTCGCTGTCCGGGTCAACGGCCAGAAAGTTGCGCCAGATCGTTGCGGGCGAGGGTGAGTGGCGGGGGGCCAGCAGACGCGCCTCGTCGGGATCGGGCAGCCAGTTGGGGTCAGAGCCGTAGTGAAGATAAGGGAATTCTAGAAAGCGCCGTAAATGATCGGGATCGAAATCGAAATCAACAATTTTCATGGGGTCAGGTTGCCGGTGAAGTGAAGATAAAAGTAAACAGCTGTGACCGACAGGATGAGTACAGCCAATTGGACATAGGCGACGGGCTTGCGAAAACGGAGATTGCAAACCATGAGCACACTCATGACAAGCACCACAGCAACGATTAGGTAACGGATTGAAGGCCCCCACCAGCGCCAAAGAGGGAAGGCTAGCACGACAACCAGATGACTCCAAATGACTTGCAAGCCCAGGTGATACTTGATGCCCGCCTCCTCTACGGCGCCGATCATGTTAAAGCGGGAGAGGCGCAGCAGACCGCTGACGAAAAAGCCGAAGATAGCCACCAGCGAAAGCCAGTCCTGCATGCCAAACTGATAGAGCACGAACATCGGTAGAACCAAGTAGACAAAGACATCACAGAAGCTATCGAGATAACGGCCAAATTCGCTTTCACCCCGAGCCTTGAAGGAAGAGCGAGCCAGCGCACCATCCAGCATGTCGGTGAACATCGCCAGGAGCATGAAGGCGATTGCCAGGCTGAGCAGGCCGCGCAGCACAGCCAGTAGGCCGAGGCAGGCTAGCAGTAGGCTAATCAGAGTGACGACATCGATCCAGTTGAGGGAGACGATGAAATGCTCACGGCCCTTGGTCATAAGATCACGCGACACATTTCAACTTCCCGGGCAATACCTCAAACCGCACCTCAGTGACACCCTCCCAGAGTTCGCCGTCAATCATCAGGCACCGAGGGGTTGGCAGCTTGAGGGTCAACTCCCGCGCGGCAACTTCGGCGGCGGTGGTGTAGAGGTAAGTGCGGGTGAGGACGGCGAAGTTGTGGAGAAGCTGAGACGCAAACCCGGCGCGAGCCATCAACACCACCATCTGCCCATCATTCAGATCGGCTCGGCGGAACGCGCGGAAGTTTCCGGCATGGCAGGTGTTGTTGACCATTACATTGCTCAACCACTGCTCGCTGAAAGGCTCGCCATCCACACTTGCCGCGAGCGGAAACACATGTTGGCGAGCGGCCTGAAAAGTAGCAGCCACAGGATAGCACAGCGCCCCCAAGGGTTTAAAGAAACGATTGGCGAGTACCACTACTTCGGCGGCGTAGCCTACCGAGGCGGTACTGATTGCCAATCGAGAATAACTTTTTTCTTGAATGCAGAATGCCACTCGGATCAGGTCAAGTGTTTGGCGACGACCTTCACGCGCGGCGGCGAAGGCGGTATCGAGAGAAGTGAGACCGAGATCGCGCGCCAGGCTATTACCGGTGCCTCCGGCCAACAGGAGCAGCGCCTGCCGATCAAGGTCCATACCGTTGACGACTTCAGCAGTGGTACCGTCACCGCCGAAGACAGCCAGGCCTTCAAATGCGCGTGCCCCAGCAGACAACTCTTCGGCATGGCCGGGGCGCTCTGTAAACACAACTTCGGCGCCAAGCTCGCGATTGAGGCGATCGACAATCGCCCTCCGCCAACCAGGTGAGCGACTCTGCCCAGCGCGGGGATTGACAACGGCCAGCCAGGCAGTGGTCATGACAGGGTTTTGAGACTGATATGTATATTGTGGTTAGGCTCAGTCAGCGACTACCGGCGACCTGAAGACGCAACTGGCCCCAACTTGAAGCGCGCTTCGCTCCCGGCTACACCGGCACTGTGATTTCGTCACGCCATTTCACATACCACCGCGCCAGTTTAACCCACGTGGTAAGTTTGTTCGCCTCGTCGGCATGAAATACCCGGCGTTGAAAGTCTAGTAGTTGCTCGGGTGTTAGCCGCAACCGTCGCTGCGGCTTGCCGTGATAGCCGGGGATCACTAGCCACTGCTTGTTCACGAAGATGATGGTGACCTGCTCATCTTCATTGCCCTGAGGGTCGAGCAGCGCCTCCTGCCAGTGCGTATCGACCTTTACGATCTTCTGCAATGTTTTGTTTCGCAGAATAGGCATGTCCAGCGAAGCCTTCAGGCAGGGTTTGAGCATAAATTTGACGATACGATATTGCTCTTGACCGTCTATGACGTCGTCGGCAAAGGCCGCCGAAAGCCGCCGGACATTATCGCTCTGCAGCGGAACGACAAAGTTGGGTCGGTCGGCCCGGAAACCGGTCATAACTTCCGCTCGGTCACCGTGATGCAGAATGGTGAAGCGCTCACTGGTGTCCGTGATTTCAACGTGGGCCTGCGTAAACAGCCCCTTGAACCACGCCACTGCCGACGGTTTTTCTGTCACCGCTTTCAATAACTGCAAATTTTCGCTCATGTTTCCCTCCTCAAAGGATCGAAGTAGGCAATTCTGGTCAGTAAGAGCATTATAGTTCTAAAACAAGGTAAGTCAATTCCAGCTAAGATTATTTCAGTTGGCTGATCGAAAGATTATTAGTGACAACTATAGCAACAAGCCGGATAGTAGGCGGCATGGGGCTTATTGTTTTGGCTTCCAGTTGCGATACTTCCACAGCGCGCGCAAAGCGGGCCAGCCGTCGGACGGCGAGAGCTTTTTGTTTTCGTAGCGGGCGGTGTAATGAATGGGCAGTTCGTGAATGGTATGACCGGCGCGCAGGAGCTTGGCGCTGATCTCGGCCTCCACGTCGAAGCGGCGGCACTCCAAATCAAGGCCCAGAGCGATCTCGCGGCGCATCATCTTGTAGCAGGTTTCCATATCCTTCAACTTCGCGCCGTACATCACGTTGGTCATGAAGGTAACAAAATGATTGCCCAGGCGCATGATGGGCCGCTGGCTTTCCAGCGACCGCATCCCATAAACAACGTCGGCCCGACCGGCGATGATGGGTTCAAGCAGGCGGGAGAAGTCGCTCGGGTCGTATTCAAGATCGGCATCCTGGATCACAATCACCTCGCCCGTAGCGGCCATCAGCCCGGTGCGAATCGCCGCGCCCTTGCCGTGATTGATCGGATGATGGATCACCTTCAGGTCGGGCGCGCTCATGGCAGCCACAATGGCATGGGTGCCGTCGGACGAAGCGTCGTTCACCAGCACAATTTCGTGCTCCAACGGCACGGCGCGCACACGCGCCACCACATCGGCAATGGTGGGCGCTTCGTTGAAGACGGGCATCAGGATCGAAAGTTTCATTAATTTTAGAATTCAGAAGCCAGAAGTCAGGAGTCAGGAGTCAGAAGTTCGCTTGTCAACATTCTGGCTTCTGACTCCTGACTCCTGACTCCTATATTCTTTCAAGTATTTCGGGCAGTTCGGCCAGAGAGTTTGCAATCGCATCTGGAATGATCGTGTGGCGATGTGCTTCATTGGAGGGCGTGTCGGCTTCCATTGTCACCCACACGCTTTTCATCCCGGCGTGCTTCGCGCCCAGGGTATCCGCGCCCAGCGTGTCGCCAATCATCACAATCTCGGCCGGCGGGATGGGCCAGGCTTCCAGCACCGGGGCAAAGATGCGCGGGTTGGGTTTGCGAACGCCAACCGCCGCCGAGACGACGATGGGATCAAAATAGCGGCGCAGGCGGTGGTTGTCGATCAGCCGTTGGACGTTGGCAGTGTCGGCGGCATTGGAGACAATGGCCAACTTGAGGCCGAGCCGGGCTGAGCCCAGTTCGGCCAGCGTTTCGTGAACATGCGGCATCGGCTTCCATAAGGTTTCGCTGAAAGCAAAGTAGGCGGCCAGGGCGCGCGGGAAGTCCAGGCCGTCAGGCGGGATGTTCAGCTCATTCAACACCGTCCGCAAAACGTATTCGGACGTGATCTCTTTGAAGTGAGTCTGCCGTTGGGCGTCGAAGTCGTTGAAGGTGCGAGTGAAGGCGCCGGCAAAGGGCTCGGGATCAAACACCAGCCTTTGCGCTTGCAGTTCAGCAATCAGGTCGGCAATCATGCGGGGCCGGAGCTTTGACCAGTTGTTGTTGTAATCGTTGGAGATTAGGGTTGAGCCAAGATCGAAGATTGCGCCGCGAAGCATGGAATGGATTGTAATCGGAGATAGGCGTTTGGGGAAGGATGAAGGAAGAATTAAGAAGGATGAATGACTGTCGTAGAAGGCATTTCATCCTTCTGACCTCATAATTTTCTAGGGCGGCGGCAAATAATTCCAGGGGTTGGTTTGGGCGTTGCCGTAATAGATTTCAAAATGCAAATGCGCCCCGGCAGAGTGGCCGGTGTTGCCCGCGGCGCCAATGGCGTTGCCCTGATACACGCCCTGCCCGCAATCCACAAACCACTGCAAGAGGTGGGCGTAAAGCGTGTACCAGTTATTACCGTGATCGATGATGACGGTGTTGCCGTAGCCCCACTCGCTTCGGCCCGCAAAAACCACAATGCCGCTGTCGGCGGCGTATACCGAAACGCCCAGTTCAGCAGAAATATCGATCCCGGGATGAATGCCGCTGAAGTCGTACCCCGACAGATAATGATTTGCCGCCGGCCAGATGAAGCCGCCACTGCCCACCACCCCGCTATAACCGCCGGGGCACTGTCCTGTTCCCGACCGCAGAACCAGCGGCCCTTTGGGCGGCGGAAGCAGGTTGCCACCACCCGCCGACCCGCTACCAACCGCCGGCGTGTTCACCGTGTTGTCCGGGAATTGGATCAGCCCGCGCGACCCGCCCGGGACGAACAGCACCTGCCCGGCTGAGATTTGTGGATTGTCAGGATCGATGTTGTTGGCCGGCCAGTTGATGATGTCTTCCGGCTGGACGCCGTAAACTTTGGCCAGGCCGCCAATCGTGTCGCCGGCCAGCACGTCACGAATGATGCCATCCAGCGGCGCAATGCGAAGGGTCTGCCCCGGCTCCAGAAAGTGCGGGTTGTCTTTGAGAATAGGGTTGCCAAAAACAATGGTTTCCGGCTTGAGGCCAAACTTGTCGCCGATGCCGAGAATCGTGTCATTCTCTTGCACCGTGTAGCTGGTGATCTCCAGGCGAGTGCGGTCGGGAACATAGGTGTGAATCTCGGTGAGGCGGGTGATGCCGCCAGCGGCGGCCTCCCCTTTGGTCGCCGCTGAAGCCGCCCCTGCCGCCAGGCCGGGAGTGGTTGTGAGAACGACATTGCTAATGGCCGCCAACTCGCCAACATCGAGGCTGGCTGGCACGCGGCTCAATACATTGCCGCGCCCAATCCAGATCACGCTCACCGCCACCGCCAGCAGAAAAGCATGACCGCCAACTCGCCGGGCGCTCAACAGATCCATCGCTCAAACCACTTAAGGAGGAGGCAGATAATTCCAGGGATTGGGCCGCGAACCTTGATAGTTCATCTCAAAGTGCAAGTGCGGGCCGCTGGAATTGCCAGTGCTTCCGGCCAAACCAAGAAGGTTGCCCTGCAAAACGCTCTGCCCGCACGAGACATTCCATTGCGAGAGATGGGCATACAACGTGTTCCAGCCGTTGCTATGATCGACAACCACCATGTTGCCGTAACCCCAGAAACTTGGCCCGGCAAACACTACCACCCCGCTGTCGGCGGCGTAGATCGGGTCGCCCAGCCCGGCGGCGATGTCAATGGCTTGATGCCCTGACCAATAATTGTTGCCCGACAGATAATGGCTATTGGCCGGCCAGATGAAATAGCCCGACCCAATTGAGCCGCCAGTGTAGCCCCCCGCGCACTGCCCCGGCCCGGGGTCGCTCCCGCCAGAGAGGGCGCGCCGCACGGCGCGTTTGATTTGCGGCACTACGAACTGCACAAACTCGCGATGGCCGCCCGGCACCATTAGCAACTGCCCTTCCTTCAGTTCCGGCTGGTCCGGGTCGAGATCGTTGCCGGGCCAGTTCACAATGTCGTCCACGGCCACGCCATAAAACTTGGCCAGCGTCTCCAGCTTGTCGCCCGGTTGCACGTCGCGCAAAACGCCGTTCGTCGGCGGAACGCGCAGAACCTGATCGGGCCGCAGAAGGTGCGGGTCATCTTTCAGAATGGGGTTGCCCCACACCAGCGTCTCTGGCTTAAGGCCAAACTTGTCGGCGATGCCAAACAATGTGTCGCCCGACACCACCGTGTAAGTAATCACGTCCGTGCGCGGGCGGGTGGGAATGTTGGTGTGGATGTCGGTCTCACGAGTCAGCTCGGTGGACTCGCTGATGTTGATAGCCGCCACAGCGGCTTCCCCGCCGACCCCAGGAGAGGCCGCCTCGGTTGGGGCAACGGTGGAGTTCGTATCGGCGATGGCCGCGATCGCCTCCAGGTTAATTTCACTTGGGACTCGCCCGATCACGTTCGAGCGCGCCAGCCAGATAGCGCCCAGGGCGACGAGGACCAGCACCAGATGAACAGCGTAGCGCTGGAGACCGGCGCCTAAAACCTCAAGCGCCAGACGAACAAAATCGGGGCGTTGAGAAGCAGGAGGGTTTATATTGGACATTGGCGGCGATCATATCGCCCGACCTTGGGCAAGTCAAGCCGCAGAGGATTAATGAACGATGAACAATGCGACAATCTCCGATTGTTCATTGTTCATTTGAGCATTGTTCATTGCTTAAAACCCGTTCTTGCTAATGCCTTCCAAAAAGTCCACGTTATTCGAGGTTTTGGCCATGTTCTGGATGATGGCCTCGGTGGCGTTAGTGATGTCCATCCCGGCGCCGTTGGGCGGCGTGCCAATCATCTGGCCGAACATGCGGCGAATGAGCCAGACGCGCGGCGTGATGTCGGGGCCGAGCAGCAACTCTTCGCGGCGGGTGGACGAGCGCTCGATGTCGAAGGCGGGGAAGATGCGGCGCTCTTGCAATTTGCGCGAGAGATGCAATTCCATGTTGCCCGTGCCTTTGAATTCTTCGTACACCACGTCGTCCATGCGCGAGCCGGTGTCCACCAGGCAGGTGGCGACGA